>NZ_JANZNP010000005.1:0-488793 GCF_025153065.1 Pantoea sp. XY16 | reverse complement strand
CACGCCCGCCAGGTTGTAACCACGAAAATGCGGTGAGTTGGCCATCGCGACCGCCGTTTTGTCCGCCTGCGGCAGAGCAAAAAACGTCCGTGCGACCCGCTGAACCTCATCCAGTAATTCACGGTCGATACCGTGATTAATTAAGTAGAAGAAACCGACATCACGCGCGGCCTGGCTTAATTTTTCCAGAACCTGTCGCTGCTGCTGTTGATTACCTGACAATAATGCGAAATCAATGACCGGCAATTCTGATGGGGTTAACGCACTCATGATTAACACTCTGTTGGCATAGAATCGTTTTACCTTGCCATTTCAGTTATGCGTTAACTACCAACTAATCCTGCTATGGATATGCGGCGGATGGGAATATCCCACCGCCCCTTAAGTCCCCGTCCGCAGATTACTCTGTGGTCGGGATCACAAATTCCGGTGGCGACCACGCTGTGATTTCAGGCAGGATCTCGTGGTAAAGCGCAATCTCTACAAAACAGGTCTGCGCGCTGCACCCCTGGCCCAGTCGTGAACTGCCGCGATCCTGGGTCAGCACATTAGGGTTGCCATGTTTATCCAGCGGCTTGCCCTCCTGCTGTTCCAGCGGGTCATACCAGGCCCCGGTCGACATCTGCACCACCCCCGGCAGGATATCCTGTGTCAGATGCACGCCCGCCAGCAGCGCGCCGCGTCCGTTAAACACTTTCACGATGCTGTTCTCCTCAATGCCACGCGCAGCCGCATCCTCAGGGTGCATCCAGAGCGGCTCGCGCCCGGCAATTTTGGTGGCCCGGCTGACCCGGCCATGATCGTACTGGCTGTGCAGCCGGGTTCGCGGCTGGCTGGAGAGCAGATGCAACGGCCACTGCTGCTTCTCCTGCTGCTGAGCCTGATATTCCGGCGGATACCAGAAGGCAAAGCCGGGCGCTTCTTCATAGCCAAAGTCAGCCACCCGCTGCGAAAAGAGTTCGATTTTTCCCGATACCGTGCTGAGCGGGGCCGACTCCGGGTTATCGCGAAACGCTTTAAGGAGGATCTGTGGTGTGTCAGGCGCGGGATATTCCACCACGCCCTGTGACCAGAAGGCCTCAAAGGGCGGCAGTTCGATGCCCTGCGCCGCTGCGCGTGGCCGGGAGTCTGCGTAAATGGCTTCAAGCCACTGGCGCTCACCGCGTCCCTGAGTAAAGGCATCAGCAAAACCGAGCCGCTGCGCCAGCTCAGCAAAGATGGCGTAATCCGATTTTGCCGCCCCAAACGGCGGCAGATGCTGCGGCATGGCAATAATAAAGCCGTCGTTGCTGGCGCTGCCGATATCCTCGCGCTCCAGCGAAGTGGTGGCGGGCAGGACGATATCGGCAAATCTGGCCTGCGCCGTCCAGAACTGCTCATGCACAATCACGGTGTCCGGCTGCTGCCATGCGCGTATCAGCTTGTTGATATCCTGATGATGATGGAAGACGTTGCCGCCAGCCCAGTAGACCAGCCGGATGTCGGGATAGGTTCGCTGCTGGCCGTCAAACGCGTAGAGACCGCCGGGATTAAGCAGCATGTCAGCGATACGTGCCACCGGTATAGTCTGCTGTACGGCATTATGGCCGGCAGGCAGCCGGGGGCCAGAGAACTGTCGCCGGGCGGCACCCGCCAGATTGGTTGAGGCGTAACCAAACCCCAGCCCGCCGCCGGGCGTGCCAATCTGCCCCAGTAGCGCAGTGGTGGCGACAGTGGCCCAGAACGCCTGCTCGCCCTGCCGCGCACGCTGCACTGACCAGGCAATATTGACCATCGTTTTGTGAGCCGCCATCTGCCGTGCTAATCCGCGAATCTGATCGGCTGCCAGCCCGGTTAGTGACGCAGCCCATTCGGGCGTTTTGGCGATGCCATCGTGTTCACCCAACAGATACGCCGCATAGATATCGAAGCCTACGGTGTAGCGCGCCACAAAGGCCGCGTCATACAGGGATTCCGCAATCAATACCTGCCCGATGGCCAGTAGTAACGCCGTATCGGAGCCGGGCTTTATCGCCAGCCACTCCGCATCGGCCACCCCGGCGAGATCGTTTCTGACCGGACTGATGTTAATAAAGCGGGTGCCATTCTGCCGCAGTGTGGTCAGCCAGTGAGCCAGCGCATGATCGTTAGCCCCACCGCCATTGACCTGCGCATTGCGCAGCGGCAATCCGCCAATCGCCACAAACAGCTCACAATGCTCCGCCAGTACCGGCCAGTGAGTATGGTGACGTTGTAACTCATCCAGATTACCGATGATGTGCGGCAGCGTGCGTTCACCGGCCGCAATGCTGTAGGTATTGGTGCTGGCGGTGTAGCCGCCGTAGTGGTTAAAGAAGCAGTGCAGCTGGCTCTGGGCATGATGAAATCGTCCGGCGCTGGACCAGCCATATGAACCGGCATAGATCGCTTCATTGCCGTGCCCGGTTTTCACCCGCACCAGCTCTTCAGCCACCAGTTGCAGCGCCACTTCCCAGCTCACCTCGACAAACGGCTCTTTACCGCGTCCGCTGCGTGAAGCGCTTCTGTTCTGCAGATAGCCGAGCCTGACAGCCGGATTTCTGACCCGGGTTTCACTCTGCACCGCGCCCGGCAGCGACTGACCGATAGCGGACGGATTACGGTCCCACGCCACCGGCCTGACCGACGTCAGCGTGTCACCGTCGGTGGTGACGTGATAGGTGCCCCAGTGCATTACCGCTAAATCATTCTTCTTCATGGTTTACTCGCGTCGGATACGACGTGAAATACGCGTACCCAGGGTTTGCAGAAGCTGGACAATCACAATGAGAACCAGCGCAGTGGAAATCGTGGCAAAGGCGTCAAAGCGCTGATAACCGTAAGTAATGGCGAGGTCGCCAATGCCGCCGCCACCCACCGTGCCCGCCATCGCCGTGGCGCCCAGCAGTCCGATGGTGGCAGTGGTCAGGGCCAGCACCAGCGAGGAAGCCGCTTCCGGCAGCATGAAATACCAGATGGTCTGCAGCGTAGTAGCCCCCATCGCGTTGGCTGACTCCAGAATGCCTTCGTCGACCTCCAGCAACGCGCTTTCCACCAGCCGCGAGATATAAGGCGCAATAAAGATCACCAGCGGTACAATGGCCCCCGCCGTGCCAATCGTGGTGTTCACCAGCAGGCGCGTCAGCGGCAGGATAGTAATCAGCAGAATAATGAACGGCAGCGAACGGATGATATTCACGACAGGGTTCAATAGCTGATGCACCAGACGCTGGGGCTGTATCCCGCCCGGACGGCAGACCACCAGAATAATGCCAAGCGGCAGCCCCAGCAGCGAACCAAAGCCCAGCGACAGCCCCACCATAATCAGCGTGTCCTGCATCGCCGTCAGGAACTGATCGCCGGTTACAGCCGTTTCAAAGAGTTCAGACATCACTGATTTTTACTCCGGTCGCGGTGAGAAACTGAATCGCCGCCTCGCGCTGCGCGGGTTCGCCTTTGATCTGCACAATCATGAAACCCAGAATGGTGCGCTGCACCTCAGTCATGCTGGCGAACAGAATATTCACCTCCACCTCATAGTTGCGGATCAGCTGATTGATCACCGGCTGCTGTGCCGTGCTGCCGACAAACTCCAGCCGTAACGCGTCGGCTGCCGGATGCTCGCTGAGCAATTCAAGCGTCTGCTGTGGCAGGCGATCGTGAATGACCGACTGCACAAAGCTGGCGCTCACCGCCTGCTGTGGTTCGGCGAACAGCGTCAGGACATCGCCCTGTTCAACAATGCGACCGTGCGCCATCACCGCCATCCGGTTGCAGATCTTCTGCACCACTGACATCTCGTGGGTGATCAGCACAATGGTGATGCCGTAACGCTGATTGATTTCCTGTAACAGCAGCAGAATCTGCACCGTGGTCTGGGGATCCAGCGCCGACGTCGCCTCATCGCACAGCAGAATGGCAGGGTTGGTCGCCAGCGCACGGGCAATTCCGACGCGCTGTTTCTGACCGCCGGAGAGTTCGTCCGGGTAGCTGTGGGCTTTGTCGCTGAGGTTCACAAACGCCAGCAGTTCCGCTACGCGGGTGGCGATAAAATCTTTACTCCGCCCCTGCAATATCAGCGGGATGGCCACGTTGTGAAATACGGTACGGGCATTGAGCAGATTAAAGTGCTGAAAGATCATCCCAATCTGCTTTTTGACGTCAATTAACCGCTTTTTGCTGATCCCCTGTAACGCTTCACCCTGCACCTCCACCGTGCCGGTCGTCGGCGTTTCCAGATGATTAATCAGGCGCAGCAGCGTGCTTTTTCCGGCACCGCTGGTGCCGATAACGCCAAAAATATCGCCCTGGTTGATGCGCAGATTAATATCCTGCAGCGCCTGCACTTCTGACCCGTTACGTGCAAAGGTTTTGCTGACCTGGTCAAACGCGATAGCCGCCTGACTCATTTGAAATAGTCTGGCAACAGATAGCCCGCATATTGCGCATTACTGGTGATATACGCTTTGAATTCCGGCGAGTGATAGCCGGCAATAATGTCACGGGCAAACTGAGCCTGCTTATTTTTACCCGCTACCGTTACTACGTTAATAAACTGGCTGGTTGGTGCCTCCAGTTTCAGCGCGGAATTGAGTTTCAGGCCACTGGAGACCGCGAAGTTACCCTGAATAACACCATAATCCACATCAGGCAGTGCGCGCACCTGCTGGGCATTATCCATCTCTTTCAGCACGATTTTGTAGGGGTTCTCCGTAATGTTTTTCTGCGAGAAGGTTGCGGCGTCGCTCTCAGGGCTGATTTTCAGCCAGCCGATACTCTGAAGTAGCAGCGCAGCCCGATACTCATTTGAGGGCTGGTTCGGCACAGAGACCGTGCTGCCTGGCGTAGGCTGCGTGAGCGTTTTTGCGCGTTCAGAATAGAGTCCCATTGGCGGGGTCGGCACCTGCACAATACCGACGTTATCGATGCCAAGCCGATCGTTAACCGACTTCAGATAGACCGGATGCTGCATGATATTGGCGTCAATCGTGCCGCGATGCACAGCATCATTAACCTGTATGCCATCGCTGAAATCTTTATATTCCAGCGTATAGCCCTGCTTAATTAACAGAGGTGCCACGCCTTTTTCAAACTGCTCTTTATAGGGACCCGGATTAAAACCAATGCGTATTTTTTTCTGGTCTGCGGCTTGCGCAGCAGAGGTAAAAATTGAAACAGCCGTCAGTGAAAAAATAATTCCCCGTGAAGTAATGCGCATAGTACTTCCTGATTCATTATTGTGAGAGCAATCGATTTAATCACAGCCCTTACGATCAGGAACAGGCAAAACCGGCCCCGACTTTGGCTTATTTATGCTAACGATAGTCACAGGCTGAATATCCAGATGGCGGCAATCTTCAGCGTTATTTCTGCTAAAGAAATGAAACCCGGCTGTGTCATTCTTTTCCGCTTCATACTCTTTATTGCGGGACGGTTATGGCGGAGTTTGCAGCTTCAGATTTGGTCGCAGGGCTGGAAGAGAATCTTTTCAGCTTACTTGAGAAGCAGGCAGCAGAACTGGATGCATCGCAGTTACCGCTTATCGATCTCTCATCGGGCAGCCCACGTCAGCCTACGCCGCCTGCGGTCATCGCCTCCTTACAGGCTGCGGCGGCGCGGCCGGAAAATCATGAATATCCCTCCTTCTGGGGAAAGCCCGCCCTGCGTCAGGCTATCGCAGACTTTTACCAGCGTCACTATGGGGTCATGCTGGATCCCGATACCGAAGTTGCGCTGTTTCAGGGCGCGCACATTGGCGTCAACGGCTTTCCACGCGCCCTGCTCAACCCGGGCCAGGTGTTAATCTCCACCGATCCCTGTTATCCAATCTATCGCTCAGCAGCACGCCAGGCCGGTGCCGATTTTTATGGCATCCCGCTGGAGGCGCGTAACGCTTTCCTGCCCGATTTTACTCAGGTGCCGGATGAGATTACCGCGCGCGCCGGTCTGGTTATGCTCAACTATCCCCATAATCCCACCGGCGCACTGGCGACGCCCGCGCTGTTCGCCGACGCGCTGGCTTTCGCCCGCCAGCACCCTATTCCGCTGATCCATGACTTCGCCTACGCTACGCTAGGCAGTGAGCCGGACGAGCAGCCGCTAAGTCTGCTGGCCCAGCCCGATGGCAAAGAGTGGGGGGTGGAAATTTACACCCTGTCGAAAAGCGCGTTGATGGCAGGCTGGCGTGTGGGCTTTGCTGTGGGAAACGCCTCGATTATTACGGCTTTTAAAAAACTGCATACTCACAGCTACAGCACGGTGTCTGGTGCGGTGCAGGATGCCGCCATCACCGCCTTGTCGCTCTCTGCTGAGCAACTTAACCGTCTGGCTGATCCTTATCACCAGCGGCGTCGCGTGGTACTCGCCAGGCTGGCAGCGATGCACTGGCCGGTGCGCGCTCGTCAGGGCACCTTTTTCCTCTGGCTGCCTGCGCCACCCGGTTTTACCGGCGAGGAGTTCGCCAGCCTGTTACTGCGAGAGTGTCATCTGCTGGTGGCACCAGGTCACGGCTTTGGCCCCGCCGGGCGGGATTATATCCGTATCAGCCTGACCGCCAGCACGGAACAGCTGCTGCAGGCGCTGGATCGTATTGACGGCCTGAAGCTGATTAATGAGCGCAGGCGTAGCTGATGAAATCTGAGCCAGACAGCATCTGAGCCATAAACGCGGGATATGACCAAATGTTTATGAGCGTAAGCAGGCATGATTAAGTGCAGTGTGCTAGTTTTGTCAGCAAAGCCAGTTATTTCGGCTGAAAACTTGCAAAACCTTACATTCGTAGTCTAAGGTTTACCGGCTGCGGTTTCTGCCGCTTCACTTAAAAATTATTCGGCTTCTTATAGCTTTCATTTCCACGGTTTCTTCTGAACATTATTTGCGGCTGCGAAAGCTATAAGACTCCTTCATTGACGTACCTGAGGAGAATATGGACACCAGAAACACATCGTCTGAACACCCAAAGAAACATTTCTGGAACAGGAAGCCCAAAGAGCTGACTGTTGACGACATTACCGTTATTGATAACGACATGCTGAAGCGCGCAGTTGGCGCAGCGGCGCTCGGTAACGCGATGGAATGGTTCGACTTTGGCGTATACAGCTATCTTGCCGTCATCATCGGCAAAGTCTTTTTCCCGGATGCCAACAACGCGGTGCAGCTGATCGCTACCTTTGGTACGTTTGCCGCCGCCTTCCTGGTGCGTCCGATTGGCGGTCTGGTGTTTGGCCCCCTGGGTGACCGCATTGGCCGCCAGAAAGTGCTGGCGATGACGATGATCATGATGTCGATCGGGACATTCTGTATCGGGCTAATCCCGGCCTATTCGTCGATAGGGATTATGGCCCCGATTCTGCTGCTGGTAGCACGCCTGATTCAGGGCTTCTCGACTGGCGGTGAATATGGTGGCGCAGCGACCTTTATCGCGGAGTACTCCACCGACAAACGCCGTGGCTTTATGGGCAGCTTCCTGGAGTTCGGTACCATTGGCGGTTACCTGCTGGGTGCCAGCCTGGTCACGGTGATGACCACCGTGATGTCGAACGAGGCGATGATGTCCTGGGGCTGGCGCGTGCCGTTCTTTATTGCTGCGCCGCTGGGTCTTTTCGGCCTCTATGTCCGTCTGAAGCTGGAAGAGACGCCGGCATTCCAGCAGCACATGGAAAAGCAGGAAGCGCTGGAGCAGAGCAAACCGCGTCTGACGCTGATGCAGATGCTAAGCAAATATCGTGCGCCCATGCTGAAATGTATCGGTCTGGTTTTGCTGTTCAACGTCTCTAACTACATGCTGACCTCTTATATGCCGAGTTACCTGACCGGCGTGCTGGGTCTGCCAGAGCTGAGTGGTCTGCTGCTAGTGATGGTGGCAATGTTCGTGATGATGCCGCTGACGCTGCTGTGGGGGCGCTGGACCGATCGCATTGGTCGTCGTCCGGTGATTGGCTTTGGTGCAGTAGGCCTGATCCTGCTTGCCATTCCGAGCTTTATGCTGATTGGCTCCGGTAATATGTGGGCGGTATTTGGCGGCCTGCTGATTCTGGGCGTGCTGCATACCTGCTTCAGCGGCACCATGCCGTCGACGCTGCCTGCCCTGTTTACCACGGATATTCGTTACAGCGCACTGGCTATCGGTTTCAACCTGTCGGTGTCGCTGTTCGGCGGTACGACACCGTTGATTACCGCGTGGCTGGTAGATACCACCAAAAACAACATGATGCCGGCCTACTACATGATGGGTGCAGGCGTGATCGGCCTGCTGACCATTCTGACGGTGCGGGAAACGGCGCGTCAGCCGCTGACCGGTTCATCGCCTGCGGTAGCAACCAAAGCGGAAGCGCATCGACTGATCGATAAGCTGCGTAAACGGCAAAAGCCCGCCACGACCGCGGCTAAATAACGTTTCTGACACCCTGCTCTGCAGGGTGTTTTTTTATCTGGCAGACGCACGCTCTACCCACCTGATTTTACTGCCCTGAAACGCGCAACTTTCGCCCGATTGCCACACAGCGCCATGCTGCACCAGCGGCGGCGATGCGCTTTGGTGCGATCGTAAAACCACAGGGTGCAGTCGGGATGTTCACAGGCACGGACTCTGCTGAAATCTTCCTGCGTGAGCAGCATTGCAGCCTGTTCTGCAACCTGTCCCAGCCGTTGCCTCACGTTCTGGCTGGCGTAAACGCGCCGGATAGTCAGCGAACCCGACTCCACGCTCAGTTGCAGGTGACTCGTTGCCTGGCCCAGCCAGACATTCAGCGCCTCAGTACTCACATTCTCACCTGCTTTATGCTGCTGCACAGCGTCACGAACAATCTGACGTAACTGACGAGCGGCCTGCACCAGCGCGCCCGGCTCATACTGCGGCGCAGATCCGTCGGTTAGTAGTCCGGCCTGTTGCAGCCAGGCTTCAACATCCTGATCGCTTTGCCAGAAATCGTATGGCCGCCCCTCTGCGATAGCTTCGGTGTTGATAAAATCCAGCGCCGGATGATCGGCCAGAAACCACGGCCCCTGGCCGGAGTGTGATTGCGTTTCCGCCATGATGTCGCCCTCATTATTGAAATCTTCTGACGCTACTGTAACCGATAAAAAAGCAGATGAGTAGTTACAGACGGCCTGATGTAACCACTAAATATCAATTTGACAGGTTACATTATCACTGCATAATAAGCCCTTGTAACCCTATAAATGCCATTTAACCAGTTACAGGAAAATATCATGAATACACACTCTGTTTCTTATCGTTATCAGCAGGCCGATGGCGTCAATATTTTCTATCGCGAAGCGGGCGATCCTTCCCTGCCGGTACTGCTGCTGTTGCATGGCTTTCCCACCTCTTCACATCAGTTCCGCAATCTGATCCCGCTTCTGGCTGATAAATTTCATCTCATCGCACCCGATATGCCGGGCTTTGGCTTTACTGAAGTGCCTGCTGAGCGCAACTATTCCTGGACCTTTGACGCGCTGGGCCAGACGCTGACCGCCTTTGTCGATGCACTGGGACTGGAACGTTATGCGATGTATGTTTTCGACTATGGCGCACCTGCCGGTCTGCGACTGGCACTGGCTTACCCCGATCGCGTCAGCGGGCTGATATCACAAAACGGTAACGCCTATCTGGAGGGATTAGGAGAGGCCTGGGCACCGGTCCGCGCCTACTGGGACGATCCCAGCGAAGCAAATGGTCAGGTGATCCGTGACGCCATCCTGACGCTGGAAGGGGTGAAGTGGCAGTATCTGCATGGGGTAAGCGATCCGCAGCAGATCGCCCCGGAAACCTATACCCTGGATACACTGTTGATGGAGCGCCCCGGTAACAAAGATATTCAGCAGGCCCTGTTTCTCAATTACGCCAGTAACCTGAAACGTTACCCGGAATTTCAGGCGTTCTTTCGCCAGCAGCAGGTGCCAACGCTGGTGATCTGGGGCAAGCACGATCCGTTCTTTATTCCACCGGGCGCCGTGGCCTGGCAGCGTGATAATCCACAGGCGGTGGTCGAGATGCTGGACAGCGGCCACTTCGCGCTGGAGACACACACGCATCACATTGCGTCGCGCATCCGCGAGATGTTCAGTGGCGACTGATCCGTAGCGCGCAGAGGCAGGCTATTCAGCGCTGCCTCTGCAAACGTGCAGGTCATTCATTGCTAAAGCGGCCAACGGTGCTGGCCGCGCCCAGCGCATGGCCTTTCAGCTGTGCCACCAGCTCGGCCTGTGTTAACCCTGCTTTCAATTGACCCACCGGCAAATCGGTGGCGATCAGCACAAAGTTATAGTGATGCAGGCCGCTGCCTGCAGGCGGGCAAGGTCCATAATAGTGCAGTGTCCCGGGTGTATTTTTTCCGCCGGTGTAGTCCTTGCCCTTTGTCAGCGCCCCCTGCGCGAACGACGAACGGCTGGCCGGAATGTTATAGGCCACCATATGAGTCACGCCCAGCCCTTTGGCCCCGACCGGATCGGTCATCAGCAGGGCCAGACTGCGGGTGCCCGCCGGAATCGCAGACCAGTTGAGTTCGGGAGAGATATTCTCACCGGTGCAGGAAGGATTACTTTTATTAGCACCGGCAAACTTTTTATCCAGTAGGGCATTATCGCTGAAATCCTGTGATTGCAGCGTAAACACCGATGCTGCCAGCGTGGTTATTGGCAAAACAGCCAGCACCGTTGCGCAGAGTAATTTTTTCACCAGCCACTCCTTATCAGGTTAGTTCCGGATGGATTGCATCACTGCCTGCTTACTATAACGGCATTAACGCGATTAGCCCGGCTGACAGCCTGTTTAAACATGACGGAACGGTAAATCTATGATCCCTGTCGCGCTGGCTGAGGGTGCTGACGCGTTGCCCTGTGACCCAATACCCGATATAAGTTAACGCCTGCGGCTGAGTTTTCGCCAGACACCCCGTCACTGTCACCGATAAGTGGACACTATGCAGATTGAAGATCTCCGGATTTACATCGCCGTAATACATGCTGGTAACTTCACTGCAGCCGCTGAGCAGCTGATGTTATCGAAGCAGTATGTCAGTCGCCGCATGGCCGCGCTGGAAGCGTCGTTAGGCGTACGTCTGCTGATACGTAACACCCGCAAGCTGTCAGTGACGGATGCGGGTCTGCTGTTTGCGCAGCATGCTCAGCGCATTCTGGATGAGATTCAGGAAGCCGAACTGGCGGTGTCGGAGCAGCAGCAGGCGCTGCGCGGTACCTTCCGCATCAATCTGCCAATGTCGTTTGGCATGAGCCACCTGTCACCGCTGATTGCGGAGTTTCTGAGTCATCATCCGGCACTGCAGTTTCAGATTGAGCTGGCGGATCGCTATGTTGATGTGATTGGCGAAGGCGTCGATATGGCGATTCGCATCGGCACCCTGGCAGATTCCACGCTGATTGCCCGTCCGCTGGGTGAATTGAAACGGGTAATCTGCTGCAGTCCCGGTTACCTGCAGCGGGCCGGCACGCCGCAGCAGCCCGAGGAGTTGCTGCAACACGCCTGTCTGCGCTACGGACGGGAAGGTCTGAATGGCTGGGAACTGCAGGTCAATGGCAAAGCGAAATGGCTGGCGGTTCAGGGCCCCATGGTGAGTAACAATGGCGAAGTGCTGCGTGATGCCGCCCTGGCGGGACTCGGACTGGTCTTGCTTCCCGCTTTTATCGTAGAGACAGACCTGCAAAGGGGTGAACTGGTGACGGTGCTGGACGGCTGCCAGCCGCCCCCACTCTCCCTGAATGCGGTTTACCCACAGCACCGTCAGCGCAGCGAAGTAAACCGCCAGTTACTGGCCTTTTTACAGACGCGTTTAGCGCTGTGATTGAGCTAAAGCGTTTTTAATGCCGCAAAAACGCGGGCGACGGCAACCGCACCGGGATCGGGCACGCCATTCAGGTTCGCGCTGTTGAGATAAGATGATCGGCCCGCCTTTGCTTTTCCCATGCTGGCGGTTGCATCACTGCCGTGCTGCGCCGCATCTGCTGCGGCTGCCAGCGGTTTGCCCGCCACCAGCGCCTCAATAGCGGGCTGGAGCGCATCAATCAGTGTGCGATCGCCCGGTTTAGCCCCACCATACTGCTTCATTTTTTCCAGACCCTGCTGTAAGGCAACCGGCAGGTCATCTCCTTCCGACAGGTGCTGCGCCGCGGCGGTGAAGAAGATGGCCATCAACACGCCGCTGGATCCGCCCATGACCGTGGCCAGTCGCTCACCCGTTACCGCGAGCAGGTCGGGCAGAACATTCAGTGGCAGCTGGTTATCTGCGCATTCACGCTGGATCTGACGCGCGCCAGCAGCAAAGGTCGAGCCGGTATCACCATCACCCACCTGAGCATCGAGTTTATTCAGCTCGCTTTCACTGGCGATCAGCGTTTCACAAATGCGGTTAACAAAGGCTGCGACTACCGGATTTTCTGAGGGTTGCACCGAATGCGCTGTCGCCTCTCGGGTCGCGTTAACCGGCTGAAGAGATGTGATCTTAACCGCCGGAACCCAGCCGGTCACTTCAACCGGGGCGCAGATCGCCGCTTCGAACAGCGGCGTCAGCGTCATGCAGGTAACGGAAAACCCTTTCATGTCCAGCGCGGTCATCAGCGGTGCCGGGCCAATCAGATAACGGCTTCCCCGGCTCAGCGGCGACTCAATCAGATCACGTGTGACCAGACTCATCTCCAGCGCAGACATCCCGCCAAGGTTATTCACCAGCAGCGCGCAGGGCAGATCCTTGTCTGGACCAGGCATCACCTTCTCCAGCAAATGCTGCACAATCTGCTGACTGTTCTGAGTCGGCATGACGTCAACGCCCGGCTCGCCATGAATCCCCAGCCCCATTTCCACGCTGCCGTCGGGCACCCGCTGGCCGGTCTGTTCTTCCGGCAGATGACAGCTGGAAAGCGCTACCCCCATGGTGGCGATAGCACGACTGGCGGCCTCTGCGGCCTCCGTTACCGCCGTCAGATCATCACCGCGTTCGGCGACAAAGCCTGCCACTTTATGCACCAGCAACGTGCCTGCCACGCCGCGTGGCTGAGGATTGTCCGGTAAGGCTATATCATCACCGACAATCACCATATTGACGCTGAATCCTGCCTTGCGGGCTTTTTCAGCCGCCAGCCCAAAGTTGAGTCGATCGCCGGTGTAGTTTTTCACAATGAGCAGACATCCCGCGTCACCGGTAAGGTTGATGATGGCGTTATAAACCGCATCAACGCTGGGTGAGGCGAACACATCGCCACAGACGGCCGCCGTCAGCATTCCTTTACCGATAAAACCAACGTGCGCCGGTTCATGGCCGGAACCGCCACCGGAGATCAGTGCGACCTGCTGTTTTTTCCAGTCTCTGCGCATCACGATGCGAATGTGGGGATCGACCTGCAGCCGCACCAGATTGCGCCACGGACTGGCGTAAATCATGCCATCCAGCGCGCTGTCGACGAGTTCATCCTTTTTATTCATTACGAATCGGGTCATGTCTTCATTCCTCATGGACGGACAGGTTTGTAATAAAGAAGTGTTGCACACAACTGACGATGGGCATAATCCACCGCCTCTCACCGCATACCCACCAGACGAAAGCCCTGCCTGAATGAATTGCGCGCAGTACTTTTTACTAATTCATTGATTTTTATCAAATGTTCTTACCTGAAACTGAGAGGTTATGCGCAGAACCTGAAAAGCGGATAACGGATCGTAGAAAACCATTTTTAACAGAGGATGTTTTGATGACCCAACGTATGATTCTGAATGAAACCGCCTGGTTTGGTGCTGGCGCATTACGTCATTTGCCTGAAGAGGTACAGCGTCGCGGGATGCGTAAAGCGCTTATTGTCACTGACAAAGCGCTGGTTGCGGCCGGTGCGCTGAAGCGGGTAACTGACCTGCTGGAACAGCATCAGCTTGCCTGGGCGGTCTTTGATGAGGTCGTTCCGAATCCGACTATCCGGGTAGTGCAGCAGGGCGTTGCCGTGTTCAGGGAATCAGGTGCTGACTACCTCATCGCCATCGGCGGTGGTTCACCGCAGGACACAAGTAAAGCGATCGGCATTATTATCAACAACCCTGAATTCGAAGACGTTCGCAGCCTGGAAGGGGTTAGCCCAACCCGTCATCCGTGCGTGCCAATCATCGCCATTCCGACCACGGCAGGCACGGCGGCAGAAGTCACTATTAACTATGTCATTACCGATGAAGAGAATCGTCGCAAGTTTGTCTGCGTCGATCCGCATGACATTCCAAAAGTGGCGATTATTGATGCGGAGATGATGGCGAGCATGCCCGCCTCGCTGAAAGCGGCCACCGGTATTGATGCCCTAACTCACGCGATTGAAGGGTACATTACGCGCGGTGCCTGGCCCCTGACTGACATGCTGCACCTCAAAGCCATTGAAATTATCAGCCAGTCGCTGCGCGAATCGGTGGCGGGAAATATTGTTGCTGTTGAGCAGATGGCGCTGGGGCAGTATGTGGCCGGTATGGGCTTCTCCAATGTCGGACTCGGTCTGGTGCATGGTATGGCACATCCCCTGGGCGCTTTTTATAACGTGCCGCACGGCGTGGCGAACGCCATTCTGCTGCCACAGGTGATGGCATGGAACGCCCCATCAACAGGCGAAAAATATCGCGATATTGCCCGTGCGATGGGCGTGAAACAGGTCGACACGCTGACGCTGGATCAGGCGCGGGAAGCGGCTGTCGCTGCAGTTCGTCAGCTCTGCCGCGATGTGGGTATTCCGCGTTCGCTGCGCGAGGTCGGCTTACAGGAGGCGGATATCCCTGCACTGGCGCAGGCGGCGCTGGATGATGTCTGCACCGGCGGTAACCCTCGTACCCCGGATCTGGAAGCGGTGATGGCACTCTATCGTCAGAGTTAAAACGCGTACGCTGTTTAGTCATGCACTGCCATGTCTGGCCCGCCCACCATAGCGGGCTTTTTTACGTCAGGGTAACGTTCAGTCAGCAAGCGTTCGCCAGGGGATGTAAAGATAGGATGGCGGCATCAGCAAAGGTTCGACCCACATTTCCCGCCACGGTTTCAGCCTGAAATCGCCCGTTATCATCATCGATGTCAGAGCGTAAATCAGCCATATTGACCGATAATTTCTTTAGATGCTTAACCCTGATTCACTTGATCTGGATCACAAAAATCCGCATCATGCGCAGCGAAAACCATAATGACACTGCGGAGATATCAATGACACTGTACCAGGGTATGCTAATTTTTTATGCCGTTGTTGCACTGGTCGCGACGCTAATCACTTTCTTCATCGCCAAAGATAAGCTGAGCATCAAACTGCTGAGCGCTTTTCTGGTGGGTGCCACCTGGCCGATGAGTTTTCCTGTTGCGCTGATGTTTGCGCTGTTTTAATTGACATTATCCCCTTAGCGACCACACTCAGGTAAGACGTCCCTGACCTGCCAACCGCCGATCACCGACGTGACCTTGCTCAAAAGGGTTAATAAGGAGCGGATATGCGCGTATTCAGTGTGATGATTCTGGTTTCTCTTCTCAGTGCCTGCAGTGCCCCGTGGCACGCTGAAAAAACGGTTCCCGCGGCCGAAACCCGTCAGCAGACCTGCCAGCCCGGATCTAATCCCAGCCAGAACGACTGTGGTCACTTCCCTGAGCCTGAGTTCCACTAATCACTCATACAGCGATCGCGGCGGCGAGATCGCATTTACGCTATTTCATCATATAACAAGGCTTTACAGGCCGCTAACCGGTCAGTAAAGTAACGCCCAGACATCAATTCTGATGCGTAAGCGTTAACGTCAACCAACGCCCCCGCAGCACTGCTGCATGTGATGATCCCTGCCATGATGCCTGTACAACAGCAAGCTAAACCCCTCGCTGCGTTTTCCAGCGCCAGCTTTTTTTTGTTCGTCCTGCTGCTCACCGCAGCAAATCTTCGGGCACCGATTACCGCCGTCGGGCCGGTGCTGCAGGATGTCCGCCAGACCTTTGGCCTCAGCGCCAGCGAAGCAGGCCTGTTTAACTTTATTCCACTGATGCTTTTTGCCCTGCTCGCCCCGCCTGCCGCCTGGCTGGGAAATCGGGTCGGGCTGGAGCGCAGTTTGTGGAGTGCACTGTGCCTGATTACTGCTGGTTCACTGTTGCGCTGGTTGCCTGCTGAAGCGGCATTATGGAGCGGAACGCTGCTGCTGAGCGCAGGTATTGCCGCGGCCAACGTACTGCTGCCGCCCCTGATTAAGCGCGATTTCACCGCCCATACCGCCAGATACATTGGCCTTTATGCCGCCACCATGTCGATTACTGCCAGCCTCGCGTCGGGCATTGCCGTGCCGCTGAGCGAGCTCTCAACGGCGGGCTGGCGACTCTCACTGGTTGTCTGGGCGCTGCCAGGGCTGGTTGCGCTGCTCGCCTGGCTGCCGCTTTTACGTCAGCGGCAGTCATCTTTAGCGTCGGCTGAAGCCCCTGTTGCACATCGTCATGCGTGGCGCTCAGCCGGTGGCTGGCAAATCGCCCTGTTTATGGCACTGCAATCGCTGGCATTTTATACCCTGATCGACTGGTTTGCCGTGTTTGCTCAGGATAATGGCTTCACTCAGGCGCAGGCTGGGTGGCTGCTGTTCTGGTATCAGGCAATTGCCATCGTTGCTAATCTGGCCTGTATGGTTGCGCTGAAGCGGGTAAAAGATGCCCGGCTCACCGCATTCATTGCTTCCTCGGGTATTTTCCTCGGTATGTCAGGTCTGCTGCTTAATCCGCAATGGGCGTTGATCTGGCTGACACTGGCCGGACTGGGTGCCGGGGCTTCACTGGTGCTCTGCCTCTCGCTGTTTAATCTGCGCGCCACTCATCACCGTCAGGCCTCACAACTTTCAGGCATGGCGCAATGTGTGGGCTATGCGCTGGCAGCCCTGGGCCCGCTGTTTTTTGGCGTGCTCCATGAACAGAGCGGTAACTGGACGCTGCCCTTCAGTGTGCTGGCACTGCTGAGCCTGTTACAGATGGTATTGGCTCCGCTGGCAGCACAGTCAAAACCCATCAGCTGAAAATGCGGCTCAGCGACTCACAACAGATGACTGGCCGGTCGCAAATGCATCACGCATTGCCGGCCAGCGTAAACCGACGGGAGAAAAGTGCGTGTCTGAACTAAATAATGCTCTGCTGCAGGAGGTCCTGGATCAGGTGCGTCCGCTGGTCCATCGGGGAAAAGTCGCTGACTATATCCCCGCGCTGGCCGATGTTGCGGCCGACAATCTGGCCATTGCCGTTTGCCTGCGTGACGGCACCCTCTTTCAGGCGGGCGATGCGGAGACGCGCTTTTCTATTCAGTCGATATCCAAAGCGCTATCGCTGACTGTGGCACTGACCCGCTATGACGACAGTGAAATCTGGCAGCGGGTTGGCAAAGAGCCATCAGGCCAGCCATTTAATTCACTGGTCCAGCTGGAGCTGGAACAGGGCAAGCCACGTAATCCGTTTATCAATGCCGGTGCGCTGGTGATTTGCGATCTGCTGGAAACCCGCCTGACGGCGCCACGCCAGCGAATGCTGGAAATTGTGCGCCAGCTTAGCCAGCAGCCCGATATCAATTATGATCGCCACGTTGCCCGCTCTGAATTTGAACATTCTGCCCGCAATGCCGCGATAGCCTGGCTGATGAAGTCGTTTGGTAATTTCGATAATGATGTCACCAGCGTCATGCAGACCTATTTCCACTATTGCTCACTGTCGATGAACTGCGTTGAACTGGCGCGCACCTTCATCTATCTGGCTAATCAGGGTAAAACACTGGATGGCAGCCAGATGATTACACCGCGTCAGGCGCGGCAGATTAACGCACTGATGATCACCAGCGGGATGTATGATGGCGCAGGCGAATTCGCGTGGCGGGTTGGGATGCCTGCAAAGTCGGGCGTAGGTGGCGGAATTATTGCCGTCATCCCTGGCGAGATGAGCATTGCCGTCTGGTCACCCGGGCTGGACAGCGCAGGTAATTCGCTGGCGGGCACTGCTGTGCTGGAATTGCTGACGGAAAAGCTGGGGCGCTCGATATTTTGATACTGAGCGCGCAAATAACAGGCTCGCCGTGATGAAAAGCGATGGAGTTCCCATGATTCCGGCAAGCTGATTTTATATTTTCAGTGCAGTACGCTGGCGATTTGAGTCGTCAGCGTTAATCAGCGCTCAAAAAATTCTTAGCGCGAAATCTGTGCCAGCTCCTGTACAAAGGTTTTGGCGCTTGAGACTTCGCCCGCCTGCACAATGCAGTTTGCCAATGATTATCACCTGCGATGAAGAGTGATCGCCTGCCATCAAAATGGATACCAGCTTGTCCATCAGTTCTGCCAGATCACGTTGCCGGATATGTTTCTGCAACAGGGTCAGTGCCGCCATGCTGCGGTGTTGCATGATCTCATCGTCAGGAATCGTCGTGACATCGACCAGTGGAAAACTGTGGCTGTAAAGCCTGTCCGCCAGCAACGGGTCGTCGAACTCATCCAGCCACCGGGTCGAATAAGGATAGGGAGTGCGTCTGCCCGCGTAAAACAGTATGGGTATTACCCGCGGCAATCTCTTGTGCCCAGCTTCAGGATGGCGCTGCATGGCAGCCACTGCATAGCGCATCAGCCGAAATGCCATATGTTTGTCAGGTGATGACTGATGCTCAATGAGTACATGGATCTATCCATTGCCAGCGGTAGTCTTACGACTGTAAAGCACATCGCTAACGTACTGCCGAAGGTCATCCTCGACAAACGACCCCGACTCCAGCTTCAGTGTGCTGAGATCACAGCGTTGGCACAACTCTGGCGGCAGGTGCAGCGCCAGGAAATCCCGGGCAATATCCGGCTGAGTCAGAAATTGCCGGAATGTCGCATCATGAGGCGTGTGCGTGCTGTTGTTCTTTTTCACTGACCAGACTCCTTTCTGTTCCTGAAGCGCTGACAACGGCTGATTCAGCAGGATAAAAGGCGCTAAATCCTGTAGCGCACGAACGTTTAAAGACCGGATGGAAATAACGAAATGAATACTCTGATGATTGAACCCCGTAAAACGCTTTTCCTGAATTCTACGAGGTTGCTCTGAATATTAACGAATTGCAGGCCTCAGAAAGCCATTCGACCCAGCTCAGCTCACCACATTAACCGGCTCGCCCTGAATAAAGGCCGCAATATTGGCCATCACACCCGTCACCAGATTCTCTACGCCGCTGCGACTCGCCCAGGCAATGTGCGGCGTCAGCAGCAGATTGGGCAAATCTGCCAGCAGCGGGTTATCTGCAGAGGGTGGTTCGCTGCTCAGAACATCCAGCGCCGCGCCGCCAATCAGCCCCTGCTTTAATGCCTCAGCAAGATCGGCCTCGTTAATGAGGCCACCACGCGCGGTGTTAATCAGCAGCGCATGCGGTTTCATTTTCTCCAGCGCCTCGCGATCAATCATCTGACGGGTGCTGTCACTCAATGGGCAGTGCAGCGAAATAATATCGCTGGTGGCCAGCATCTGCTCAAAGCTGACATAGCCCTCACGCACCCGATCACTGCCTTTGCGCTCCGCGTACTGGACCTTCATTCCCAGCGCCTGGGCCAGCCTGCCGACCGCCTGACCGATATCACCTTTGCCCGCGATACCCAGCGTGGCGCCGCCAATATCCCCTATTGGCTGACGATGCAGACAAAAGTGCTGCGCCTGCGGCCAGTCGATGCGGGTATTAACGGCATAAGCCATCATGTGACGACGCAAGGCGAAAATGGCGGCGATTACCGCCTCCGACACGCTCTGAGAAGAGTAGCCGGGTACATTACTGACCACGATGCCGCGGACGCGGCAGGCCTCTGTATCAATACAGTCATAACCGGTTGCCGCAATACAGATAAAGCGCAGTTCAGGAAGCTGCGCCAGGGTGTCGGCACACAACGGCACCTTATTGGTAATCGCAACCGTCGCGCCCGTGAGCGAAGAGACAATGTCACTGACCGGTGTTTGTGCGCGAATCTCCCAGTCAGCCTGTAGTTGCCCGGTCGGCAGAGAGACAGGCAGTGTGTCACCATCCAGCATTACAATTTTCATCTTCATTCCTTTATGGGTTCGGTTAAATGCAACCGACTCATTAATGTTATTTGTATGTATTTAACGAGTAACATCTAAGTTAAATGATGCTGGAATTAAAGTGAATATGTTCAAAGAGTGCGAATTTTTTCGGAACAGATGCCACTTTATTTAACCCTTTTATCCCCTTCGCGTTACACTGCCGCCCGTAATTTTCACCCTTGCGCCCGTTACAATCATGCAGAAATCTTCACTCAGACATCGACTCACTGCCGGTATTGCGATACTGGCCGTGCTGCTGTTGTTTGTCGCCCCGATGATTTCAAAGAATCTGGCTGAGCATCACGCCACAATGCAGCGTGTCTCCGCTATGAGCGCAGAGATGCCGATGATGCATCATCACAGCGAAATGATGTCAATGGCGGACCATGGGATGATGATGGATCCTGGTTTTGCCTGTGGTTACTGCGATTTACTGGTGCATGTGCCGCTGATGCTCTGGGTCTTTATCCCGTTCATCTGGTGGATGAGCCTGATCAGCCGCACCCCGCCGCCCTTTGCGATTAATCCGCCTCCGTGGCGATGGATGTTGCGTCTCCACCGACCACGAGCGCCGCCCGCTTTCACGTCACACTCACTGCTTTCTGATTCGATTGCGTGACAACGTCACCCAATCGCCTTTGTCTTTTGAAAAGTGTGGAATGCTATGTTCTCTTCTCAGGAAATTATCCCTGCACCGCGCGGCACGCTGTTTAATCTGTTTCGCCGCCTGCATTTTTATATCGGTCTATTTATCGCACCGTTCATTTTTGTCGCCGCGCTCACCGGCACGCTCTACGTTCTGACGCCGCAGCTGGAACAGGCTATCTATCACGATGCCCTGACCACCGATGCACAGGGCCAGGCACAGCCGTTGTCAGCCCAGATTGCCGCCGCACGTGCGCGTGCGGGTGAGTCTGCACGTATCTACGCCGTGCGTCCCGCACCGGGTCCGCATGATACAACCCGCGTGCAGTTTGCTGAGCCTCAGCTTGGCCCATCGGAATCACGATCGCTGTTTATCGATCCCTACACTCTGCAGGTGAAAGGCGATATGACGGTGTATGGCACCAGCGGTGTGTTGCCGCTGCGCATGTGGCTGGATCAGCTGCATCGCGGCCTGCTGCTCGGCGATTTTGGCCGTAACTACAGCGAGCTGGCAGCCTCATGGCTGTGGGTCGCTGCGCTGGGTGGGATCATCATATGGTCCGGCACCCGGCCACCACGTACCCGTAAGAAAGTGCGCAGCGGATTTGCGGCAACGCGTCACTGGCACGTTACGCTGGGTCTGCTGCTGGCTATCGGGCTGGTGTTCTTTTCGGTAACGGGACTGACCTGGTCACAGTGGGCAGGCAACAATATCGAAAAGATGCGCAGCGACTTTGGCTGGAAAACGCCGCAGGTTAATACCGCACTGAACGGTGACGCGCCCGCCGAAGCAGCCGATCCGCATGCTGACCATCGCGGTGCGATGGAAGGCATGACGATGTCCGGCATGACCATGCCAGCCAGAATCGCCGCGCCAGTGGTTCTCAATCAACCGAATGCCAGCTGGGATCAGGCACTGGCAGCAGCACGTCAGGCCGGACTGCACGCCGCGAAACTGGAGCTGCGTCAGCCTAAGAACGCAGAACAGGCCTGGACAGTTTCGGAGATTGATCGCAGCTGGCCAAGTCAGGTTGATGCGGTTTCAATCAATCCGGCTGATTTCAGCGTGGTCGACCGCGTTGAATTCGCCAGCTTCCCGCTGGTGGCAAAACTGACCCGCTGGGGCGTGGATGCGCATATGGGGGTACTGTTTGGTCTGCCTAACCAACTGATTCTGGCCCTGTTCGGCTTTGGACTCTGTGCGATGATAGTGCTGGGCTACCGCATGTGGTGGATTCGCCGCCCGGCGGTTCCCCAGCTCAGCCCCTCGCAGACGCTGTTGTCCGTCTGGCTTGCACTGCCGCGTTATACGCAGGGCACCAGCCTGATAGTGACGCTGGCGCTGGGTTATGCGCTGCCTGTTATGGGCATCAGCCTGGTTGTGCTGATCCTGCTGGATATTCAGCGCTGGCGCAGCGCGCAGGGTGCGTCGGTCATCCGGGAAGAAATTGCGCCAGATAAGCAGTCGCCGCTGGCTATCGTCCAGTCACGCTTCGCCGGAAAGCGCAAAGAGATGCGCTATTTTCTCCGCAGCGTCACGGTGCTGGCGCTGATTGTGATTTCAGTGATGGCGAATGCGATGATTGGCGGCGTGATTGACCAGTATCAGATCCCTTTCAGCCACTGGTCACTGACCATGTATATCACCCAGGCGATGATGATCCTGCTCTACTCCACGGTCTTTACCGGGCTATTGTCGATCCCACTCTGGTATTTCTTCCTGGGTGAGAGCGACGAACAGGGCAAATAAGCAGATGACACACCGCATCATTTTTTATTCAAAATAACTGACGAAGCCGGGCAAATCATCCGGCTTCTCATTCTGCGCCTGAGGTCTATGATCGTTGTTATGCCTTCCTTTATCTGAGAACTCATCATGAATATTGTGCGAGCTAATTCTGAACAACTCTTTGAGTACGGTCCTTTTACCGTTCGTCGTCAGCGGCCTGGCGAGGCGCTTAGCCCGTTGCTCATTGTTGACCTGATGTCGCTGAAACTGGATGCCCGGATCCCGATGCAGCAGCATCAGGACGAAGAAGTGTTCACCTACCTGTGGCGCGGTTCAATGCAGCATCAGGACAGCAACGGCGAGCGTACTCAGCTCTCTGCGAAAAAGGTAATGGTGGTGAATGCCGGTGAGGGTGTTCAGTACGAAGAATCAGTGCCGCTGTATGAAGCGGAACTGTTGCAGGCCGTTATCCGGCCTTCACTGCCGGGCGGTGAAGCGATGACTCAGGTGCTGGAGCGCGATCAGGGCATTATGACTAACGGCTGGACCGAACTGGCCGGTCCGGAAGAGTCTGATGCCCCGCTGGAATTGCGCCAGGAAGTCTATATCTACGATACGCTGCTGGAGCGTAACCAGACGGTGGACGTGCCCTCGATGCCGGGCTTTGTGGCTTATCTCATCGTGCTGGAAGGAATTATTCGCATCGGCGATCAGCGACTCAGTCGCGGCGATGCGGTGAGTGGGCTGGATAGCAGCATGGAGGTTACCGGCGATCGGGATGCCAATCTGGTCTGCTTCCTGGTGAAGCCTGATAATGTTGCATAACAAAGCGCGGGATAATCCCGCGCTTTTCTTTTGATGGGCGATTTAAAGCGTTTTACGTTGCTGCATCGCCTGCACCCGCTTATAGACATGATCAAACTGACGTACATCGTCGCGTAGCCAGTGGCGTTGTGTCAGCGGTGCATCATCCAGTGCCTGCGGCAGCGGCACGCCGGCCAGCGATCCCCGGCAGCAAAAGGCGCGCGCCAGCGTCGCCGTAGTGATGCCAATGTAGCGGGCAAACTCAGGTAAGGTCATCAGTGCAGTGCTCATATTCCACCTCCTGTTAACAAAATATTCCCTGCATTTTCAGCCCAAATCTTTAATGCATTTATTGATCTGAAACATAGATATGGTACTAATCTTCTGCCTGCTGATGAGATAGCTCGTCTCGCCTGCCGTAAAACGAAAAGAAGTGAGGACCCCGTGCGCCATTATGGATTGATGATAGCCCTGCTGTTTTCCGGCTTTACAGCTGCTCATACTCTGACACCCGGTCAGCCTGTCCCGCCGGTCTACATTGCCGACAAAGGCGAAATGGTGCTGAACCAGGGTGACATCGATTATCAGCGCTGGAACAGTCAGACACTGACCGGAAAAGTGCGTCTGGTGATTCATGTTGCTGGCCGGCTTTCTGCGAAAGATCAGAGTGCCTCCTTAATTAAAGCCATTCAGCAGGCCCAACTGCCGCGTGACCGCTTCCAGACTACCACCATCGTAAATACCGACGATGCCCTGCCCGGCAGTGCCATTTTTGTGGTGCGCAGCATCGCCTCCAGCAAAAAAGCAGCACCCTGGCAGCAATTTATTATCGACAGCAGTGGCGTCACTGCGCATAGCTGGCATCTTCAGCCGGAAAGCGCGTCTGTCGTGGTGATTGATCGGGAAGGGATTGTACGCTTCGCTAAAGATGGCGCATTATCGGATGAGGATGTCACCAGCGTGATGAAAGCGCTGCGCGCATTACTGGGCTGATTCAGGCAATATAGTGGTCAGGATGGCACGTTAAAACGCGGAATGCTGCTGAATTCGCCGACATTTTTATCACTGTGAGCTACGCTTAGTTGTAATGGATTTACCCGCCGTTCTTTGAAAACCTGCCAACTATGCTGTGGCAGTCGGGGACGATTATTGAAGATGGCATCGAATCATTTCGACCTGCTGTGACTTCCTCTGTAGATAAGGACAGCCATGATGACGGTCTGTGCAGAACAACACGTCAATTTCAGCCATAGTGATGCAGCCACCCTGTTGAACGACATTGAGCAGCGGCTTGATCAGCTTTTACCGGTGGAGAGTGAACGTGATTTAGTTGGCGAGGCAATGCGCGAGGGTGCGCTGGCACCGGGAAAGCGTATCCGCCCGCTGCTGCTGCTGCTGGCCGCGCGCGATCTCGGCTGTAGCGCCACCCCTGCCGGGCTGCTTGATCTCGCCTGCGCGGTTGAGATGGTGCACGCCGCCTCCCTGATTCTGGATGACATGCCCTGCATGGATGATGCGCAGTTGCGTCGCGGACGTCCGACCATTCACTGCCAGTATGGTGAACATGTCGCGATTCTGGCCGCAGTGGCGCTGCTGAGTAAGGCTTTTGGCGTGGTTGCAATGGCTGAAGGCTTAACGGCAGCTGCCAGAGCTGATGCGGTCGCGGAGCTATCTCACGCTGTCGGCATGCAGGGTCTGGTGCAGGGTCAGTTCAAGGATCTTTCAGAAGGTGACAAGCCACGAAGTGCCGACGCCATTCTGATGACCAATCACTACAAAACCAGCACCCTGTTCTGCGCCTCTATGCAGATGGCCTCTATTGTGGCGGAAACGCCAAAAGAGGCGCGCGAACAGCTACACCGCTTCTCGCTTAATCTCGGTCAGGCCTTTCAGCTGCTGGACGATCTCACTGACGGCATGGCGGATACCGGCAAAGATGCCCATCAGGATGAGGGGAAATCGACGCTGGTCAATCTGCTGGGGCCTCAGGCGGTTGAAACGCGACTGCGCGATCATCTGCGCTGTGCCAGTGAGCATCTGCTTTCGGCCTGCCAGGACGGTTATGCCACTCATCATTTTGTTCAGGCCTGGTTTGAGAAAAAACTCGCTGCCGTCAGTTAAGGATGCTGCATGAGTCACTTCGCGGTCATTGCACCGCCCTTCTATAGCCATGTGCAGGCGCTTACGCATCTGAGCCAGACCTTGATCGCACGCGGACACCAGATTACCTTTATCCAGCAGACGGATGTCAGCGCACTACTTACTGACAGCCGGATAGGGTTTTTCCCGCTGGGTCTCGCCTCGCATCCGGCAGGCAGTCTGGCGCATACCCTTCAGCTGGCGGCGCATCCTCTTGGCCCATCAATGCTTAAATTAATCAATGAGATGGCCCGCAGCACAGAGATGCTCTGCCGTGAACTGCCGGTGGTGCTGAACACGCTGGCGATTGATGGCGTGATCGTCGATCAGATGGAGCCAGCCGGTGCGCTGGCGGCAGAGTCTCTGAACCTGCCCTACGTCTCTGTGGCCTGTGCGCTGCCACTTAACCGTGAACCCCATTTTCCGCTGGCCGTGATGCCGTTTGACTATGCTAACACCGACCAGGCACGCGAACGCTATCGCGCGAGTGAAAAGATCTATGACTGGCTGATGCGCCGTCACGATCGCGTTATCGCCCGTAACGCCCATGCGATGGGATTAGCACCACGGGAAAAGCTGCATCACTGCTTTTCACCCCTTGCGCAGATCAGCCAGCTGTTGCCGGAACTCGATTTTCCCCGCCAGGCGCTGCCCGACCATTTTCATTCGGTCGGTCCGCTGCGTGCAGCGGTAACAGCGCCTGCCGCGTCGCAGCCACGTTATTTCCCACATGGCGACAGACCACGCATTTTTGCTTCACTTGGCACGCTGCAGGGGCACCGCTACGGACTGTTTAAAACCATTGTTCGCGCCTGCCATGAGATCGACGCGCAGTTGCTGCTGGCGCATTGTGGTCGTCTGTCACCGTTTCAGGCGGAAAAACTGGCGCAGTCCAGCCATGTTCAGGTGGTCGATTTTGCCGATCAGGCTGCCGCACTGGCGCAGGCCGATCTGGCGATAACGCACGGCGGCATGAATACGGTACTGGATGCTGTTAACTATCTGACGCCAATGCTGGCGATTCCCCTGGCCTTTGACCAGCCGGGCGTCGCGGCCAGAGTGGTCTGGCACGGTATAGGGCGTCGCGCGTCACGCTTCACTACCAGCCACTCAATGGCCCGTCAGCTTCAGACTTTGCTGGCTGATGAAAGCTACGGCCAGCAGATGAAAACGCTGCGCACTGCGCTCTGTCAGGCGGGCGGCACCACCCTCGCAGCGGATATTGTCGAACAGGCGATGCAGACCCGCAAGCCGGTACTCCACAGGAGAGATTATGTCGCGGTATGATCTGATTCTGGTGGGCGCGGGGCTGGCTAACGGGCTGATTGCTCTGCGCCTGCGCCAGCAGCGTCCGTCACTGCGTATGCTGCTGATTGATGCAGAAAGTGAGCCTGGCGCGCATCATACCTGGTCGTTTCATGCGGAGGATCTCACTGACACGCAGCATCACTGGATTGCTCCGCTGGTGGTTCATCACTGGCCCGGTTATGAGGTGCGCTTTCCGCAACGCAGTCGCAACCTGAACAGTGGCTATTTTTGTGTGACCGCAGCGCGTTTTGCGCAGGTGATCCGCGATCGGTTTGCGCCGGATCTGCTGCTGAATACCCGCGTGGCGAGCATCGCTTCACGCCTTGTCACGCTGGAGGATGGTCGGGTGCTGGAAACTGACGCGGTGATCGATGGACGCGGCTATCAGCCCGATGATGCGCTGCGCATGGGCTTCCAGGCGTTTGTGGGTCAGGAGTGGCAGCTCAGTGCGCCCCACGGCCTGACCGCACCAGTCATTATGGACGCGACCGTGGATCAGCAGTCAGGCTATCGCTTTGTCTACAGCCTGCCCTTTTCGGCGGATACGCTGCTGATTGAAGATACCCACTATATTGATAACGCCACGCTTGGAGGCGATCGCGCCCGTCAGAATATCCGTGACTATGCTGCTCAGCAGGGCTGGCAGTTAAAGCAGCTATTGCGTGAAGAACAGGGCGCGTTGCCAATTACGCTGACCGGCGACGTGGACGCCTTCTGGCAGAAACGCGATCTGCCCTGCAGCGGCCTGCGTGCCGGGTTATTCCATCCTACCACCGGCTATTCGCTGCCGCTGGCGGTCGCGCTGGCTGACCGGCTGGCGCAGATGCAGTCGTTCACTTCTGAGACCCTGCACGCCACCATTCAGCAGTTTGCCAGTCATTCCTGGCAGCAGCAGCGCTTCTTCCGCATGCTAAACCGGATGCTGTTTCTGGCGGGTCCGGCAGACCAGCGCTGGCAGGTTATGCAACGATTTTACGGCCTCCCCGAAGGTCTGATTGCCCGTTTTTATGCGGGAAAACTCACTGTGTCTGATCGGCTGCGCATCTTAAGCGGCAAGCCGCCGGTTCCCGTACTGGCTGCGCTACAGGCTATTATGACTCCTCACCGTCAACAGGCGATGCAATGAACAGAACGACAGTAATTGGTGCAGGCTTTGGTGGTCTCGCGCTGGCCATTCGCCTTCAGGCGTCAGGGATCCCTACGCGGCTGCTGGAGCAGCGTGATAAACCCGGCGGCCGCGCCTATGTTTACGAGGATCAGGGCTTTACCTTTGATGCCGGCCCCACGGTGATTACCGATCCCAGCGCTATTGAAGAGCTCTTCACCCTGGCAGGTAAAAAACTCTCTGACTATGTCGAACTGCTGCCGGTGAAGCCTTTTTATCGCCTCTGCTGGGAGTCCGGCAAAGTCTTCAGTTATGACAACGATCAGCCCGCGCTGGAAGCGCAAATCAGCGCATTTAATCCGCGTGACGTAGAAGGCTATCGTCGCTTTCTGGCCTATTCCCGTGCGGTGTTTGCAGAAGGTTATCTCAAGCTCGGCACCGTGCCATTTCTGTCATTCCGGGACATGCTGCGCGCCGCCCCTCAGCTGGCAAAACTGCAGGCGTGGCGCAGCGTCTACAGCAAAGTGGCGAGCTATATTGAAGATGAGCATCTGCGTCAGGCGTTCTCTTTTCACTCGCTGCTGGTAGGCGGAAATCCATTTGCCACCTCGTCAATCTATACCCTGATTCATGCGCTGGAACGTGAATGGGGCGTCTGGTTCCCGCGTGGTGGCACAGGCGCCCTGGTACAGGGCATGGTGAAGCTGTTTCAGGATCTGGGCGGCGAAGTGGAGCTGAATGCCAGCGTTGCCCGGCTGGAGACGCAGGAAAATAAAATCATCGCCGTGCATCTGGATGATGGCCGGGTCTTCCCGACCCGCGCGGTTGCCTCTAACGCTGACGTGGTTCATACCTACCGCGAACTGCTGAGTCAGCATCCCGCCGCTGTGGCCAGGGGAAAATCCCTGCAGAACAAGCGCATGAGCAACTCGCTGTTTGTGCTCTATTTTGGCCTGAATCATCATCACGATCAGCTCGCGCACCACACAGTCTGCTTTGGTCCGCGCTATCGTGAATTGATTGATGAGATCTTTAATAAAGACGCCCTCGCAGAGGACTTCTCGCTTTACCTTCACGCGCCCTGCGTGACCGATCCGTCACTGGCACCCGAAGGCTGCGGCAGTTATTACGTGCTGGCACCGGTGCCGCACCTCGGCACCGCCGATATCGACTGGGCCGTGGAAGGTCCTCGCCTGCGCGATCGCATCTTCGACTATCTGGAACAGCACTACATGCCAGGCCTGCGCAGCCAGCTGGTGACGCATCGCATGTTCACGCCGTTTAATTTCCGCGATGAATTGAATGCGTATCAGGGCTCGGCATTCTCGGTCGAGCCGATTCTGACGCAAAGTGCCTGGTTCCGGCCCCATAACCGCGATAAGACCATTAAAAATCTTTACCTGGTCGGCGCGGGCACCCATCCTGGCGCGGGCATCCCAGGAGTGATTGGTTCGGCCAAAGCCACCGCAGGATTGATGCTGGAGGATCTGGCTTGAATAGTCCGTCACTGCTCGATCATGCCGTTGAAACCATGGAAGTGGGCTCGAAAAGCTTTGCCACGGCATCGAAACTGTTTGATGCCAAAACCCGACGCAGTGTGCTAATGCTCTACTCATGGTGTCGTCACTGTGATGATGTGATTGACGATCAGGTGCTGGGATTCAGCAACGATACGCCGTCACTGCAATCTGCTGAACAGCGCCTGGCGCAGCTGGAGATGAAAACCCGTCAGGCCTATGCCGGATCGCAGATGCATGAGCCTGCCTTTGCCGCCTTTCAGGAGGTAGCGATGGCGCACGATATTCTGCCTGCTTACGCTTTTGATCACCTGGCGGGCTTTGCGATGGATGTCCATGAGACCCGCTATCAGACGCTGGACGATACGCTGCGCTACTGCTATCACGTGGCGGGCGTGGTGGGTCTGATGATGGCGCAGATTATGGGCGTGCGCGACAACGCCACGCTCGATCGCGCCTGCGATCTCGGTCTGGCCTTTCAGCTAACCAATATTGCCCGCGATATTGTTGAAGATGCTGAAGCGGGACGCTGTTATCTGCCCGCTGAGTGGCTGGCAGAAGAGGGGCTGACGCGGGAGGCGCTGGCGGACCCGCGCCATCGCCAGGCCCTCAGCCGCGTTGCCCGCCGACTGGTGGAGACGGCAGAACCTTATTATCGATCGGCATCGGCGGGGTTGCCCGGTTTACCGCTGCGTTCAGCGTGGGCCATTGCGACGGCAAAACAGGTTTATCGTAAGATCGGTATGAAAGTAGTCGAAGCGGGTGCACAAGCGTGGGATCAACGTCAGTCCACCAGCACGCCAGAGAAACTGGCCATGCTGGTGGCAGCATCCGGTCAGGCAGTTACTTCCCGGATGGGACGTCCTGCTCCACGCCCTGCTTACCTCTGGCAGCGCCCCGTTTAACGCCGTGACGTTCCCTGAGCGTCGCCTGCAGTTTTGACAGCGGCGGCGCATAGAGAAAACCAAATGAGACACAATCTTCCTTACCCCGTACCGCATGATGCAGTCGGTGCGCCATGTAAAGCCGGCGCAGATAACCCCGGCGCGGCACATAGCGGAATGGCCAGCGCTGATGGACCAGCCCGTCATGCACGATAAAATAGAGCAGACCGTAAAGCGTCATCCCTGCACCGATCCACTGTAGCGGCCAGATGCCTGTGCTGCCCAGATAAATAAGTAAAATCGACAGGCCCGCGAACACCACCGCATAGAGGTCGTTAACCTCGAACCAGCCCTTATGTGGTTCATGATGTGACAGGTGCCAGCCCCAACCCCAGCCATGCATGATGTATTTGTGCGCCAGCGCAGCCGTTATCTCCATGCCGATAACGGTGACCAGAACAATCAGGGCATTCCAAATCCACAACATAGCTTCTCCCGAACATGCATCCTGCAAAGTGGTACAGAGGAATAATTTTAACAGAGATTAGGGAAAACCGCGGATCATGGTTAGCGGGTTTTAACAATTGCTGCAGGAGACGGGCCGTATAGCGATGCTGAGCGGGCGTAATGCGCAGGGCTGATGACACATGCAGCCAGCATCACGCAGCATTCGTCAGTGATGCACAGCCTGTGCCTGTTAATTATAAACGAGATTGAACGTCACCGTGCCGTCCGCTTTTCCCGCCATCACCTGCCCGCCAGTCTGAATATATTGCGCGTTAAACGTCATCGACGCCGCCTGATTGGGAGAAGAAACTGTCGTCAGCACCGGCAGCTGATCGGTTGAGACATTCAGCGGCACGCGCTGACCTTCCGGGACCTGCAGGCCGGGTCCATAAGTCAGAGCAATGCCTACACCGGATGCTGAGTTGCTCTGAGGCGTCAGGCTGATGGCATCTTTATCACCTGATGTAGCCATACCAAAGAAACCGACTTTTACGGCTGCACTGTGCTCACACATCACCTGAATCCGGAAGCGCTTCTCGCTTCCTGCCCGGCTGCCGATACCGGTGAATTCCGTCTTACTCACCTTTCCCATGTCCACATTAATAGCGGACTGGGAGGCGACCACAGAACAGCTGCCATACTGCACGGTAAAGCTGGAGAGGAATATTTGCGGCTTGTCGTTGATTGGCTGGCTGCTGGCTGCACTGTCCCCGACCTTCAGGCTGGCATTGCCAATGTTCACCTCACCGACAGATGCGGGTTGATCGCCAGGGTTAAGCGGCGAGCGCTGTCCGGGAATTTTATAAAACACCACATAGGACTGAAGGGTTATGTCGTGGGCAGAATTTAACTGTGGGCTGGTCTGGGAGTTGCAGATCGAGCTGGTTTTACCTTTACCGGTGGTATCAGCGAAACCGCCACCGCAATAAGACGGCTCCTTGAAACCAATAGCGAAACCGATGCTCTCAACGCCTGGAACACGGTATATCGGCGTATTGTGCCCGCCCGCGATATTGGTCTGTAAGCCGGACTCTTCAGCATTAATCTCAAACCCCATATCTTTGTAGTTATAGCCCTGCTCACCGCTGTTTTTATTACATGTAAAAGCATTGCTGCTTTGCAGGGGCATCTGCGCCGAGATGGGGGTGCCATCGGCTGCGCCCGGCACATAGTTGACGTTATGCACCTGCACGACCACCTGGCTGACGCCCTGACAGGACTCCTGTCCCAGTGCAGGTAAAGCACATAATGTCGGGATAATCAGCATCATCCCTTTCGCTAAACGCAGAACTGATTTCATCTTACATTCCTGTGAATTACTGGCAAACCGCAGAGACGAGTCTGACCGGATTGGTGCCGCTGGCGGCAGGCAGGCGGAACGGCGCGCGGCAGCTTTTCTCCCCCCCCTCTTCCTGCCATTTCACCTCGATAACACCCTGGGCGGGTACACCACTCAGATAGAGTTCGCCTTTTTCAGCGACGATGCCGCTGGTGCTGCTGTTTTTTCCCTCTTCGGCGAGCGCGATCTGCCCCGTCGCCCCGAAAGGTGGGAAGGCATCCTGCCAGCTAAGCGTGAACAGCACCCGATTACCCACGTGGGTGGCATAGTCGGCCATCACAATCGCGCCGCGTGTCGGGATAGCCGTTTGACCATCCAGTTCGACGTCAACATTGTCGGGCAGCGTATCCGTTTCCAGTTCGATGGCATTTTCATGATAAGGCGAAAGTGACGGCACAATCGCATAGCCGCGACCATCGGTGACCACATTGCTGCTGCTCTGAATGCCCACATCGGCCGTACCCGGCACACGCACAATCGCGAAGGTGTCGCCCAGCGGCTGGCTCAGCGTAATGCCGTGTGCATGTGCGACGATGCCGCCCGAGAGACCATAGTTAAACTGAGTGCTGTGGCGTTCATGACTGACCCCAGCACTGAGGCTGCCGCGACTGCCGCGATAGTCCAGCGAGCCGTTGCTGTTCAGATTTTGTCCCTGGCTGTTGTGGCCCTGCTGCAGGTTGTAATGCAGGTTGTTGTCCTGTAACGCGCTACCCGACAGGCTGACCTGCTGCGAAACATTCCCATCATTGCCGGAGTTCATGCTGTAGCTGACGGAGCTGTCTGGCAGCAGCGCGATGAAGGGAACAGAGACATTAAAAGAGACCGCGCGGTCAGCCTTACGGACGCTGGTCGAGTCGGTATAAAACCAGGCGATGCCCCAGGAAATGGCTTTGTAATTGCTGTAAAAACCCAGATGCAAGGTGCGATCTTCACTCTTTGAACGCCAGTAGCGCTGCACATAGGCAGAGGCGCTAAGGCTGCCGTAGTCACCCATTTCCTGAGAGACCATTATTTCTGACCGACTGCGCTTGTTAGCCACGTAGCGGGTCGGGCTGGTCATCGCATTGGCTTCGCTGAAAGCATAGAAACCACTGGAGGAGTAGCGATAGCTCGCCATGCTGAAAGTCGTATTGGTGGAGGCGAAATTTTTCTGATACTGCGCGCGGACTGACTGACCACTGCTGCTCTGGCCTTGCGCTAAACGGGTTTTAGCCACGGTAACATCGGTTCCCAGCGAGCCAAAATCGCCAAGACTTTTACCCAGACCGATCGCCACAGCGTGATAATTCTGCGCCATCTGAACGCCACCAAAGGCGGTAAAGTCATGCGGCAGTCCGTAAAACAGTGTGGACTGCACAAATTCAGGTGAACGTAGATTGTTGCTGCCTGAGTAATGATAACGACCGCCGCTGACGCTGTACTTCATATGCCCCTCACGCAGCATATAGGGCACCGCCGAGTACGGCTGGGTGAAGGTTCGCACCGTGCCATCGCTTTCATGGATAGTGATATCGAGATCACCGCTCTGCGCCGTGGGATAGAGATCTTTGATTTCGAATGCGCCCGGTGCGACTACAGTTTCATAAATCACGTAGCCATGCTGACTCACCGTGACCCGGGCATTGCTGTGGGCGATGCCGTGTATCACCGGGGCAAAACCACGCTGACTCTCGGGAAGCATGGTGTCATCAGACATGATCTGCACACCGCGAAACTGCACGCTGTCAAAAACGTCGCCAGAGGTGTAGGTATCTCCGACCCTGAACTGGCTTTTCAGTGTCTTAAGATCCCGCTCCAGATAAGTAGTCTGGGATTGCCAGTGACTGACCAGATCATAGCGCCAGGTGGCCGTGTTACGCAGTCGCCATGCGCCAAGATTGGCCCCACTGCGCAGGCTGAGCAGCGTTGAATTCCAGCGGTCGCTTTCATTACGGCTGCTGCTTCCGGTGAGGTTATAATTTACAAAAGCGGCCGATACACCCTCATCCCAGCGCGAAGGATCGACATAATCGCGATCTTTTATTTTCAGGGCAATCTGGGGAATGGAAAGATTTAACTGCTGGTGCGCGAAATCAAAGTTGGCCGCAGCATCGGGTATGAAATCACCCAGTTCCTCAACCGTCTCATCTTTCTTCAGATTTCTGAACGCAGAGAAGCCGTTTACGTTGACACCAATCGCTGAAAGTTCCTCCGCCGTCAGTTGCGGAACAAGCCCGTTTCTGCCCTGCACAAAAGTGACATCGCGGCTATCAATCATCCGGTTGTTGAGCAGCAGCGTGACATGATAGGTACCCGGTTGCTGGCCGCCTTCATGGGCGAAATAGTGGAGATCGGCGGCGTTATGCTGATCGGATGAAAATTCCAGCGCCGCCGGATTAAAGTAGTCGTCCGCACGCGCACCACGCAGCGGGCAGAACATAAGCAGCATCAGACCCGGAACGCCTGCAAACCAGGAGGAGGCGTAAAGCGGTTTCGCGTGCTTTTTCTTCCCTGTATTGGCCTGTTGAGTGACTTTCACTGTTGATGCCCCGGATTCAAATCAAAATAAATGACTAACGCGTACGTTGTTCAGTGATGCCGCCAAAATCATTAATGGCCGACCATGTCACTGCGCCTGAATCAGCGACGTTCCACTGACGATCTTCACCCGGGCCAATCATGCCAGGATCCTGAATGGCGTGATGATTAACGCTGATCGAATAAAAAGAGACAAAGTAAGGGGTTGGGTTATGTGCAATCAGCTGCCTGCCTTCATGGCGAAACGAGAGTTGTTGCCAGGCATCAGCCGGATTTCCCGCCAGGCCTTTGGGCCGATAAAAAAGTTTAAATTTCGATTTGATATTAACCTGCAGCTGGTTACTTTTATCGCGTGGCGCAGGCGAAATAGATTTCACATTGAGCCAGAATACCGATTCACGATCTTTCGGCAGGGGCATTCCCAGATAATTAATCCTTAACAGATTCTCTTTTCCCGCATCGAGGCGGAAGAGTGGTGGCGTGACAATAAAAGGCACGCGGGCGTGATCATCTGAATTAAAATTCTCTATCCAGGATTCAATCAGGTAGGGAATAGTTTTATCCTGATTAGTGACAGAAAGCGCTGCCTCCTTTTTTCCTTCAACAAAAATAATACGCGTCCCTCCCATCACAACACCTGCATGAGCAGCCATGCTCAGCATACACGCAGAGAAAAGCGAAATAATTCTTATTACTTTAAACATAGTCATTTACGCCGTTGATATTCAGGAGGGAAGCAGGGTTGCCCCTGCTTTTAATCAGTTATAAACCATTACAAAATTTGAAACTGAGTTGGCGGGACCGACTGCAATTTCAGCACCATCACTTTTATAATCGGCAAAGAAATTCAGGTCGGCAGATCCCCCATCTGAAGCCTTAACCACGTTGACCGCTTTGGAAATGGTACCGATAGCAATCGGTGTGCTGCGGTCAGCTTCGTAGAGTTTGATGCCCACGCCAGTTGCGCCACCGTCAGTCACTTTCAGCAGGGTATTGTCGCCGCTATCTTTATCGCCATCGAACAGCACGGCCACTTTAGTGACCGATGCCGGGCAGTCTTTGACTGAAATAGTGAAAGGGGTTTCGGTGGTTTCGCTGCGGCTTTCGAAATAAGATTTCGCCCACTTACCTAAATCAACGCTCTGATTTTTACTGGCAGTTGAAACGTCACAGGAAACATCGGTAATTTCACCGGTAAATTTCACTTCGCCACCTGCACCCTGAGTACCGGCGGCGGTTCCCGGATTAGGCACAATGGGTGATGGGCCGTCAGCTGCGGCTAATGCCGATCCGGAAATCATAAGGCCAGCCAGTGCCACTGGCAGAATACGTTTTCTGATATTCATCAAACCTGTCTCTTTTCAATACATGCAAAGCGGCTGGGATCAGCCACCTGATGGATAAATATGCATTTATAAAATGCGCCAACATAACAACCCGGTGTTTATTATGTTGGGACTATATTAGCGCTGTGCAGCTATATAAAAGATAAACAGGTCGTTTCGTTACATTCCCAAATAATCTATTAAACGCTTTTCATGTTCTGGATCAATTTCCGGTAATTTAAGAAAAGGATTAGTCAGCCGGTTAAACATCCCTTTTTAATAACACATTCACCTATACAGCCCTTTATATTTACTTTAATTATTTATAGGTTCCAGAATGGGAATATCTTTTTCGCCAGCAGCACATACGTGTCGCTCAACAATAGCCTGCAACAATTATTCATTACGATGAAATAGCAAGCCAGTGCAACTTAAAGCAGATCGTGATCCATCGGCGTGCGAAAAGCTTGCCGTGCGGCAACCATCAGTTGACTGGCTGTTACGGTGGTGGGGAGTCGAAGCAGAATTTTACTTGCCTGCCAGTAACAGAGCACCATGACCTCATCCTCCTCTTTTTCAGCCAGCTCATGCAGCCGGGCGCGCAGTGATAACACGTCAATACTCTGCTGATCATCCAGCATGTCAGAGATTGTCTTGTTAATAACGCGATGGAGAATTTTCCAGGTAAGATCGGTATGCAAAATTAACCTCTTCTAACGCTTATCGGCCCCAGGCAGACGATTAGCATACAGTTAACAGAACTGACTTTCTCATTCGGGCGAGCAAATTCTGCAGATAACTATAGCTGCGTTGCAGGGCCAGCAGTTGAGAATGCCAAAGCCGATAATTCTAACGATTAATGGCCCTTGCTGTCGCCTGTTACGCGCGTCTCAGCCGCTGATTGCTGTTTTTTGTAACAATTACGGCTGATTCTCAACTGGCTGATGCGATGAGGATTTGCCAGGGTAAGGACACTTTCCGTTCCGTTTATCTTAAAGGAGTTTTCGATGAGTCAGCATGCTGATGTCCTGATCTGGGGCCACGGTCCCGCAATCTTTGAAGTCTTTCTGGAACCCACCTGCCCTTTTTCGGTACGCGCGTTCAATAAATTTGACGCGTTACTGGCGCATGTGGGTGAAGAGAAGATGACCCTGAAGATTCGCCTGCAATCACAGCCGTGGCACCTCTATTCCGGCGTGATTGTGCGTTACATCCTTGCCGCCGCCAGCGAAAGTAAAGAGGCGGCAAAGAAGGTAATGCAGGCAGTCGCCGATCATCGTGAAGAGTTTGAGTTCACCGATCACTGTACCGGCCCGAATCGCGATGCAACGCCGAACCAGATTCTGGCCCGCCTCAGGGAGTACAGCGGCGTGGATGCCAGCGCCGCGTTTGATCAGCCCAATCTGCAGAACGCGATCAAATGGCACTGCAAATATGCCCGCCAGAATGGTATCCACGTTTCACCGACCTTTATGGTGAATGGTCTGGTGCAGCCCGATATCAGCAGCGGTGACGACATTGAACACTGGGCGAGCTTTCTGATGCGTTAGTTTTTGTGCGCGGCTGTGGCTGGCCGCGCCAGAGTATGCCTCTCCTTTGCGATCCAGCACACACCCAAACCCAATATCATGATAATTAAGCCTGTTTTCCCATGAGCAGGCCGGGTAAGCTGTAACGCGCTTAGCAGCATATAAACCGCTGCTGCTTTATCTTAACGGCGACACTGGCCTGCATTTATTCCGGTCAGGCGCTTCTTTCATTAAGGATTTGCGGATGTCGATGACGCTGGAACAACTGCAGGACAAATATCCGGGTGCATTCACAGATGCATTCGGTGATTCCCCGGAATTAGCTAACGAGCTGGCAACGCTGATTATTGCCGGAAAAAAGGTAGCCACCTGCGGTTCGTTGCAGAGCTGGCAGGATCAGGAAGTCCTGCCACAGCCGGGCGGCTACACCATTGTTCTGAACGGCGAAAAACGGCCCGTCTGCGTGATCCGCACTACCGGACTGTTCCTGACGCGCTTTGATCGCGTGACGCCCGAGATGGCGATGCTGGAGGGCGAAGGCGATCTCAGCCTCGACCACTGGCGGCAGGAACATCAGCGCTACTTCGAACGTGAAGGCTATTTCCACAGCGAAATGGAGCTGATCTTCGAAACGTTCCAGCTGGTCGAGGTGATCTAAACCCGAACCTTACAGCGTATTTGCCGCCATCAACGCCAGACGCGTAACACCACGCGCGGCGAGGTTCTCAGCCGCCTGAGCTGCACGCATGCCACTGGCACACACCAGTACCACACGCTGATCGGATGGCGGCTGCCAGGCTGCTATCTGCTGCGGCAAAATCCGTAACACCCGTCCGGCCACACTGACCGGCGCTTCTTCGGGACTGCGCAGTTCCACAATGCAATCGTCCTCACTGAGCATCAGCTTATCGATAAACGGGATGCCCGGCACGTCGGGTTCAGGTGCATCATCAAAGCGAAATTGCCTGATGTGCCAGTCCACAAAGTCGCAGTGAATCATGCAGCCGAGCGGCGACGGCGTCAGTTTCAATAACACACTCAGCACCATCTGGGCCTGCATTGCACCCAGCGTCGCTACCGCAGGCCCCATCACGCCCGCCGTATTGCAGTTTCCCGACGCTATCGGCAGTTGAGGAAAGAGCGCACGATAGCCAGGCGCACCGCCGCAGAATCCGCCGACATAGCCTTTGCGACCCAGCACCGAGGCGCAGATCAGCGGCAGACCACGCGGAGAGCAGGCGTCGGAGAGTTGATAGGTGATGGCGAAGTTATCCGCCGCATCCACCACCAGATCGACCCCCTTCAGCGCCTGCGGCAGTTGGCTGGCGCTCAACATCTGGGGATGTACCTCAACGTGGCAGTCAGGATTACGCAGCGCCAGCTCGCGCTGAGCACAGATTGCTTTCGGCTGGCCCACATCCCCGACGCCAAACAGCGTCTGCCGGTGGAGGTTGTGCAGCTCGACCCGATCGCCATCGTAAAGACGAATAAATCCGATGCCCGCTCCGGCCAGCAATGGCAGCAGCGTCGCGCTAAGGCCGCCCGCACCCACTACCAGCACCCTTGCCCCGCTCAGGCGCTGTTGCCCCGCTTCACCAATCTCCGGCAGCATCGCCTGTCGCTGATAACGCGTCATCGCTGCTCCTTAACTGAACTGTGCCAGACCAAAAATGGGCGTAGAAGCTGACGCCATGTCGCGTTGCTCCATCAATCCTGCCTGAAACGCCTCGTACCCGCCGTGGATCGCGGCGGCAAAGGCACCCGCCATGCGCACCGGATCGCGTGCTTTCGCTACCGCCGTGTTAAGCAGCACGCCATCAAAACCCATCTCCATCGCCTGTGCCGCCTGGCCTGGCGCACCGATGCCCGCATCAATAATCAGCGGCACATCTTTAAACCACGCACGCATGGCGCGTAGTCCCTCTATATTGCGCAGCCCCTGGCCGGAACCAATCGGCGCGCCCCAGGGCATCAGCACTTCACAACCCGCTTCCAGCAGTTTCTCGCCAACGATCAGATCTTCGGTAGTGTAGGGAAAGACCTGAAAGCCATCAGCACAGAGGATTCGGGCCGCTTCAACCAACGCAAAGGGATCGGGCTGCAGCGTGTCGGCATGACCAATCACTTCCAGCTTAATCCAGGGCGTGTCGAACAGTTCACGCGCCATCTGCGCCGTCGTCACCGCCTCTTTCACCGTGTGGCAGCCTGCGGTATTCGGCAGAATCCGTTTATTGAGCTGCTGCAACAGCGTGCGAAACGCACCGCCTTCGCTGCCTTCACGACGCAGGCTGACGGTAATGATCTCCGCACCTGACGCGTCGATTGCCTGATGCAGAATGTCCGGTGATGGATAGCCGGCGGTGCCGAGCAGAAAGCGTGATTGCGGGGCAAATTGATAGAACATGGTTAACCTCCCTGCATCGGTGACAGGATTTCCAGCTGGCTGCCCGGCTCAAGCTGCTGGCTGGCATAACGGCTGCGCGGCACAAACTCACCGTTCAGCGCAGTGGCGACGGTGCGCGGGTCAATCTGCTGCTCCGCCATAAGTTCCGCCAGCGTGATTGCGCTGGTTTCAATCATGCGTCCATTAAGTTGAACTCGCATGAGTCATCTCCTGAGTGAGTTGCAGCATGAGTTTTTCAGCCATGATCGGGGCCAGTAAAAAGCCGTGGCGGTACAGCCCGTTTAACGAGAAGCGGCCATTTTCATAGCGGACTTCCGGCAGGTTCTGACGGTAGGCGGGACGCAGACCGGTGCCACTCTCCACGATGCGCGCTTCAGCCAGCGCCGGATGCAGGCTGTAAGCCGCGCTCAGCAACTCCATCATCGCCCTGCCGCTGATCGGGCTGCTGTCGTGACTTTCGACCATGGTGGCTCCGAGCATGAAGTGGCCTCCGGCACGCGGCACCAGATAGCAGGGAAAGCGCGGATGCAGCAAACGGACCGGACGGGAGAGCTGAACATCATGCGTGCGCAGGATCAGCATTTCGCCCCGCACGGCGCGCAGGGCGGGCTGATGATCAAGAGCGTGAATGCCGCGGCAGTCGATGATTGTGCCGCCGGGTTTGCCGCTGTGAAAGGGTACGCCAGCCTCCTGCAGTGTGGCGCGCAGTTGCTGCAGTGCGCCGCGCGGATCAAGATGCGCCTCTGCAGCAAAGAACAGGCCACGGGCAAAGCGATTTTCCAGCGCCGGTTCGATGTCACCGGGGGCGACCCACCGATGCTGCTGCGTCATGCTGGCGAAGCGCGTCAGTTCACGGCTGTCTCGCGGCGGCGCAACCACCAGCGTGCCCTGCTGCTCAACGCCATCAACGCGTTGCGCCCACCAGCCCGCCGCATGCTGGCCCCATTCGATCACCTGCGGCGGCGCGCTTTCCGCTTCGCACCAGGGCGCAAGCATACCGCCCGCCCAGTGCGAGGCGGCACGACAGTCCGGCTGCGTAATAATTTCGACGGATTCTCCCCGCTCCCTGAGCAGTGTGGCGACGCACAGCCCGGCGACGCCGCTGCCGATCACCGACCAGCGGCTCATGGTGTCCACCGGAGAGGAAGAAAGAGGTTCAGGATGAGATAGTTCACTTTGGCCTCGTTATCAGTTAACGAAGACCCGTGATACGGAGGGAAAAGGCAGAGACGTCGCGAACGCGCCCCTGCGGCAAGTATCGGATGCGATACCCGTCTTCCTACGCCAGTATCAACTGGGTCAGGTTCTAAGGGTCGCTAAGCCGCGCACTACGCTATTAGCCTCTCAGTCTCTCTGGCGAGACTCCCCTGACGGCTTTAGTTGTAAGTTAAGCGGGCAGCTTCGTCAAGCCGCATGCGTGAAGACGCGCCAGAAATTCGGAGGATATGTGCAGGCGTTTACTGTGAGTGCAAAGGCTATGCATTCGCATATGAGAAAAGAGAGATGTGTTAAACGGCAGGTGCTCTAAAGCGCCTGCAGCGATTGTGTCACCACGTCGGTTATTTCACGAATACGCAATTCAGCGCGGCGATAGTAGGTCCATTTCCCGACTTTGCTGGCTTCGACCAGTCCCGCATTGTGCAGGGCTTTCAGACATAACGAGGTAGCGGGCTGTGATAAGCCCGCCTTGTCCTGGATGAGGGTGGCACAGACACCATACTGAGCGAAGGGATAGAGCTGCGAATAGCCCGCAAACGCTTCGTCAGGATTTTTAAGCCACTTCAGTACTGCCACTCTGGTCGGGTTGGACAGTAACTTCAGGGCATTTTCGGGGGACATGCCGCCTCACATAAGATCAGGATTGAAAAACAGGATAGTCAGTATAGCCTTTCTCAGTGCCGCCATACAGGGAGGCGTTGTCGACCTCATTCAGCGGATAGCCCGATTTAATGCGCGCAGGCAAATCGGGATTCGCGATAAACGAGCGGCCAAAACCCGCCAGGTCGCCCCAGCCGTTATCCAGCATACGCTGTGCTTTTTCCGCCGTGTAGCGACCGGAATAGATGATCGGCGATCGGAATGCTTCCCTCAGCGCAACCCGGAAACACTCTGGCATATCCGGGCTATTATCCCAGTCCGCTTCGGCAATAGAGAGATAACCAACTTCCAGCTCATTCAGAAGCTGAGCGGCGCGGATGTAGGTTGCGTGGGGATCGCTTTCAACCAGGCCAAGATAGACGCGCTCTTCGTTGGTACTCGAAAACAGCGGCGCAAACCGCACGCCAACACGGTGGCTGCCAAATACCGAGCTGACCGCCTCAACCACTTCACGCAGAAAACGCAGACGATTCTCTGCTGAACCGCCATATTCATCCGTACGGAAGTTGGTGTGCTCCGAAATAAACTGGTTAATCAGATAACCGTTGGCGGAATGCAGTTCCACACCGTCAAAACCCGCCTCTTTTGCATTTTCCGCTGCGCGTCGGTAAAGCGCCACGATCTCTTTTACTTCCGCGTTGGTCAGTACCCGTGGTTCGCTGGGTGCGGTCAGTATCCCGGCACCAGGTCCGGTTTCAATAAATACCCGGACGTTATCAGCCGCGATGGCTGAAGGGGCAACCGGTGCCTGTTTACCGGGCTGAAGTTCATTGTGAGAGACGCGACCAACATGCCAGAGCTGACAGAAAATCGTTGCGCCTTCCTGATGTACCGCCTCTGTCACCTTTTTCCAGCCAGCGATCTGAGCGTCGCTGTGGATCCCCGGCGTCCATGCATAGCCCTGCCCGCGAGGTTCAATCTGGGTGCCTTCGGTGATCATCAGTCCCGCGCTGGCACGCTGGCGGTAATACTCCACCATCAACTCGCCGGGAATATTGCCCGGCTGTTCACTGCGACAACGCGTCAGCGGCGGCAATACAATGCGGTTACGAAGCGTGAGATCGCCCAGGTTCAGGGGGGTAAAAAGTGACGGCATAACAAAAGGTCCTCTGATGTGTAAGAGGCGCCATTATATTTACACATTTAAATTTGTAAATGTGTAATCAGTGCTTTTTGTTTTAGTCGGGTTTATCAGAGTGTCTCATCATACTAAACAGCCTCATCGTAGCAATCCTGCCGACGCGACGCTCAGGATGGCTTTATTGTCACGAAAGAGCCGCCAGCCGCAGGTTCATCACCTTTTAAGCTATGTATTTATCAGCGAACGCCTGCCACTGCTGGCGATAAACCTCCAGCTGTTTAAGTGCGTCATCGATTGAGGGTTGCGATTTGTTGCCCGGATTCGGTGTGGAACGAATCACATCAGCAAACGCACTGAAAATGGCGTTCATGTCACTGCCCGATTTTGTCGCTTCGAACATCCTGGCCCGTTCATTCTGTGGCCGCGCGGTGCCGCTCTTTACCTGGTTGAGATAATCACGCGCATCCGCCACGATTTCGCGGGTGCCATATTGATGCGCAATATCCAGCCTCTGCTGTGCTCCCAGCAGCGTGCGCTCTTCGCGGAATGCCACTTTACCGTGGATCATCTCATCAACAATGCCCGTCGCCTGCTCCCACTTGTCCTCCGGAACATATTTCTCAATAAGTTTGTGCAGTTTCACCTGCGTTAACGTTATTGCCATCGCTTCAGAGGTATCGCTGTTATCGTACTGATTTTGTCCCACCTGACCTTCAGCGAGCACCTGATGAAGTGCGCCCGCAAACTCATCCATACTGGCCTGGGTGTTATCTGTCGTCATGTCCACCAGGGGCCGGAATGTCCTTGCATCCCAGTTAGTATAGGGATCATTGAAAAGCGCATAGCCGAGGTTAAACGTGGGTCCCTGATTAGCGGATCGACTTGTCAGCAGACCTTTCAGATTTATATCCTGCTGTTCAGCTGAGACAGGATCAGCTACGACCTGCATCAGGCGGTCTCTTGCCGCCTGAGAGATGTTAACTACAGCGTCAGGAAGCGTTTTTCCGGTAATTGACTCGGTATTGACGCCTGAAGATGGTTTGATTGCACCGGAAGTAGCATAGCTATTTGCCACGCCGTCTGTAAGTCCATTGATTAACACCATAATGCCCTCTACGGTTTGATGAATTGAGTAATTAATCGGCAGGATGTAACAAACCTTTACCGTGAAAAATACAACCCGTAAGGCGGGTGACTTCTTTGAAAATCAGATCATCAGGTTCGCTTTGGCATAACTTTGATTCATAATGCCTTCAGAAACCCTTATTTTCGCCTCCTGCAGGTCAACACATTCCATATAAGATTAAAACCTTGCGAAATGCATAGAAAAGCATCATGTCAGCAGGCCGTTATTCCTTTCAGACAAGGCAAATTCAAAGGACATATTATGAATAGTGCACTGACTTTAGAGGCGCTGGGACCACGCATTTGTATTATGGGTCCTTCAAACAGCGGTAAATCCACCTTAGCAGAGGCTATTTCCCGCAAAACGAATTTACCTGTTGTTCATCTTGATCAACTTCACCATCTTCCTGGTAGTCAATGGATTCCCAGAGCGCCGGAAGCATTTCGCCATTTGCATGCGGATGCAGTGAGTCAGGAAAAATGGGTGATGGAGGGAAATTATACAAAATGCATTGAGGAACGATTTGCTCATGCCACGGGATTGATTCTTCTGGATGTAAAAGTGACCGTGGCACTGCTGCGTTATATTCGCAGGTGTTATTCATCCACACCGCGAATAGGGGGTCTCGGCATCAGCAGAGAGTCCGTAAGCCTGGAGATGCTTAAATATATTGTTCGTACTGCCCCGCAGAATCGTAAGTACCATCAGACGCTTTACGATCAGGTCAGATTGCCAAAAGTTCTGCTTAATTCTCCGCACGAGATTAAAGCCTGTTCAGAATACTGGGGCTTACAGTTAAAAAAATAAGTAAACCCACACCGCTTCGATAAATCACCCATCTATAAGCTCGTCAGCAAGTCAGCGCGATAACCTGTTGGTTTACGCCATGACGTTATCAGGGTTGCATCGCCTGCTGCCGCTCCGGCTCATCATCTGATCGTTCCTCATAATGAGTCAAAACGGATGACGCTCCGTCATCATTAGCCGTAATTAGTTACGGCTGAAGACCAGTTTCAATCCTGCCAGCGCAAAGCAACAGGCTAGCAGCGCATCCAGCCCGCGACGAATTCGACGGTAAAAAGCGCTCATTACAGCCGTCGAAAATAGCAAAGCATAACCACCGAATACAACCATGCAGATCGCCGCACAGCCGCAGATAATCATTGGTAACGTCGAGGTGACCGCTTGGGGTTTAAGGGCAAATGACATAATCGCCACCCAGGTCAGAATCGCTTTGGGGTTGCCGATATGCATCAGGATACCCTGACGGAACAGGCTACCATAAGCGACCCGGGCATCGCTGGTTTTAAACTCTCCGGCTTCCGTACGGCGTAACGCAGATTTACCGGCTTTAAACGCCAGCCAGAGCAGATATAATCCGCCGCCAATTTTCAACGCAATCAGCAGTTGAGCAAAGGTTGTCAGTATGGTCAGCACACCGCAGGCTGCCAGCAGCGCCCAGATCATCGACCCACTCACGACACCCGCAGCCAGCGCCAGCGCGGCACCTCTGCCCTTTTCCATCGCTGTCCCCATTATCGCCATATTGCTCGGTCCGGGACTGGCCGTGGCAACAAAATAGGTCGTAAAGATCAGGATTAACTCGTGTGAAAGCGCCATATTTTTCTCTGCGATGCGGGATTATCGATATGTTATATCCGCTGGCAAAGAAATTTACTATTCATTAACACATTGCCGGTTTTTACGGAGGAGGCTTAATAAAAAGGGCAGGCATCAGGTACGGCAGCGATAAGCTGTATTCACTGAATGACAGGGGCGCGTTAACGGCTATACAGACCTTGTTTTCCGAAAAAGCGGGAGGAACATCGATCTGCCTGACATCCCTCGCGATTTGTGACCTAATTTCATAATGGTCACTTTAAGTCAATCAGGGTCAGCGACGTTAAGGGAACAGGATCTGCCGATACCCATCTGCGGCTGAATCATAGATCCACCTGGCTTGCCGCCCCAAAAATGCAAGGTGCACAGGAACCGTTTTCATTGCCCGCAGCCTCGGATATTCTCCTGCTCAGCTGCCACAACCTTTTGTTATGACTCCTTTACAGTGACATGCCTTAATTTGTTGATGATAAAAATCCAGCCATAAGTGACCATTGACTTAATTAGTCACAAGAATGAGAATGCGCAAACTATCCTGTTACCGCTTTAAGGGAACTTATGCTCAGGCTTAAATCCGCCACCCTTGCTGTTTACGTGTTGCCGCTGGCTTTGGTGGCCTGCGGTGAACCTTCCACCCGCGACGATCCCCGAACGCAGGCTCCTCTGGTGCGGACTGCAACCGTGGTAAGCGCGATAGATCGATCCCACGCCTTTACCGGCGTTGTGGTCGCCCGGATTCAAAGCGATCTCAGTTTCAGAGTACAAGGCAAAATCCTTGAACGTCTGGTGGATACCGGTCAGGCGGTCAAACGCGGTCAGCCGCTGATGCGTCTGGATCCGATTGACCTGACACTACAGTCTCAGGCTCAGCAACAGGTTGTGGAGGCAGCGCGGGCACGGGCTAAGCAAGCCACACAGGATGAAGCGCGCTATCGAGGCCTTGTCACGACGGGTGCCGTATCGGCATCAGCCTACGACCAGATAAAGGCCGCTGCCGATACGGCCAGAGCCGATCTCAGAGCCGCACAGGCACAGGCCAGCGTCGCGCAGAATGCAACGGGTTATGCCGTGCTGCTGGCCGACGCCGATGGCGTTGTCGTAGATACGCTGGCAGAACCGGGTCAGGTGGTCAGTGCCGGACAGGCGGTTATCCGGCTCGCCAGAGCCGGACAGCGTGAGGCCATCGTACAGTTACCTGAGACGCTCAGGCCTGCGCCGGACAGTGATGCTCAGGCGACGCTTTACGGCTCCGGAGATAAACGGGTGCCCGCCAGGCTGCGCCTGCTATCAGATGCCGCTGATCCGGTGACGCGAACCTTTGAAGCGAGATATGTACTGGAAGGCGCGCTGGCTAATGCACCGCTGGGCTCGACCGTCACGCTTAACATCGCGGAAAACGCCAGCAAAGCTGCGGTAATGAACGTGCCCTTAGCCGCGCTCTACGATCCGGGTAAAGGGCCGGGCGTCTGGAGCATTTCAGGTCAGCCCGCAACCGTCTCATGGCGCCCGGTGCAGGTGATTAACCTTGGGGATGACAACGCCGGCGTTGTCGGAAAACTCAAGCCGGGTGAGCAGGTCGTTGCGCTTGGCGCGCATCTGCTCCATGAGGGTGAAAAAGTGCGCACGGCTTCGCACGGCAACGCGCACAGTGCGGGGAGTCATCCATGAGCAAGGGACGTTTCAATCTCTCGGCGCTGGCTGTACGTGAGCGATCGATTACCCTCTTCCTGATCATTCTGATTACTGTTGCCGGTATTCTGTCGTTCTTCGAACTTGGGCGAGCGGAAGACCCGCCTTTTACTGTCAAGCAGATGACCATTATCACAGCCTGGCCGGGTGCTACTGCCCGGGAGATGCAGGATCAGGTTGCTGAGCCGCTGGAGAAGCGTCTGCAGGAGCTTAAGTGGTACGACCGCAGTGAGACCTATACCCGTCCGGGTCTGGCGTTTACCATGCTGTCACTGCAGGACAGCACGCCGCCTTCACAGGTGCAGGAAGAGTTCTATCAGGCGCGCAAGAAAGTCCGTGATGAAGCCAGCAGCCTGCCCGCGGGTGTCATCGGACCGATGGTTAATGACGAGTTCTCTGATGTGACTTTTGCCTTATTTGCGCTTAAGGCCAGGGGGGAGCCGCAGCGTCTGCTGGCAAGGGATGCTGAATCGCTGCGCCAGCAGCTTCTGCATGTAGCCGGCGTAAAAAAGGTCAACATTATTGGTGAGCAGAGTGAGCGAATTTTTATCTCGTTCTCTCATGACAGGCTGGCCACGCTCGGCATTTCCCCCCAGGATATCTTTTCTGCCCTGAACAGTCAGAACGTGCTGACCCCGGCCGGTTCGATAGATGCCAGCGGCCCCCAAATCTTTATTCGTCTTGATGGCGCCTTCGACACACTGGAAAAAATCCGCCAGACGCCTGTCGTTGCCGGGGGCAGAACACTGCGCCTTTCAGACGTCGCGACGGTTGAGCGAGGCTATGAAGATCCGGCGACTTTTATCGTACGTAATCAGGGCGAGCAGGCGCTGTTGTTAGGCGTCGTTATGCGCGACGGCTGGAATGGCCTCGATCTCGGTAAGGCACTGGATGAGGAAACGGCCAGAATTAATGACGGCATGCCGTTGGGTATGACGCTGACGAAGGTCACCGATCAGGCCATCAACATCAGTTCAGCCGTAGACGAATTCATGATCAAGTTCTTTGTCGCCCTGCTGGTGGTCATGGTGGTCTGCTTTGTCAGTATGGGCTGGCGGGTTGGTGTGGTGGTCGCCGCAGCCGTGCCACTGACACTGGCTATCGTGTTTGTTGTGATGGAGGCTTCCGGCAAGAATTTTGATCGCATCACCCTGGGTTCGCTGATCCTTGCCCTGGGTTTGCTGGTCGATGACGCCATCATCGCGATTGAAATGATGGTGGTCAAAATGGAAGAAGGTTATGACCGCATCAAAGCCTCTGCCTATGCCTGGAGTCATACGGCGGCACCAATGCTGGCGGGTACGCTGGTTACCGCTGTGGGCTTTATGCCGAATGGTTTTGCACAATCTACCGCCGGCGAGTACACCAGCAATATGTTCTGGATTGTCGGCATCGCCCTGATCGCCTCGTGGATAGTGGCGGTGGTCTTTACGCCTTATCTTGGCGTGAAAATGCTGCCGGAGATCAAAACGGTGGCGGGAGGACATACCGCGATTTATAACACCCGCCATTACAACCGATTCCGTCATATTCTGGGCCGTGTCATCGCAGGCAAATGGCTGGTGGCCGGTTCGGTGGTTGCTCTATTTACGCTTGCCGTGCTCGGCATGGGGATTGTGAACGCACAATTTTTCCCCACCTCTGACCGCCCGGAAGTGCTGGCAGAAGTCCAGATGCCTTATGGAACGTCAATCGAGGAGACCAGCCAGGCGACTGCAAAAATCGAAGCCTGGCTGCAGAAGCAGCCAGAGGCAAAAATCGTCACATCTTATATCGGACAAGGGTCACCGCGTTTTTATCTGGCCATGGCTCCCGAACTGCCCGACCCCTCGTTTGCGAAAATTGTTGTGCTGACGGACAGCCAGGAAGCGCGTGAAACACTCAAGCACAGGTTACGCGAAGCGGCGGCTCATGGACTTGCAGCAGAGGCGCGCATCCGCGTGACACAACTGGTGTTTGGCCCCTACTCGCCCTATCCGGTGTCGTATCGCGTCATGGGGCCGGATCCCGACACGTTGCGCGCCATCGCAGCCGACGTAGAGGCAGTGCTACAGGCCAGTCCGCTAATGAGAACAGTTAATATGGATTGGGGGCCAAAGGTGCCGACGCTGCATTTCACGCTTAATCAGGATCGTCTGCAGGCCGTGGGACTGACATCGAATGCGGTGGCAGAGCAGCTTCAGTTCCTGCTTTCTGGCGTTCCGATTACCTCAGTACGTGAAGATATCCGCTCCGTACAGGTTATGGGACGTGCGGCGGGTAACATCCGGCTCGATCCGGCCAGAATAGCGGGCTTTACCTTAGTCGGTTCCTCAGGTCAGCGTATTCCACTCTCTCAGATAGGCGACGTTGATGTACGCATGGAAGATCCGATTCTGCGCCGCCGCGATCGCACCCCGACGCTGACGGTGCGCGGTGATATTGCTGAGCATCTGCAGCCGCCGGAGGTCTCAAAGCAGATGCTCAAAGCGTTACAGCCCATCATCGATTCACTGCCAGCGGGCTACCGCATTGAACAGGCAGGCTCGATTGAAGAATCTGGCAAAGCGACCAAAGCAATGGCACCGCTGTTCCCGATTATGATCGCCATGACGCTGCTGATTATCATTCTGCAGGTGCGTTCGATGTCGGCGATGGTGATGGTCTTTCTGACGTCGCCTCTGGGACTGATTGGTGTGGTGCCGACGCTACTTCTGTTTAACCAGCCGTTTGGCATCAATGCACTGGTTGGACTGATAGCGCTGTCGGGCATCCTGATGCGCAACACGCTAATCCTGATAGGGCAGATTCACCATAATGAGCATCAAGGACTCTCGCCTTTTGATGCGGTGGTAGAGGCAACGATACAGCGTGCGCGTCCGGTGCTGCTGACGGCAATGGCTGCCATTCTGGCCTTCATTCCGCTGACGCACTCCGTATTCTGGGGAACGCTGGCATATACCCTGATTGGCGGTACGTTAGGCGGCACCCTGATTACGCTGGTATTCCTGCCGGCGATGTACGCGATATGGTTCAGAATTCGTCCGGGTCAACTCCGCTCCGCTGACGCCCCCCTGAGCTGAACGTAACCTGAAACGGGCGTGAACGCTGAACCCGACAGCCTGGCGGATTACGTTACAAAGGTTTCAGACCAGGGAATTTGATCGTGATGTAAGAGGAGTGGGATGAAGAGAATAATAAAGAGACGGATGGCGGGAAAGATAAAGCAACACTAAGGGCAGTTCAGTCCGGTTTTAAATCGCCTTTCAGGCCTCTGAAACCGGACTGCGTCTGCTCAGGAAAAGATTATTTTCCCAGAATTTCCCGGCGGACAATCTCGGCACCCGCACTCAACGCATGCAGTTTGCCATTGGCAACCTGACGCGGCAGAGGAATCATGCCGCAGTTGGTTGAAGGATAGAGATTTTCAGCATCCACAAACTGCAGCGCTTTACGCAGCGTGCTTGCCACTGCTTCCGGCGTCTCAATTTCATGAGTCGCTACGTCGATAGCACCGACCATGACTTTTTTACCGCGAATCAGCTCAATCAGATCCATCGGAACGCGCGAGTTCTGGCACTCCAGTGAGACGATGTCGATAGCCGAACGCTGCAATTTTGGGAAGACCTCTTCATACTGGCGCCACTCTGTGCCCAGCGTTTTCTTCCAGTCGGTATTGGCTTTGATACCGTAGCCGTAGCAGATGTGAACGGCGGTTTCGCACTTCAGACCGTCAATAGCACGCTCCAGTGCGGCAATACCCCAGTCATTCACTTCATCAAAGAAGACGTTAAAGGCTGGTTCGTCGAACTGAATAATATCAACGCCTGCGGCTTCTAACTCTTTCGCTTCCTGATTCAGGATTTTTGCGAATTCCCAGGCCAGCTTTTCACGACTTTTATAGTGATTGTCATAAAGGGTATCGATCATCGTCATCGGACCCGGCAACGCCCACTTAATAGGACGATCGGTCAGCTTGCGCAGGATTTTTGCATCTTCAACAAACACCGGCTTCTGACGTGAGACTTCACCCACTACGGTCGGCACGCTGGCGTCATAACGATTACGGATGCGGACCACTTCACGCTTCTCAAAATCCACGCCGCTGAGGTGTTCAATAAACGTCGTTACAAAGTGCTGACGGGTCTGCTCACCATCGCTGACGATATCAATGCCGGCGCGAACCTGGTCGTCCAGACAGAGACGCAGTGCATCTCTTTTACCGTCAACTAACTCTTCATCCTGCAGTTTCCAGGGTGACCACAGCACCTCTGGCTGCGCAATCCAGGACGGTTTAGGCAGGCTGCCCGCAGTGGATGTCGGTAATAAAGTTTTCATAGCAGGTGACCTTTTGTTTTTAATTAATCAAAGAACGGATTCAGCAGACCATTGTGCGAGAAGTGTCTGATTAGGCTTGATGAAATGCGCCTCAGTAAACTTACCCTGCTCAACGGCCAGACGGCTACGCTCTTCGCGATCGTAAACGATGCGGGTTAATGAATAATCCTGATGGTGCAGCGTTGGCTGATAGCACTGTCCGGCTGCAGAATTCGCGTTATAAATTTCCGGGCGATAGATCTTCTGAAAAGTTTCCATGGTGCTGATAGTGCTGATCAGCTCCAGATTGGTGTAATCGCTGAGCAGGTCACCGTGGAAGTAGAAGGCCAGCGGCGCAACACTGCCCTGCGGCATAAAGAAACGCACTTTCAGGCCCATTTTTCCAAAATAAAAATCAGTCAGCGAAGGCGCATCCTGCTGGTATTCGATGCCCAGCACCGGATGCACATTACCGGTACGCACATAGGTATTTTTGCTCGACACACTCAGACAGATGACCGGAGACTTATTGAAGTTTTCTTTATAGGCCGCTGAGTTGACGAAGCTTTTAAAAATGTTGCCGTGCAGCTGGCCAAAATCATCCGGCAGACTGAATTCAGTCTGCCCTTTATTATGCTCTATCAGCACCACGCTGAAATCATAATCACGTACGTAGGATGAGAAGTTATTGCCGACAATCCCTTCGAAACGTTCACCGGTTTTGTGATCGACGATATGGGTCTTCAGAATCTCAATCGCCGGGAACGATTCGTCGTTGCTGCCAGGACGAAGATTCAGCTCAGCAGAAATAATCTCAAGTTCGACAGAGTAACGATCGCTTTTTGGGTTGTCCCAGTGCGCCAGCGCGTTAAACCGGTTGTCGATCATCGCCAGCGCGTTATGCAGGTTTTCCTGGCGTTTTTCACCACGCGCCAGATTAGCGAAGTTAGTCGTCGCCCGCGTATTTTTCGAAGGGTTATAGTTTTCGTCGAAACGAATGCGCTTAAGGGTAAAGGCTACGTTGTTCATCGCTATCGGGTATCCTGGTCGCTGATATGATTTGTTGCTTCAGGGTTATGCAACTTCGCTATCCCTTAACAAGCGTTCATATGACTCAAAGTTATTAACAATTCTTACTTTATGCCTCAACATCCGGTTGAAAAAAAGTGATTAAATTTCAACGAACATGAAGGAAATTCATGTTGAGGCGGGAAAGCGGGGAATTTTTCATGCGGCCAGCGTGCCTGAAAACATCTGGAGTGAAATCAGGATGTTTTAAGACGCTACGGAAATAAATAATTTTAATTTAAATCAATAAATTATTATCACCCCACCACATCTGCGAGGCTTTTGACGGTTTCGTACTCAGACACGCCGGACATCTTTTTATTCACCTTAGCGGAAATCAATCGATTCCAGCCTGCAGAAAATTGCTGCTAAGGGCACGGCCCTGACAGGGGATCACCTGTGCCCTACACATTTGCTAAATCTTATAAAAATTATCGCATGTCACTTTATGCGCGCCTGATTTAACTGAGAGCCGGCTGGCCGCTTCTTTCATCAGTTTCCCCAGTCCGCTCTCACACTTCGCCTGCGTCAGACGTGACGATGGCCCGGTGAGTGCCAGCGCAGCGAGCAGCCTGTCATCTTCCCCAAACACCGGTACGGAAAATGCCGCAATGTGCGGATCGCGCATCCCGGAGGTAAACAGCGGAAGTTCAGGTACAGCATCAAACAGGGGTTCGTGCTTGCCCCAGTAGCGAAGCACCTGCCCGATGGCAGAGTTATCCAGCGGCAGAAAGGTGCCGGGCAGACGCGTTTCACGCAGTCCTTCAGAAGGCTCAGCTCTGAACAGACAGAGTCGCTGATCATTTTCAATCACATACCATGAGGCGCTTTCACCCGTCGCGGTCGCCAGAGCGTGAAGCTCAGGCTGAACAATGCTGGCCAGATGGAAAGATTGTTCATAGAGCTTGCCCAGATAGAGCAGCCTCGGCCCCAGGGTATAGACGCCATTGTCACGGCGAATCACATAATTCATGCGCTCAAGTGAGTTCATCAGGCGATAGACCGTCGTTTTGTGATAACCCGACAGCTGCGCCAGCGCGGTAAGCGTCAGCGACTCCTCGCCAGGTTTGAAACAATCCAGCAGCGCCAGCGCTTTTTCTACGGCAATTACGCCTTCATTCCCCATGGGTACGTCCTCCTGTATGCGACGGCAGGCAGTTTACCGCGCAATTTGTGATTCACATCGTATTTACATCACAAATGGGTGCTTAACACTGGTGCGATGCGAATTAACATCGATATAGTAGTTTTATATTGTACAACTAAGTTGTATCTGGTAAACCGAAAGAGGAATAATCTATGCCACATGCAGAGAATACCTTCATCAATCGCGACATTATCCGTGTCGCACCAGAGCTTGTTCAACAGGCGGCTCAGTTCCAGGCTGCGATACTGGCTGATGTCGCCGGTCGACGCGGGACGCTGCATGGTCGCGTCAAACCAGTCGCCTCCACGATGAAAGTCGCTGGTCCCGCTATCACCGTCGAGGTCCGGCCCGGCGATAATCTGGCGATCCATGCTGCACTGGCTATCGCCCAGCCGGGCGACGTAATTGTGGTTGATGGCAAAGGCGATATCAGCTGTGCATTAATCGGCGAGATTATGTCGACCCAGGCTGAAGCCTCCGGCATTGCGGGGATTATTATTGATGGCGCGGTGCGTGACGCCGATGCACTGAGTACGAACGGCTTCCCGGTGTTTGCTGCAGGTCTGAATCCCTGTGGCCCGACCAAGTCTGTTGCGGGACGGGTCAACTATCCGGTTTCTGTCGCGGGCGCTGCCATTCAGCCCGGCGATCTGGTCATCGGAGATAGTGATGGCGTGGTGATTCTGCCGCGTGAAGAGATCCCTGCCCTGCTCGAGCTGGCGCAGAAAAAACTGGATTTCGAGACCGGGCGTATTGCCGCCATTCGTGATGGCGACCTTCGCGCGCCGTGGCTGGAGAAAGCCCTTCTTACCGCTGGCATGCTGGCGGATGGGGAGACGCTCTGATGACAACCCAACTTCCCGTCATTCTGGTCACGGCCAGCGATCTGGCTCCGCAGGCAGTCAGCCTGCTGAACGCGTTCAGCCTGGTTTATGCAGGCAAACAGCCGGACGAAGATACCCTGTTCAGACTCTGCCAGCAGCATAATCCGGTAGCGATAATTGTTCGTTACGGAAAAATTAATGCCCGCATCATGGATGCTGCGCCTGCCCTGCGCGTGATTTCCAAACACGGCAGCGGTATTGACGTTATCGATCAACAGGCAGCCGCGGCACGCGATATTCGTGTGCAGTGTGCGCCGGGTGCCAACGCAGCCGCTGTAGCCGAGCATACCTGGGCGATGATTTTGGCCTGCGCCAAATCCGTGATAACGCTGGATCAGCGCATGCGTCATGGGCACTGGGACAAATCCACGCATAAATCTGTGGAGCTGGAAGGCAGAACCCTGGGTCTGGTCGGGCTTGGTGCAATTGGCGGTCGCGTTGCCCGCATTGGGCGGGCGTTTGGTATGAAGGTGCTCGCCTATGATCCTTTTGCAAAAACCTTTCCTGATGAGTGTGAGTCCGCCTCACTTGACGACCTGCTGCAACAGGCAGACATCATTTCGCTGCACTGCCCGCTGACCGGACAGACACGCCAGATGATTAATGCAGAGAAACTGGCGTTGTTTAAAAAAGGCGCCATTCTGGTAAACACGGCACGCGGCGGTCTTATTGATGATGACGCGCTTTTAGCGGCACTGAACAATGGCACCGTCGCCTGGGCCGCACTGGATAGTTTCCCCACTGAACCTCTGACGGCACCGCATATCTGGCAGCATGTTGAGAATGTGATTCTGTCGCCCCACATTGGCGGCGTCAGTGACAACTCCTACGTGAAGATGGGTACGGTGGCGGCCAGTAATATTCTGAACGTTCTGGAATCTCTGAAAAATGAAAGCGCGGTGTCCTGAGCCATCTCTATAGCCGACTAAACAGGCTTTATCGCTATGTAGTCGGCATTTTTACAGATTTGAGTCTCTGCAATCACTAAAAGCGTTAAGAAGCTATCATTGATGCCAGGGGGTTATAAATAATGCGTGTCTGCTTTTAGCGAACAGCTGAAGTCAGACTGATAACAAATCAGAATTGACTCCACCACCCTGGTATACGATCGGGAGTTCATTTACACATTTTTCAGACTCATAAATCCTGATATAACCCGTTGACGTCAACTTCGCGGACTTTTTCCGAATGAGGGATTAAGTCGTCGAGCTGCTTGTAGCGCTCACTCAAGCGTATGAAGTCAATCACGTCACAAATTCCTTTTTAATGAGGTCTGCAGGCTGAGAGTTTGAACCATTAAGCATCCCCTGACTTTATGGCACGTGACAGTTTTAACGAAAATGCCTGTTGAAGTTGATGCTTAGCTATTAGATTCGATCCTGCCGCGAGCCATTCGCTCAGGGCAGGATAACCTCAGTACGGGTCCCTGTCGGCAATAACGATGAGAGGATGCCACATCCAGATGAAAAACAAAAAACCGCCTCATGACAGATAACTTTCAGAGCCTGAATTTATTTTCCACGCGACGAGCCATGGCCTTTAAGCTTGATATTAAGTTACGCTTAATTTAGCTGGTGAGCCAAAGCAATATGAGTTTGATGGAAACGTCGAAGGCCGCATTAAGGATGAATACCTGAAAGAAAAGGGGTTCAGAGATATTCTTCATGTGCGGAAAATAATGAATAACTGTCAGCAGACTAATAATGCCTGCATAGTCAGGTGATCTCAGAATCACCATAAGCGTTCTTAAAATATGGAAAATTATATAAATTGAAAATAAGAAGTTAAAAAAACGATAGTATTAACTCATCACTACTTATGATAACGCTGGCAGGCTAACCGCTGAAGTGCTTTCAGACAGACTCACTGCAGTAGCTATCAAATGAAGAGCAATGTTGCTAGCTTAATGCGTATTTTTACATCCATTACTTGACTGGAGTAACTGAACAGGAAATTTTGCCCCTTAAAACACTAAGGGGCAATAAATTAATGATGGTTATTTGACTTATTTCGTATTCTGGTATTTTTATTATTTGAATGCTTTTTGCACTCTGTACGCAAGACTTTAAAAATCACATAATCTTGCGTGGTTTTCCCTGGTGTTGCATTGGTCTTTGACCGCCTGACCGCTATGCATTGAAAGTGCTAAGCAGTCAGGCACATTTTTATTATAAGACCTGTACGATATAATAAAAGCTGTCCTTAAGGGCAGGGGTGATAGTTTCATCATGTGATTATTTAGGGGGAGTTAATGAGTTCTGCTATTGATTTTTTTTTGCGTGATTATGATGAATTGTCGGTTGAACAAGCGAATGAGTTATACCGGCTGAGAAGAAAAACATTTCGGGATCGGCTCGACTGGGAGGTCGAATGCATTGACGGTATGGAAAAGGACCTTTTTGATAACAAAAACACAACTTACTTACTGGGTATGCACGCCGGTAAATTGCTATGCGGCGCACGATTCATAGACTCGACGCAGCCGACGATGATGAGCGAAATTTTCCATAAATACTTCTCAGGTGTATGTAGTCTCCCTACAGATATTCCCTGCTGTGAAATTACTCGCCTGTTTTTAGACAAAGAAAGACGTGATGCTGCAAAACTGGATGGTTTACCCGCCAGTAAAGCATTATTTCTTGCAATGATTATTTTTTGCATGAAGAAGAAATATTCAGGGATGTACGCAGTGGTCAGTCGCGGCATGTATGCCATATTTCGCCACGCCAACTGGAAAACAGAGGTCATTCAAAAAGGGATTTCTGAAAAAGGAGAAGTTATCTACTATATTTTTATGCCTGCTAACAGTAGCGTCATTGAGGATATCATCATTAAGGACAAACACTCTGAATGGCTTCGTGAGAAGCTACAGCACTTACGCCATCTTTAAATAAGTATCTGGCTCAGTTTTCCAGTAAGCGGAGTTCTGCGCCAAGTTTTATAGCGTGTCTTGCGTTATTAACACCGAGTTTTTTCATTACATTACCCATGTGGAATTTTACCGTGCGCTCTGCAATGGATAAAATAATAGCAATCTCAGCATATGTTTTCCCGTCACTGACCCACTTAAGAATCTGTCGCTCTCGCGGTGATAAAAAGGCATTTTTTTTCTGCTGATGTTGACTATATAGATTGAGCGTCTTCTGGTGCAGATGAATAAGGAAACTCATGAATTTTGACCGATGTTTATCAATGTCAAACTCGAAATCCTTCTTCCCAATAACAGATAATACAACCAGGTTATTCAGGTAGTCATGCAGAGGAAATGTCTGCCCCCGATATATGTTATATTGAAAACTTTCGTTGAAAATCCTGGTGAGATTGTAACCTTCTGACAAAATAACTTCATTCTCCCAAAAGTAGTCTTCAACGCAGCGCAAGCCGCGGATAATGACGGGATCGATAAACTGATATTTTCTTTCAAGGTAAACATCAAACCACGCCGGATTGTTATTGATAATCTGCATCTGCGAAGGGTCTTTTTTATTCATAATAGCGTATGCATAGATAATACCCGGGTAATCCTCGAAGAATGCATCCAGTTCCTCCTGGATCAACGAATTTATCCTTTGGTCGTTATAGTATGTATCCTTCACGTCAGCTGTTACCTTCAGGTTGAGTGGTTTAGAAGTATAATCTGGTTCATGAACTGCTGTGAATCGTATTTTCACCCAACTCACATATCCGAAGGACAACATCATACAGTAATATCCCAATCATTTCTGCCTTAAGAAAGCGAGGACAGGAGTGGCTCATGAGATTGTTGATGGGTATCGGAACGTTGACATAACACCATGATCAACAGGAATAGCCGAATAGTTTTTGACGGTTATAGGTAATGCATGCCTGTCTGAAGCGACAACAGCAACGTTTCCTTGCAAATCCTTAGTAAGGAAAGGCTGGAGGATCGTGCAGGGGTATGGATCTGTCTTCAACGGGCGGGGAATTGTGATCATGAATTTTCATCAGGTATTGACGCCTGACAGACTTCTTTTAAGCGAAGTGCTTCTTAGATTGCATCCTGTTTTTCTGATCCTAAACTCTTGCTAAATTTCTCTTAGCGAATACTTCCCTGCTTGCTTTATGTCACCCGCATTTTAAAAATTACCTCATGGAATATATGTACTTCCTGATGGTTGTAATATGAATGTTTCAGCCCACCGGGGGTTTTCTCTTCACTCCTGCTCTGATGCAGGCTTTGAGCCATCGCTTTTAGAGGGTGCGAGGCTTTAAACCCACTTGTATGATGAGGTAATAGAACTTACCGTTCAAAGCGAAAGTCTGTGACAGAAAGCCTGATCTCGTCTCTGCTCAATTAATCCACTGACGTCTTAAAATCAAAAGATGAATATTCAAAGGCTATTCAAAACAGTGCTCTTGTGTCAGTAACGCTGAAAGGACTCACCTGCAGACGCAATGTTCAGCATCTGCAGATGATATTACGTTATTTACTGACTGGCGAAGCGTGCGTGTCAACTTCGATGTTTAACTGTTTTCTGCGACCCATAACCAGCACCGCAATACCGCCGATGCCACAGAGGATTGCCAGTGGCATCATTGCCAGCGTATGGCTGCCGGTCGCCTGATTAATGATGCCGTAAACGTTGACCATTAATCCTCCGCCAATCAGGTTCGCCATCGCACCGATAGCGGCCAGACCCGCAGCAGTGGTAGTGGATGACATCCATCCCGATGCCAGCGCCCAGAAAGGTCCTTTCATTGAGTAGGCCCCCATTAATACCAATGACAGGATGACAACACTGCCGGTCAGGCTGTTAGTGATAAAGGCGGAGAGCAGACCACCCGCAATCAGGAACAGCGTTAATGCGGTATGCCAGCGACGCTCGCCGCTTCGGTCAGAACTTCTGCCCCATACAACCATCAGAATGGATGCCAGACCGTAAGGAATCGCATTGACTAAACCGGTGGAGAAGTTATCCAGCCCGAACGATTTCAGCAGTTGCGGAGACCAGACGCTCAGCGTTGATCCCGCCGCAGAAGCACCCGCATAAATCAGCGCCATCACCCAGATATGCTTGTGACGCAGTAACTGCCATAGCGAGATATGACCAATCGCTTTTTTCTTCTCGTTTTCTGCCTGAATAGTTGTACTCAGCCACGCTTTTTGTTCCTGATTTAACCAGCTGGCGTCAGTCGGACGATTACTGAGTAAAAAGAAGGCTGCAATCCCCAGAACCACCGCCGGAATACCTTCCAGGATGAATAACCAGTGCCAGCCACGCATGCCCAACCAGCCGTCGAACGACAAAATCAGGCCGGAGATAGGCGACCCTATAAAGTTCGCTGCCGGGATTGCCACCATGAAGGTTGCAATCACACGCGCACGGTACTTGCCCGGGATCCAGTAAGTCAGATAAAGAATCACGCCAGGGAAAAAGCCTGCCTCGGCTGCACCCAGTAAAAAGCGCAGTACGTAGAGCGTATTGGCACTTTCAACAAAAGCAGTACAGACCGAAATAATGCCCCACGACACCATGATGCGAGAGATCCAAATCTTTGCGCCAATTTTCTGCATGGCGAGGTTACTGGGAACTTCAAACAGGAAGTAACCCACGAAAAACAGGCTGCTTGCAAAACCAAATACCGCTTTCGACAACCCTAAATCTTCGTTCATCTGTAATGAAGCCATTCCGATGTTGCCGCGGTCGATGATGGCAATCAGATAACAGACAATCAGAAAGGGCAAAATGCGCCAGACCACCTTCTTAACGGTCTGCTGCTCAATATCGGCAGAGAATGTCGTGATGTGCTGTTTTTCAGACATGATAATCCTCAAAATTTTGTCATCGGTTTAGGGCAGTGGAGAAACCGCATTATTGTACGATGTACAACAGTAATGTACTGAGTAAAACTATTATCACGATAAAATCTGCCCCCTGCCTGAGGATGTAATCAGGTTGTGTTAGTTGTCACAAAAAAGTATTCATCTGTTTTCGTTTATGTGATGGGCATGTCGTTAACGGGTCGGATTCAGCGATCTTTTTCCGAGGTACCAATCAGAGAACAGGTATGGAGGAGAAAAAATAGGATGTTTTGAGGTTCAGTGGCTAATGATTGCAACACGTGCGACGACCAAAGGTTTATGTCACTGATTCCCCGGACCGAAAACGGCGAGTTTTGCCCCAGGCTATTCGATAACGTAATGACTCGCGGTGTAACGATGGAAACCACAGGGGTCATTATGAAATACAAAATCTCCGGCCTGAAAGCCGAGCCGTTTGCTCATCTTTTTGGACAAAGCGAAAGCTATCTGAAAAATCATAATGCTATACGACAAACGGTAGAGTGCTATCCGGGTTATCCTGACCGTATCTCATTGTGTGATATCCCCGTCGGTGAAACCGCTTTGCTGATCAATCACATCTATCAGCCTGCAGACTCCCCCTTTTTTAGCACTCATGCGATTTATGTCTGGGAGGGATGCACCCGACAAGGCATTTACCTGAATGCCTTACCCGAAGTGATGCAAAGCAGAATTCTGTCACTGCGGGCCTTTAACAAGGAACATTTTTTAATAGTGGCAGACATAGCTGAAGGGAAACTTGCTGAAAACCTCATAGGCCTTTTGTTTAGCGATTCACAGGTGAGTTATATCCAGATACATAATGCGAAACAAGGATGCTTTTTATGTTGTGCTGAGCGTTGTGAATGACGAGTCAACTCAGATGTATCTGATGTGTTGCAGAATCCTCTTCTGGCCCTGAGGTGCTGGCTTTTACAAAGTCTTTATCACCATGCCGACTGCGGCCAGCATCATAATGAATCCGGCTGCACGGAAAATGTGTCGTTGCGCTTTTTCACTGGTGAGAAGGTGGCGTATTCTGAGCGCAGCAAGTATAAAAACCGCGCCTACACCCAAAAGGACAATCACGGTTAGCGGTACCAGAATTCCTCCCCACATCTTCAATGATGCATTATCCAGAGAGATTACCAGAGGCAATATTGCCAGATAAAAAGCGATGGTTTTAGGATTTCCCAGCGTGATGGTCAGCCCTGAAAACCAGGCTGAAGCCAGTTCTCGTTTTGTCGCTTTCCGGGCAATGTTTATAGTCTGAGACTGGTGACACCAGAATTTCCATGCCAGCATACATAGATAGAGTGATGCAGCCCAGTTAATCAGAGCGAAGAGAAGTATAGGTATGAGCGATCACCGCCAGCCCAAATACCGCTATAGATAAATAGATTAAGTCTCCGAGAATAAGGCCGGCCAGCATCGTAAAGCCCGTCACCGCCCCACCACTTACACTGCGAGCGACTAATGCAGTCATACCCGGACCCGGAATTACGGCAGCTAAACCGAGCGCAGCCGTATAAGCTATTATCTGAGCGGCATCTGACATGATGATTCCTTTTAGTATCTAATTTCAGGAAGATCGGTTTGATATAATGTCTTAAACATATCTGGCCTGAGTGAAAACGGAGTAACTCAGGCAGTAATAGCCTTAGTTGTTTTTAATCCTTTTTTGCTCGTGGTGCGCGTATCTGGCTCCATTATTAAGCTTGCCTGTTTTAATGATATTAACTGCCATGCACCGTCCGTTATTTTATCGATGTAACACTGCGGGATGCACATGACTCAATCTGCATGGGTGCCTGAGAAATATGGCGTATCCCATGCGCCATTTAAAATAAAAATGCCAAAACAGATTAAATGCAGATTCAGATCCCCCCCAAAACCGTGTGTAATAACTGTTTAGATAGTGAATTTATTATGCAGAAATGATGCGGAAAATTGTTACCTATATCATTTACTAAATGCCGCTTTTAAGGTAAAAACAACCCTTTAATGCTCATGAAAAGAAAGGAATTTCCTCATATAGCCCTTAGTCTGACAGATATGAAAATCCTTAAAATTTTACAGGATGATGCTCGCGTCACTAACCAGGTGCTGGCAGAGAAAATAAACCTGTCAGCTTCTCCCTGCTGGCGCAAGGTCCGCAAGCTCGAAGAAGATGAAGTTATTCAGGGCTACCGTGCGGTTCTTGATCGCAAAAAAATTGGTCTGGGTGTGATGGTTTTCATTCGGGTCGTCATTGACAGTCATAGTGAGGCGGAGGCCAGAAAATTTGAAGAAGAAGTGACCGCGCTGGAGGATGTGGTTGCCTGTTATAGCATCGGAGGGGATGCCGACTTTCTGCTACAGGTTGTAGCATCAGATCTGGACTCTTATGCTGATTTTGCCATGTCAGTGGTACGCAGATTGCCAGGCATCAAAGAAATGCAGAGCATGTTTGTGCTTAAAGAAATCAAACCACTCGTCACTTATCCGATTAAGAAAACCCCTGAATAAATATCATTTCAGGATTTTCGCAAAGCACACCGCCTCTTTGCGATTAATGTAGGGTCCATAATTATCAATCCGTTCATAACCCTTTCTCAGATAAAAATTTACAGCCTTATGGTTAACAGAACGCGTTTCAAGCCAGATTTGGCTATAACCCACACTAAGGGCAGCGTTTTCCAGGAAAGTGAGCAAAGCACCACCAATAGCCGGGGAACTACGATCTGAGAACATCCTTTTGAGTTCGGCAATATGTCCGGTTAACGGTCTGATTGCGCCACACCCTACTGCTCTGCCCTTGTCGTTTCTGGCAATTACCCAAAGCGATCTCATATCATTCAAAGAGTCCATGGTGAAGTTACTGTTGCCGCCATCACCAGTAATCGCCGCAAGCTTAGCTGACAGTTTACTTACCAGAAGTTGTGACTCTGCTGAGCGAGGATCTGCTTTTTCGACCGTTATCATGCTGATACCCTTTTTGATGATTACAGTCAGGATAAAAGGAGATGAACCCAAATGCATCACGGTCATTTTCCGCCAATCCCGATACCGACCACAACATCAACCAACCCCGCACTTCGCATCTATAATTCAGTGTCCCAGGCCCATGCGCGCGATCCGGCCACCAGCTCTCTCATCGTATGGGTGTCTGAAAATCGTGGTGTCAGCGATACCTCGATTTTCAATGCCATGATGAAGCCCGCCGGATTTAACAAGCTCATCATTTACAGAATTAAGGAAGCCACATGATCTTATCACTCGAAAATCAGGTTGCACTGGTTACCGGCGCTAGCTCAGGTCTCGGCTATGCCTGCGCAGAAGCACTTGCCAAAGCAGGTGCCGGTGTGGTGGTTAACTACCATAGCCAGGCGGAACCTGCCGAAGAGCTGGTTGAAAAAATCCGTGCAGACGGTGGACGCGCCATTGCAGTAAAGGGAGACGTATCAAAAGAGGCTGATGTAGAAAATCTCTTTGCCCAGACGATTGCTGAATTCGGCAGGCTGGATATCCTGGTGGCTAACTCAGGGCTGCAGAAAGATGCGCCTTCCATTGAGATGTCGCTTGCAGACTGGAATACCGTTCTGGACGTGAACCTGACCGGGCAGTTCCTTTGCGCACGGGCTGCGCTGCGTCAGTTTCGTGACCAGGAGCACCGCCCGGAGATCAGTCGGGCTGTAGGTAAGATCATTCATATGAGCTCGGTTCATCAGCTCATTCCCTGGGCCGGACATGTTAATTACGCCGCCTCAAAAGGCGGGGTTGATTTGCTGATGAAAAGCCTGGCACAGGAAGTAGGCGAAGATCGCATACGCGTAAACTCAGTCGCACCCGGCGCTATCGCGACTGCCATTAACGAAGAAGCGACCCAGGGCGAAGCGGGTAAAGCGTTGTTAAAACTCATCCCTTATGGGCGTATCGGTGCGGCGGAAGATGTGGCGAATGCAGTGGTCTGGCTGGCCAGTGATCTTTCCGACTATGTTCATGGCACTACACTGTTTATCGATGGTGGGATGAGTCTTTATCCCGGATTTCGCGATAATGGTTAAGTGATGTGTCTGGAATGATATTAACTACCTGGCGGTAAGAGTGCTGCTCTTCCCGCCAGGTGCATTCAGCGATTGCTCGCGCCGCTGATATCGAACCAGACACTCAATCTCGTGATCCAACGCCGTTATCCGCACTGTGCTAATGTTGACGGACAACAGGTTCCGCTCTGAGGATTGCATCATGTCTCCCTTTTATCAACTCTCTGCCACCAGCCTGAATGGTCAGCCAATCCCGATGGCCGACTATGCTGGCAAGGTGGTTCTGGTGGTGAATACCGCCAGTCATTGTGGATTCACGCCACAATATGCAGGGCTTGAAACACTCTACAAAAAGTATGCCGCTCAGGGCCTGGTGATACTCGGTTTTCCCTGTAACCAGTTCGGTAAACAGGAACCGGGTAGTGCCGATGACATCGCGCAGACATGCCACATCAACTATGGTGTGAGTTTTCCTATGTCAGGAAAAGTAGACGTTAACGGCACCGGAACGCACCCGATTTTCCGTTACCTGAAAGAAGAATTACCCGGCGTGCTGGGTGGCCGTATTAAATGGAACTTCACTAAGTTCCTGATTGGGCGTGATGGCAAACCCATCAAACGATTTGCCCCGACCACTACGCCGGAAAAAATGGAAGCTGCCATTCTGGCTGCACTTTAAGAGGGTGAGAGTGGGGATGGGCCATTAATGTAGAAGATGAAATTAACGATGTTCAGAGCCCGACATTTATTATTCTTTGTGCTCTTGTCAATTTGGAACTTATCTGCCGATATCAGCGAATACTCAGCCTTTACTCGCTTCGCAACCTGATACCTGCGAAAGCTTCAATGGGCAAAGTGATTTTGCTGATGGTCAGAATGGCGTCACAGGCACGATAACCCGTGACGCTCTCAAGGGTATTTTATGCAATCATCCCGCCATCAATCACCAGCTCGGTGCCACTGATATAGCTGCTTTCATCTGAAGCCAGGAACAGTGCCGCAGCCGCCACCTCCTCAGGATTTCCCAGCCGCTTTGCCGGGATCCGGGCGGTCAGCGTCTGCCTGACTTCATCGCTGGCCCGGTCAAACATCGGGGTATTGGTCGGACCAGGACTCAGCGTGTTGACCCTGATGCCGCGCGGTGCCAGCTCACTATTCCAGGTGCGGGCATAAGACCGTACCGCGGCCTTGCTGGCGGAATAGCTGCCATAACCGGGATTCGCTATCGCGCCCGCAACGGAACCCACCAGCACGACACTGCTGCCCTCGCCCATCAGCCGCACTGCGTGCTGCACCGTCAGCACCATGGCTCGCACATTCAGATTAAAAGCGCGATCGATGTGTTCTTCCGTGGTCTCTTCCAGGCTGGCCGGTTCTGACACACCTGAAGCGTTGACGAGGATATCAAGGCGACCCGCTCTGGTGCCCAGGGTTTCGAACAGACGCGCAAGGTCATTTGAGCGGGTGATATCGCCCTGAATGGCCTCGACCTGACCGCCGATCAGTGCGACTGCCTCAGCCAGCTGCGCTTCCCGTCGGCCGATGATAAAAACGCGTGCACCTTCCTCTGCAAAACGGCGAGCGACAGCAAGACCGATACCGCTATTACCCCCGGTGACAAGGGCGATTTTTCCACTCAGTTTCATCATTGCGACTCCGGATAGAGGTTAGACACCTGATGGTATATTTATTATATTTAGTGTCAATTACGCACCTGATGTACACCAGATATCCTAAAGGAAACCTCATGGCAACTGATATCACCCAGCTACTGGCCGAGATCAACAGCACGCGCCCTGTCCTGGAACAGGTAGCGAATAAGTGGTCGGTCTTAATCCTGACTGTATTATGCTCTCAGCCCTCACGTTTTAATGCCATCAAACGCAGGCTCGACCCCATCACCCATAAATCTCTGACAGAGGCCTTACGCCGGCTGGAACGCAACGGACTGGTAAGCCGCCGTGTGATTGCTTCATCGCCAGTGGCGGTCGAATATGCGATTACGCCGCTGGGACGGACATTGCAGGATCCTTTCGTCGCGCTGGTGAACTGGGCAAAGCAACATGGAGGTGCCATGGAGCAGGCGCAGGTGGATTATGATGAAGGGCGGGATAGCGAAGAATCTGCATGAACTTAGCCTGAGCGACGTTCCTGCATGTTGATAGCGTAGGGTGATGAGCAGATAAGTGCAGGATAACCACTTAAGGAGTGAAAGCGGAGACGCGCCATCATATACAACGGCTACTCCGCTGCTGGCTCAAAAAACTGATAAGAACCATCACGTCGTGCTTTAGCCTGATACATCGCCTTATCTGCATTCTCGAATAACATTTTAGCCGTTGCTGTCCCGAAGCGGGCAAGGCTGATACCAATCGCTGCGCCGATGCGTACATCCATGCTATTGATGGCGAAAGGTGCATGCAGACTGTCAATAATCCGCAGGGCAATAGTTGACGCGGCCTCGTGATTGCTGCATTTAGCAGCCACAACAAACTCATCACCACCCAGTCGGGCAACAGAGTCGCCCGGACGCATACAGTGCTGCAGCCGTTCACTGACCTGCTGCAGCAGGGCATCGCCTGTTGCATGACCCATCAGATCGTTCACCGCCTTGAAGCCATTCAAATCGATAAACATCACCGTGGTGTAGGCCTGATCGTCTGCCTGCGCCAGCATGAATCCCACCTTCTCGTTAATCCAGGCACGATTGTGCAGCCCGGTCAGCGTGTCCAGGGTTGCCAGCCTCTCAAGATTACGCATCCGTTCTTTGTCCCGCGTGATGTCGCGCGACACCAGCACGGCACCAATATTTTTTCCTGAACTGGGATTGATGACGCCACAGGCTTTGGTACCCAGTGAGATGTAATGGCCGTCGCGATGCAGTTTACGCACCTCAACGACATCCGGCAGTACCCCGCCGCTGAAGATGCATCCCAGCGCTTCGGTAGCTAACTCGCGGTCATCGGGGTGCAGGAAATCCACGACCAGTTGCCCCACAACCTCTTCGGTTGTCCAGCCTATGATTTCGCTGTAAGAGGGAGAAATTGATACGTATCTGCCCTCCGCGTCGCAATGGGCGATCAGATCGGTACTGTTTTCAATCAGAAGACGATATTCCGCCGCCGTGCGCAGTGCATCTTCCAGCGCTTTACGCTGCCCGGTCACATCCAGAATAAAGCCGTTGTATTGCAGATGGGAGGTGCCAGGCTGGCAATCCGGCAGGCCGGAAACAAGAACCCGACGCGTCTTGCCATCAAGACAATGAATCGGCACTTCAATATGGAAAGGCCTCAGCAATTCCAGGGCTGCAGTCAGTTGCAGTGCGATCTTTGCATCGTCGTCAGCCTGCGCCAGTCTCAGCCATGAACTCAGCGTCACGCCTTTAAGCTCAGGTATCAGACCCGCAGGACTTTCCTGACTGGCGATGCAGATCCCCTGAGCATCCGTAGACCAAACAGCGGTAAAAGAAGGTTTGATCATTGGATTCATGGTGGCCGACTCCGACGTTGCTGACGATGTTAAATAAGTTCAATACACGTCGCTACAGACCTGATTATAACCGTTAATGCCTGCCTGTAGCTGAGGGAGGCTATGGATAAGGGTTCAGTATTGCGGGCCGTGATAAATGCTGGTGGAAACTGAGGCCTTACCGGCAGCAGTTTCTGAGGTGCCTTCTCCTGTGGCATTACGTAAAGCTATCAGGTTGCAGTGTCAGAAGTATGAGTCTGTGTATATCGGCTCATCGGGACATAATCTTTAATCACGGCTTGTTGTCTGATGGCTGTGAACCCTGGAACCGGCAGAACATTGTTCCGACAGTAAATCCCTGCGGGTTTTGGGGCGTCACTCAGTCATGTCATTCCGGCTGGCTGAATGGCGGAGGGACTGATAGCCAGACTGACAAAGACTAAGCTGCTGACAATTAATTGCGCTTCACAATTTGTTAATTTTTTTTACTCGCAGATAATGTGCTGTCAGAAAGAGCCATCTGAGCCATTCTGAAAAGCCCTTCAGGGCAGTGAGGATTTAACACCCCGCAAGACGTATAAAAAATCTTTTAATACAGAATCATAATAGCACCTGGCCTTTAAAAACTGCTTATCGTGGCGCATTTCCATCCTCAAGGCAGCAGTAAAAAACCGGTCGAAAATTTCTCTCACCTCTTGTGCAGCTTAATCTTTCCTTAAGATTAATCCTATAACATCTCCGCTGTATTAGCCCATGCAGGGCTTATCCGGAGAATCACCCTATGCAAAATAACAACACAGCTTCTCACGCTCTGAGTAAAGTTCCGGCCGTTACCGCGGCTTTCTGGTTGACTAAAATCGCTGCAACCACCCTGGGTGAAACCGGCGGCGATGCGGTGACGATGTCGATGAATCTCGGTTACCTGACCGGAACACTGATTTTCGCCATCATCTTTCTGGTCGCTGTCGTAGTGCAGATCAATCGCACCAGCTTCAACAAATGGATCTACTGGTTCACCGTCGTGGCGACGACCACTGTCGGTACAACGATGGCGGACTTTGCCGATCGCTCACTGAACATGGGTTATCTGGGCGGTACGCTGCTGCTGAGCACTCTGCTGATCCTCTCTCTTTTTCTCTGGAAAATGACCTGTGGAACGGTCGCAGTGAGTTCGGTAAACAACGCTGTTACTGAGAGTTTTTACTGGGTCACCATTATGTTTTCTCAGACACTGGGCACAGCATTGGGTGACTGGACGGCAGACAGCGAAGGGCTGGGTTACGATGGCGGGATCCTGCTGTTTGTTGGCGCGCTGGCGATCATCTGGGCGGCAAGTCGCTTTACTTCCCTTTCACGAACCGCGCTGTTCTGGGCAGCCTTTATCCTGACCCGGCCACTGGGTGCCGTTGTCGGTGACTTCCTGGACAAACCTCTTGCTTCAGGCGGACTGGCGCTGAGTCGCTATGGCGCCTCGCTGACGCTGGCACTGATCATCATCGCTTTTCTGGTGGTGCTGCCACAGCGCGCGGCAATGAAGACCGCCCCCGCGAATTAAAAAGCACGACCGGAAGAATTAAAGGTAACGCTTCTTTTTGAACCTGGTCAGGGCCGCCAGTGATGGCGGCTATTTTTTATCTGATCTGTCATCGTCCGTGCAGGTTGTTAAATTCAGGCTGGCCGCTCCAGCGAGACGATAATCCCTTCATGCGCAGCAGAGAGGACGGGCAGACTTTCTACTGGCTCCTGCATTTTCACCCGAAATGCTGTATTGCTGGCATCAAGAAAAACGGTTCTCAGATGCCGGTTGCAGATAAACCAGATTTCGTCACGGTCATTTGAAAGAATGTAGTAAGCATCTGAGGTTTCAGAGGGGTTAAAGCAGCCCAGTGCGCGATAAGCGGTCTGCGGGGTAAAGCCACTGGAAAGCGGCAGCGGCCTGGGGCCATGCGCTAACTCTTCGATCCTGAGGTAAAGTCCCTGTTCAAGCCACAGCATAGTGTCACATCCTGGATGTAGAGGAATCGGGCTGAGCATGCCGGCTGGCTTACAGGTAGTAAGAATGCCCGTTTACCGACCAGCTCAGGCAATAGGTAATTTTTCTGACATTCAGAAACGTTATCCTGATCTGAGCATAGCAGCGAGGTGTTGTTATGCTTTTTTATCTTTGCCTGGCTCCCCGCTACTCAAGCCGGCTGGCAATCAGCCGCAGTTGTTCCGCAATCTGCTTTAAATCACGCTGCTGCTGTCCGGCGATACCGGTCGAGCTGCGCACCACCAGCTTTGCCGGCAGAATCGAGGAGGAACGCTGCTCGTCCTGCTCACTGACCAGCAACAGACGGGCAACCGCCTCTTTGCCCTGCAAATCGAGATCCAGCGACACCGTGGTCAGCGACGGATGGAAAAAGGCACTTTCATAAGTGTCATCGTAGCCAATCACCGAAATCTGCCCAGGCACGGCCACACCTCGCTGATGCAGCGCACTCAGCACACCCAGCGCCATCTGATCGTTGCCCACCAGCAGTGCACTGAACTCTGGCGCTTCACGCAGCAGTTGCAGCACGCCATTGTAACCACTCTGCGCATCCCAGTTACCGTGGCTGATGCTGACCGGCTTCAGACGGTAGCTTTCCAGCGTGTCGAGCCAGCTCTTTAACCGCAGATTGGCGGAGACCGACTGCTCAGGACCCGCCAGCAGGGCAAACTCGCGATGCCCCTGCTCATAGAGGTATTTGACGCTGGCGCGGGTGCCGTCAGCCGGGTTAAACGAAACGTTAAACACTGCGCTGTAGGGATCAACATCAAGGAACAGACAGAGAATATCGTCGTTCTCCTGCACGACCTGCTCAGCAGCGCTGCTCTCCAGCGGGACATTGATGATCACTTTATCCACCCGCTGAGATTTAAGTTCATTGATGCAATCCTGCAGACTTTGATTGACGTTCTCATCAATCATGGCGATCAGCACCTGGTAGTCCGCAGCATTCGCATAACGTTTAACCGCAGCGGCCACCTGTGAGGGCGCATGCAACGCCAGCGAAGTCGTTACCAGACCCAGAGTTGTACTCTGCTTGCCCACCAGCTGCTGAGCCAGGCGGTTGGGTACGTAGCGCAGGGTTTCAATTGCGTGTTCCACCTTGCGCCGCGTTGACTCCGAGACGTTTGCCGACTTATTCAGAACCCTTGATACCGTCTGATACGACACGCCAGCATGACGGGCGACATCCTCTAAGGTGGCATTTTTTGATTTCATAATTCGCATCCCTGATTACCGATGGCGGAATGTTATCACAGCCCTGATGTCAGCCAGACTACCGCAGTCACATTGCGCGAATAAAAAATAAAAGTAATACCTTCACATCGTAAAATTTGGTGATCTGATTCACTAATCGTTACAGATTCCGCCATTTTATTTGCAGTAAATCACACATTATCGCGATTTTATTTGTCACTCATCTGACAAAAAGCGTTTACTGCCGCTGTCATGTGAACGTATTACAAATAAAAACTGAGGATAACATGGAAACAAGGTTACGTACTGCTGCTGTGGCGCTTGCTGCGGCCCTGACCTCCCCGACGCTCTATGCCGCCATCGACAACATCGATTTCCATGGCTATCTGCGTGGTGGCGTTGGCGTATCGCAGGATGGCGGTATTGAAGAGTATCAAAAGAACAAGGTTGGCCGTCTCGGCAATGAAGCCGACACTTATGGCGAGGTTGAGCTGGGCAGCGAAGTCTACAAAAAGGATGACGTCAGTTTTTACGTCGACACCATGGTCAGTATGTTCTCCGACGGCTCAAACGATAACGAAACTACCTTCGGCGACGATGCGCAATTTGGCCTGCGTCAGCTCAACCTGCAGATCAAAGGACTGGTGCCGGGTGATAAAGATGCGGTGATCTGGGGCGGTAAACGCTACTACCAGCGTCACGATCTGCACATCATTGATACCAAGTACTGGAACATCTCGGGTTCAGGTGCCGGTATCGAAAACTACACGCTGGGTCCGGGCGCTATCTCCTTTGCCTGGATTCGTGGCGATGCGAATGACGTGGATTACCGCGTCGATGGCGACAACGACGTCAACATCAACTACCTCGATCTTCGCTATGCCGGCTGGAAACCCTGGAACGGCGCCTGGACCGAATTTGGTATTGATTACGCCATGCCAAACACCACCAACAAACAGAAAGAATATGGTGGCCTGTATAACGCAGATAACGGCGTCATGCTCACCAGTGAAATCAGTCAGGACATGTGGGGCGGCTACCAGAAGCTGGTGTTCCAGTACGCCAACAAAGGTCTGGCGCAGAACATGATTTCGCAGGGCGGCGGCTGGTATGACATGTGGAATGATACTCAAAACGCCACCGGCTACCGCGTGATTAACACCGGTCTGCTTCCGATCACCGACAAGTTCTCACTGAATCAGGTCTTTACCTGGGGATCGGCGGACGATGTCACCGCACAGACCCGCAAAAGTACCCTGCTGTCGCTGGTGGGGCGTGGTCAGTATCAGTTTACGCAGTATGTCCGCGGCATCGGTGAAGTCGGTAGCTTCTGGCAGAAAGATGAAAACAAAGTGGGCAGCGACTATAAAGCGGCAGGACAGAAATATACGCTGGCGCTGGGTCTGGCAGCCGGTCCCGAATTTATGTCTCGTCCGGAACTTCGACTGTTTGCCTCTTACCTGAATGACTCAGAGGATGGACACAGCTTCAAAGACAACACCAGTAATAACACCTGGAACTTCGGCGTACAGGTTGAAGCCTGGTGGTAACCGCGCAATCTCCTCATTGTGATCATTATTGAGCTCTTATGCAGGGGCTTATTTGGATAACCGGCGACGGTTATCCATTTTTTTATTCATATTTCTCGGGCGTCTGTTACTCCGGTTTAAAGAAACGTTCTTCCAGCAGCTGACGCAGCTGGTCGGACTGCTTACCAAAGATCGCATGCACCTCATGCCCCAGAATCACCACGCCAATCGCCCCCGCCTTCTGCAATCCCGCCGTATCCACCGCTTTCAGCGATGTCACCTTCACCCGCAGCCGGGTTAAACAGGCATCCACCTGCTGAATATTGTCACGTCCGCCAAAACAGTTGACCAGACGCTCCAGTAGCGCGCTGTCTACCTCAAGCTCTTCCACCGTCAGCGGCTGCCGACTGAAATATTGCTTAAACGATTTGAGACTCAACATGTGGTTCTCCTTCAGATAATAAAAAGGCGGGCAACTGCCCGCCACTCACGAGTGATAAACGAAAACGCGGGGCAGAATGCCTGGGGCTGCTCACAGAATATACACGCTTCCTGCGCCTATCCTGCAATCAGCCTCTTAAAACCTGCTCTATATCAACAGTTATATGCAGACCTTCCAACAGACAGCTCCCAATCCATAAGCGATGGGGGCATATGCCTGTAGCAAAGCATCACACCGCCCGGATAAAAACGCCGGAAGCGTTTTTGAACAACGCGATGCGTTGGCCCGCTAACGGGCGCACCTCAGGGATGAGATGCGTAATTGCCCCTGCTGAGCGGACATGGATGCCGTCTTTTGCGTCTTTACGGAAGGCATATGCCCCCTGAGCCAGTGCTCAGACTGCCAGCAATCGCCAATGAATTAACTCCTGAGCCTGTACTCCCCCCCTACTCCATTGGCCTACTCAGAACCCGACATCCCCATGGCCCAAGCGTCAGCAATTCCCCCACACCCGAGCCATCAATCAAATCACTCACCCCGACAGGCAACGAGACCTGCTGCGTCTGACCGGTAAAGTTCTGCACAAACAGAAATGCCTGTTCACCATCAGTTCGCCGCTGAACGACAACGCCTGGCGGCAGCTCAGTCGCCAGCGCACGCGGTAACCCAAGCTGCTTAATCAGCGCACCATAAAAATCCCGATGGAACGGCAGATCATTACGTGACGCAATATACCAGGCTTTACCCTGACCAACCCGATTCACCGTCACCGCCGGGGTTCCGGCATAAAAATCACTCTCGTAACTGGCCAGCGCCGTGGCCCCTTCGAGATGAATATGCTCGCAAAGCTCCCGCGCCTGATATGGCCCGCTCAGACCCAGCTCATTGCCGCGCACCCCGCGCACGCCGTTAAACTCCTCATCGGTCAGACTATCGATCTCTTCTGACCAGATGCCGAGCAGCGGCCGCAACGGCCCAGGGAATCCTCCCGGATAACAGAGATCGCTCTCATTCACGATGCCGCTCCAGTAACTGGCCACGAAATGCCCGCCCCGCTCAACATGCTGCTCAACCCGCGCCGCAAAACCGTCGCGTACCATATACAGCATTGGCGCTATCACCAGATCGTAACCGCTGAGATCGCTGTCGCCGTTAATCACATCTACCGCAACACCCTGCTCCCAGAACGCGCGGTAGTGCTCGTTTACCGTACGCTCATAGTGCAGACCAAGATTGCGTGGGCCCTGCGCGTTATCCATTGCCCAGCGACTCTCCCAGTCGAAAATAATCGCGACGCGCGCCTCAACCCGACTGCCCATTACCGGCGTCATGGCCGCCAGCATCCGGCCCAGCTCACTCACTTCACGCCCTGTTCGCGTATCAATATGGCCGACATGATCAACCACCGCGCCGTGAAACTTCTCGACCGATCCCCGACTCTTGCGCCACTGAAAATATTGCACCGCGTCCGCACCATGCGCCACTGCCTGCAGCGAAGAGAGAATATGCATCCCCGGCTTCTTCAGTTTACTGGTCGGCTGCCAGTTCGTTGAGCCAGGCGTCGACTCCATCAATACAAACGGCTTGCCCTGCTTCAGGGTGCGCATCAAATCATGGTACATCGCGGTATAACAGGCGAGCGTGGTCTCATCCTTCTCGTTATGCCACATCGGGTAGCTATCCCAGGAGATAAAATCGAGCGCCGGTGCCAGCTTCCAGTAATCGTAGTCGTAGAAATATTCCATGAAATTAGTGGTCGCGGGCAGATCGGGATTGGCCTGCTTCAGCGGTTTAATCTCCTCCCGACAGAAGTCAGTCACCTGATCGGTCATAAATCGCCGCCAGTCCAGATTCAGACCATGAATCGACATCTCGCCCTGCGGCGCAGGCGACACAATCTGTGACCAGTCTGTGTAGGTATGACTCCAGAAGTCACTCCACCAGGCGAGATTCAGCTTCTCCAGCGTCTCGTAGCGACGCTGCAGCCAGCCGCGAAAGGCCTGCTGACAGCGATCGCAATGACACTCGCCCCCATACTCATTAGAGATATGCCAGCCGACCACCGCCGGATGATGCGCGTAACGCGCGGCCAAGCGGCTATTCATCGCCTGCACTTTCTGGCGATAAACCGGCGAGGTCATACAGTGGTTATGACGGCCACCGTGCAGGGCAGGTACACGATCGCGCCCCACGCGCAACACCTCAGGATACGCCTGCGACATCCAGGCCGGCCTGGCCCCGCTCGGTGTGGCGAGAAACACGGAAATCCCCTGCAGCCAGAGCGTATCGATCACCTCATCCAGCCAGCCAAACTCATAGCGCCCCTCTTCCGGCTCCAGCTTCGCCCAGCTGAAAATACCCACCGACATCACGTTGCAGTTCGCCTGCTTCATCATCGCGACGTCGTCATCAATAATGCCCGGCTGGTGCGCCCACTGTTCCGGATTGTAGTCAGCACCATGCAGCAGCCGGTTAACCCGGGCGCTCAGCGGGGGAAATTTATTCATACCTGGTCCTCAGAGGAAGAGATCAGCGTTAGTGCTGATAGTTAATGAAAAACCTGTAGCGAAGGCAGCGCCTTGCCGTGACAGTCAAACAGTGCCTGGTTCTCTCGGGCGTTACCCTGTTTCCATTCGTCGTGGATATATTTCATGCCGGCGGGCGTAGCCCAGGTATTGCCGGGCGCGGGGATCCACGCCGGTTCCCAGTAGACCACACCCTTGCCGCGATGGTCCGGCACTGCCAGCACCGCTTTAATCAGGTCATGCAGATAGGCCGCCTGACCCGCGACCGTGCCGGGATAGCCGCCTGCCTGCTCCTCTTTTGCCTGGAAACTGTTCTCAGCGTTGTCGCAGTTTTCCAGCGTGTAGCCATAGGCGGCTTCCACCACCATCACGTCTTTGTCATAGCGCCGGGAGATATCATCCATGTTGGCTTTCAGAGCGCTAATCGGGCCGTTCCAGTAGGTGTACATCGACAGACCGATCACATCGAACGGCACATCACGCTTAACGATTTCATCGAACCACCAGCGGAAGGTATCGTTTTTAGTACCCTCGGCCAGATGCAGCATGATCTTCACCTGATGCGGATCGCTGAGGTTCTCGCGCACCCCGCTGATCCCGGCTTTCAGCAGGCCGGCCAGCCGATCAAACTCGCCGCCGTTCTGGCCCCAGCTCTTGCCTTCCGGCCAGAGCATGCCGCCGTTAAGCTCGTTGCCAATCTGCACGATATCCGGCATGACGCCATCTGCTTTAAAGCGGGCGATGGTGTCGCGGGTGTAGTCATGCACCTGCGTTTCCAGCTGCGAAAAGGTCAGTGACTGCCAGGCTTTGGGCTTGAACTGCTTGCCCGGATCGGTCCAGAAGTCGCTGTAGTGAATATCCAGCAGCAGCTTCAGGCCCGCTGCTTTAACCCGCTTCGCCAGCGCCAGCGTAGTCGCCAGATCGTTGCCGCCACCACCGTAGGTGTGACCGCTGCCGTCAGTGGGATCGACCCACAACCGCAGCCGGATAGTGTTGATGCCGCTGGCTTTCAGAATGGCGATAGCATCCTGCTGCTGGTTGTCCGCGTTGTAGAATTTCGCGCCCTGCTTCTCCAGCTCTGCCAGTGAAGAGATGTCCGCACCTTTGATAAAATCGGCGGGCCACGGCCCGGCAGAGCCGATGGCAGGCTTATCGGCGGCGAGCAGCGGCGTCGCCCAGGCCAGCGCCAGGGCGAGAATCAATGTTTTGGGCGTCATGATTTATCCTTTAGTACTGCCTGAAGCCAGGCCAGAGACGAAGTATTTTTGCAGAGCCAGATAGAACACGGCTACCGGCACAGCGATCAGCACGGCTCCGGCCGCATAGGTGGTGTAACTGGCACCCATTTTTTGCGACACCAGATTGTAGAGTCCAATCGGCAGCGTGAACTGTTCCGGCGTGCGCAGAATGGTGCTGGAGAGAATGAAATCGCCCAGCGGCCCCGTGAACGAGAACAGCGCAACGACCGCCAGAATCGGCTTCGACAGCGGCATGATGATCTCAACAAAGATGCGGAAGTTGCCCGCGCCATCCATGCGCGCTGACTCATCGAGATCTTTGGGTATCGAATCGAGATAGCCCTTCATCAGATACGTGTTCATCGGGATCATCCCGCCAACGTAGATCAGCACCAGCGCCAGGTGGCTGTTGATTAATCCCAGCAGCTGCGACAGGACGAAGATCGCGATCAGCGCTGAAAACTGCGGGATCATCTGCAGCAGCAGAAACAGCATCAGCCCATTCTGCCGTCCCTTAAACCGAAAACGGGAAAAGGCGTAAGCGGTACAGCTGACGCTGATTAATGTCAGCACCATGGTCAGGAAACTGATTTTCATCGAATTCCAGTACCAGGTCAGGTAAGGCACCGTGCCGTTAAACAGGTCGCGATAATGCTGAAGCGATGCATTCTCCGGAATGATCGAACTGCTGAGCAGGCTGTTACCTGCATTCAGTGATGCTCCTACCGTCCAGACCAGCGGATAGATAATGATGGCCGAGACGGCCAGCACCACCAGCCAGGTCAGCGACAGGCGTATCCACCTTTCGCGTTTAATACTGCCGGACTTCGCCATAACTGCTCCCTTACGCCATCTCATCTTGTTTAAACGACCGGGTCGCGCGGAACTGCCACAGCGCCAGACCTACCACGAAAATCGACAGCAGAATGGTAATCGTAGCGGCGATAGCATATTGCGACGACGACATGGTGAGCTTGTAGATCCACGACACCAGAATATCGGTGCCTCCGGCATTCGACCCCGCCACCGCCGGACCGCCGTTGTTAAACAGATAGATGATGTTGAAATTATTAAAGTTGAAGGTGTATTGCGTGATGATGATCGGCGCAATGGCGTAGAGCACCAGCGGCAGCGTGATGGTTTTCAGCCGCGTCCAGGCGCTGGCACCGTCCATGATCGCCGCCTCATAGAGATCGTCCGGGATCGCCTGCAGCACCCCGGTGGTCATCGCAAACACAAACGGGAAGCCGAGCCAGGTCTGCATCATAATCAGCGCGGTTTTGGTCCAGAATGGATCGGTCATCCAGGCTTTCGGTGCAATGCCAAAGAAGTCGAGAATTGCGTTGTTGATCACTCCAAAGCTGTCGTTGAACATCCCGGCGAAGACCAGAATGGTGACAAAACCCGGCACTGCCCACGGCAGGATAAAGATGGTGCGGATCAGCGGCTTAAAGCGCAGGTCCTTCTGATTGACCAGAATCGCCAGCATCACGCCGACGGTACACTGCAGTGTGGTCGCCAGCAGCGTCCAGACCACCGTCCACTGCAGCACATCGAAGAAGGTGGAACGCCAGATCGACAGCGTAAAAATGTTGATGAAGTTTTTGAATCCTACCCAGTCCACCAGCTTCGCCGGCGGCGTGTGATAGAGGTTGTAGTTTGTGAAGGCGATGGCAAAACCAAAAAGAATCGGAAACACCACCACGAAAACCAGCAGAATAAACCCCGGCGAAATCATCAGGTAGGGGAAGCCGTCGCGCAGCAGCAGCTGATACTGCTGACGCACGCTGTTAAGGGGTTGCCCCCTGTCGCGCTTAACGCCATTGACCCAGGCATCGCGCACCGACAATCCCCAGACCGCCACGCCAAAGGCGGCGATCAGCACGCTGATAATTCCCTCCGCCAGCAGGAAAATGGAGTTATCGCGCGGCACCGATTCACCCAGCGTGTATAGCCCCCAGAATCCTTCTCGCAGAAAATCGTGGAAGACGCCGGTAAAACTGCTGAGCAGAATCAGAAAGCACAGGCCTTTCGCCCACTGGCGGTGATAAAACTGGCCGAAGCCAGGCAGCAGTGCCAGCAACGCACCGGTCGTCGCATGACGACGCGGACGCTTAGCGGTCACCAGATGTTCATCGGAAGATATAGCCACACTCTGATCCTTATCCTGTACGGTTATCCCGTGAACCAGCATTACTGGTTGCTGGCCTGCATCGCTTCAATCTGCATGGTGATCTGTTTCACCGCGTTATCCAGCGCCGCTTTTGGCTCCTGCTTGCCGGAAACGCTCAGCTCCAGCGCCGCATTGGCCGGGCCCCACACTTCCTGCATCTCCGGCACGCCCGGCATGGCTGAGGCTCGCGCCGCCTGCACCGCAACAGCGTTGGCTTTCTCATCCTCTTTGATAATCGGATCGTTCATCAGCGCAGTAACCGGTGGGATCTCCTGAGTCTTCTGATAGCGCTCTTTCACATACTGCGGCTGGTTGATAAAGGTCAGGAACTTCTGCGCCAGCGCCTGATCTTTACTCCATGTCGACACCACATAGCCTTTCACGCCCAGGAAAGAGCTCATCGGTTTGCCGTTAGGCAGCAATGGCAGGGGTGCCACGCCGTAGTTGATCCCGGCAGCCTGATAAGGCTGGAACGCCCATGGCCCGTTGATCACCGCCGCCGCTTTCTTCTCGGTAAACAGCGAGTCGATGGCATTCAGGCCGTTGTCGCCCATGATGCCGCCAGGCAACAATCCTTCGCTGAAGAAGCGCCTGAGATAGGTCACCGCTTCCACGCTACCAGGGGTGTTCAGCCCGATATCGTTGGTGTTAATCACGCCTTTTGCGTCTTTACCAAAAATGTAAGACCCCGTTGGTGCCATCACGCCCCAGCTGTAGTAAATCTGGTCAAACTTCGCCAGCAGGCCATACTGTTTTGCCTCGCGCTGCTTCTGCGAGAACGCGCGATACTCATCCAGCGTTTTCAGCGGCGCGGGCAGCAGATCTTTGTTGTAGATCAGCACCAGGGTTTCAACCGCCTTAGGCACGCCGTAGACCACATTATTCTGTGTGAACGCGGCCATTGCCGAAGGCGTATAAGCGCTCTGCTCTGCCGCATCGATTTTCAGCGGAGCCAGCAAGCCCTGCACTACCGCGCTGCCGAGCTGGTCGTTAGGGATCACCAGCACATCCGGGCCAATTCCGGCCGGGCCATCCAGACGCAGCTTTTCAATCTGCTGCGCAAACGGCATCTCCTGCACTTTTACGTCAATGCCGAACTTTTTCTGAAAATCGGCGATCGCCGTTTTGATGCCGTCCGATTTCTTAATGTCTTCCCAGACGGTGAGTTGCTGAGCGGCCCAGACGGATTGATTAAGCATCAATGCTGAGAGGAGTAGCGTAACGCTGATTTTGATTTTCATTACCGGCCTCGTGTGAAGGTATGACATTTTTAGCTGCCATTTGCTGATGTTCTTTTTATAAACACATGCTGATTGTGCATATGAAGTATGAGTAACGTATCGCATTTGAGTCATACGCTACGCGGAACAGGTGCTGCGCTCCAGCCCGTTTGCACCAATGTGTGATCGGTATTACAGAAATCAAAAACAGCGATAGGGCGTGCCCGGACAGAACGTTATAGTCAATGCAGGCACCATCAGGCCTGACGTGGAATCTGACCCACTGTTATACGTCGTACATTTTAGCCACCAGACTCTTTGCCATGAGGTTCAGCATGTCCAGCATCAGATTGAGAAATGTCACCAAACGCTTTGGTAAAACAGAAACGCTAAAAAATATCGCACTCGATATTGAAGCTGGTGAGTTTGCAGTATTCGTCGGTCCATCAGGCTGCGGAAAATCCACGCTGCTGAGGCTGATTGCCGGACTGGAAGAGATCAGTGACGGTGAGATTCTGATTGGCGATGAGGTGATGAATGATGTCGCACCTTCGCATCGTGGGGTGGCGATGGTGTTTCAGTCTTACGCGCTCTATCCCCATATGACGGTAGCGGAGAATATCGGTTACGGCCTGAAGGTCAACGGGCTGCCAAAAGCGCAGATTCAGCATCAGGTTGAAATGGTGGCGAAGACGCTGCAGCTGGGGCAACTACTGGATCGTAAACCTAAGCAGCTTTCCGGCGGACAGCGTCAGCGTGTCGCCATTGGTCGCGCGATTGTGCGTAATCCCCGGGTGTTTATGTTTGATGAGCCACTGTCGAACCTGGATGCAGAGCTGCGTGTCGATATGCGGCTGCACATCGCTAAGCTTCATCAGGAGCTGAAAACCACCATGGTTTATGTGACGCACGATCAGACGGAGGCGATGACGCTGGCCGATAAGATTGTGGTGATGAACTACGGCAAGGTGGAACAGGTCGGTTCGCCGATGGAACTCTACTACAACCCGATCAACCGCTTCGTTGCGGGTTTTATCGGCTCGCCGAAGATGAACTTCCTGCCCGCGCGTGTAGAACAGTGTGGCCCTGGCGGGCTGGTCGCCCTGATCAATGACGGCGAACACCGGCTGCAACTCCCCTCACCCATCCGCCAGCTGCAGTCAGGAGATGAGATCACCCTGGGTATCCGGCCGGAACAGTTGCAGATCAACGGCGATGCGCCTCTGAATATCGACTTCCACTGCGAGGTTGTGGAACGGCTCGGCAATAATACCTATCTGTTTGGTCAGAGCCACGGCCACGACGGCTTTAAGATGCTGCTGCCGGGCGATGTGCATTTCCGCCCTTATCAGACGCTGCGTCCCAGCTTCCATCCGCACCACTGCATGGTGTTTGATGCCGACGGCGCACGTATCAGCGCAGATATTGCGATGCCGCAGGTGCGCGCGGCCTGAGGTTTTATAAATCTGGCAGGCTGGATATGACATCGACAGCCTGCCCCTGGCAAACATAGGTCTGGTCTGCCGTTTCCTGCAAGATTATCCCGTTCACGCCAGCCTGCGGGTAGCTGGCTGGTATTACTGATGGCCAAAGCAAACACTGACATCCGGCTTTACCGGTTAACGGAGCAGACCTTGATTAAACGGAACCCTCTTTTTCAATGACCAACACGCGGGCGACGCCCTGTGGACGCGCAATGTGTTCTGTCCCTTCGCTGGCATAGAAAATATCACCTGTGTTGAGTGTCCTGCTTTTGATATCACCGTTTTCTTTGTATTGCATCTCAACACACCCATCCATAACAGCAAAAACCTCCTGTCCGTCATTGATGTGCCATCTATAGGGTTGATCGGTCCAGTGAAGTTTCACGCTGATATTATCGAAGCTGGCAATGTGTTGAGCATCCCAGGCTTTAGAGCCGGTAAATGCTTTACTGCGATAAAAGTTCATCTTTTCTCCCTCAACAGACATGATTTAACGTCATGAATAGCTGAGAGCGTTGATGGGTTCCATACGCTGCCCGTATGTTGTCCTGATTTGTCCCTGCGTTGTCCATTTGAGGGTAAAGCCGGGATGCAGGATCAGAGAACGAGGCCGGGAAATCGAATGCGCTTAGAATCAGGGTGTTTCGAAGTCAGAACCCTGTTCTTTATCAGATGACTGCCCGATGATCTCTGTGCGTGGCAAACGCTCTCTTACGGCATATCTCAGACCCGGGACGGAGCCGATGTCCGCTCAGTACCAAAGGCGGACGTTTTTCCGGTCTGTTACAGCTGATTCAGACATCATGACATAACCTGCGGTAATTATCGGGTTCAATCCCGTAACGCTTCATTTTGTTATACAGCGCACCGCGTGAAAGATTCAGCGCGATGGCAACCTGACGCATATTGCCCTTTTTTTCCATCAGACAGAGTTCTATTAGCGTCTTCTCGCCATCCTTCAGACTAAAACTTTTCACGCTCTCGCCTGGTATATCGGAAATGGCACAGGCGGACAGACGAAGCTCCTCAGGTAGATCTTTATCACTGATATCGTCCGTTTCGGTCAGGTTGATGGTTCGTTCAACAATATTTTCCAGTTCACGCACATTTCCGGGCCAGTCATAGTTTTCCATCATCTGCAGCGCCGAACCGGAAAGTAATGCGCGTTCACGATTGAGTGCGCGGCATATTTTTTCGCAGAACCAGTCAGCCAGCTCTTTGATATCTTCTTTTCTGACTCGCAAAGGTGGAATGGGCAGACTGATCACGTTCAGGCGAAAATAGAGATCACGACGGAATGAGCCATTATCAATATCTCTTTTCAGATCGCGATTGGTTGCAGCAACAATACGCACATTGACTTTTAGTGGTTGCTTCCCGCCGATGCGCGTCACTTCACCTTCCTGCAGTACTCTCAACAAACTGGCTTGCGCATCGAGCGGCATATCACCGATTTCATCAAGGAACAGCGTTCCTCCATCTGCCAGTTCAAATTTACCCGCTGAGCCACCACGTCTTGAACCGGTGAACGCGCCATCCTCATAGCCAAACAGTTCGCTCAGCACAAGATCACGAGGAATTGCGCCACAGTTAACAGCAAGGAACGGACCGGCATTGCGATTACTGCCATTATGGATGGACTGAGCAAATAGCTCCTTGCCGGTACCGCTTTCGCCTGTAAGCAGTACAGTACTATCACTGCGTCCAGCGTTACGTGCTTTATTACGGGTATCCTGCATTATGCGTGACTGGCCGAGAATCATGTCAAAGGTATAGCTGGCACTACTGCCAATAACACGACGCGTCATATCACGTATACGGCGGTTATCACGCATAGAAATGACGCGGCCACCTTCAGGTGTGATAACAACGGAAATCACACATGTGATACGCGAAACAGGGCCAGGAGAAAGAGTAATGTTGCGATCTTTACAGGCTGGCAGCGCTCTGAATGAACAATCATCCGGCATGAATACTTCATCAGCATCACGGAAGCGGACATCTTCCTGTATACCTAATATCTGGCGGGCATAGCGGTTTAACTGCCGAATTGTGCCTCTCTCACTGACAACCAGAACGCCTTCATTCAGCGATTCCATTACTGATTCCTGCTCATTTACTAAATGACGCAAAATCAGCTGCTGTGAAATTGCCTCTGCAGCAGCCTGAACGGTTCCCAGAGTATGGTAGTGAAAATAGCCAGGATTGGCAGTTAATGTCAGCACGCCCAGCATAACGCCATTTTCATCCCGGATGGGAGCCGCAGCGCAGTGTTTGCCACGAATACGCAGCGCTTCTTTATAATTTTCTGCGCTCAGCATATAGACCAGTTTGTTCTCTTTAATGCAGCGACCGGTGCAGTTGGTACCGGATATTGCCTCGCTGAGAATACTGCCTACTGGCGTTAAATCCTGGCCACAATAGTGCATCGTTACACCATTAGCGTCAGTCAGATTGATGTGACCATCAGGATTATAGGCGAGCAGATTACGCATGATATCGCGCGCTATGGCGATTAATGCCGAGTTCCGTGTCATGACTCTGCGAAGTTCGTGCTCTGCGCATAACTGGTATTCGAAGCGATAGGCATCAATACCTTCTTCATGGCTACGTATCCATGATGCGTGAACAGCCGGGCGTAAGCCTTTCGGTACATTTCCCTGCTCGAAAGCTTTCCAGGCTATCCCCAGTTCTTCTATGTATTCGTCAAATTTCTGCGCATGGTTCAGCCTGGCGATCAGCTCCCATTCCTCATCCCACGTTTTTTCGTTTTTATGGTTCATACGTTTCATTATCTAATATTTTGAATATGTACATTCTATAGACATGTTATGGAGACATGTCCTTTTTATAAACACTTTGTGATCGTCATCTTTTTTTATTCCCATATAAAACAGCGATGTGTGAGTTGGCACATTCATTGCTAACCAGAAAGGTCTTACCTACAAATACAAATCATAAAAACCACCGTGGAGAAATATTGAAATGTCTACACGAAAGCATAATGTGCCTTACCTCATTTTCATCTGTGCCATCGCATCAGTCAGCGGGATCATTCTTGGCTATGACGCCTCTGTTATTTCAGGCGTTATCGAACCACTGACTGAACATTTATCGCTCACGCCTGCTGAAAGTGGATGGGCGGTTTCTAACGTTATTTTGGGATGTGTTATTGGTGCCTGGGGTGTCGGGCGCCTTACTGACCATATTGGCCGTAAAGCGACATTAATCATTACTGCAGTTCTGTTTGCCATTTCAGCAGTCGGCGCGGCTCTCGCCAATGACCTTACCTGGTTCGTTATCTATCGCATGATTGGCGGTCTGGCCGTGGGAATGGCCTCTGCCGTTACTCCACTCTACATCGCCGAGGTGTCTCCGAAAGATCTGCGTGGGCGCATGCTGGGTATGCAGCAGATGCTGATGGTGAGCGGCCAACTGGTGGTTTACGTGGTGAACTATCTGATTGCCAAAGGGGCGGCTCACGAATGGATTGTATCGATGGGCTGGCGCTGGATGCTGGCGTCAGCACTGGTTCCCTGCGTCCTGTTCCTGGTGATGGCCTTCTTTATGCCAGAATCGCCACGCTGGTATGCGATGCATAACAGAAAAGAGAAATCACTCAAGGTGCTGACCTCTCTTTCCAACGCAGCACATGCTGAACGCTTATACGCCGAGATCCGTAGTTCTATTGATGTTGATTCCGCCTCAACCAGTGCGCCATCGCAGCGCGGCATTCTTAAGGACAAAAAGGCATCTTATATTCTGTGGATCGGTTGTGCCGTTGCCGTGCTTCAGCAGGTTTCCGGCATCAATATCCTGATGTATTTCGCACCATCACTACTGCAGAACGTGACGGGTAATACACAGGACTCTCTGTTTCAAAGCATTTTTCTGGGTCTGGCTTTGTTAGCGGGTGTCAGTATTGCGTTGGTTGCGTTTGACCGCGTGGGCCGTATTCCGTTACTTCGCTGGGGTGCTTTAGGTTGCGCTGCCTTCCTGTTCTTCACTTCCTGGGCCTTCATGAACGAAGCCAAAGGTTACCTGCCGGTGGTTGGCTTAGTGGGATTTATCTTTGTATTCGGCTTGTCATGGAGCCTCGGTGCCTGGCTGCTGATATCAGAAATCTTCCCGAACCGTATGCGTGCTGTAGCGATGGGCTATGCCTTCTGTTCCCTGTGGATTTCAAACTTCATCGTTACTCAGAGCTTTCCAATGATGAACCGCAGTCCGGCACTGATGGAGCATTTCCACGGCGCCTTCCCGCTGCTGCTATGCGGCGGGTTCAGCGTCATCGCTTTCTGGTTCGTTGGCCGCTTCCTGCCTGAGACAAAAGGTGTATCGCTGGAGCACATCGAACCGCTGATGCTTTCTAAATCCCGTCGTTTTGGACATGAGCAGCAACCGCTCGTTACACCAGAATCGGTATCCCAAAAGTAAGCCTTAAATACCCTACATATTGAGGAGAGTCACATGTCTTTAAAAAATATTGTGCGCGTTGGTCTGATTGGCGCAGGTCGTATGGGCAGTTTTCATGGTGAAACGGTTGCTCAACGTATTCCAGGTGCCACTTTAGTAGCAGTTGCAGATCCTGTTCCAGGCGCCGCAGAGAAACTGGCCGCTAAACTGGGCGCACAAAAATCCTATACCGACCCGCAGGCAATGCTGAATGACCCTGACATCGACGCAGTCGTTATAGCATCTCCAGCGCGTACTCACGCTGAGCTGATTGTAGCAGCAGCAAAGGCGAGTAAAGGCGTTTTCTGTGAGAAGCCAATGGCTGTGACTCTGGAAGAGGCAGATAAGGCAATCAACGCCGCTGAAGAAGCCGGTGTTACGCTGCAGGTTGGCTTCAACCGTCGCTTCGTGAGCGGTTTTGCTGCTGCTTACGAAGAAATCAAAGCAGGTAAAATTGGTGTGCCGCAGCTGCTGCGTTCAACCACACGCGATCCAGGCCTGGGCGATCCTGCTCCAATCCCACACTGGACCATTTTCCTGGAAACCCTTATCCACGACTTCGACATCCTGCTTCACCTGAACCCGGGGGCGAAACCTACCCAGGTTTATGCCGTTGCCGATGCTTTAGTTCGTCCTGATTTTAAAGACCGTGGATTGCTGGACACCGCCGTAGTGAACATTCGTTTTGATAACGGCGCAATAGCTACTGCTGAAGCTAATTTCCAGGCAGTATATGGCTACGACGTGCGTGGTGAAGTGTTCGGCAGCAAAGGGATGCTGCAGGCTGGCAATATGAACGTGAACAACTGCGTGCGGTACACCGCTGAGGGTATCTCAATCGATACTGCACGCCGCGATACCGATCTGCTGCGTGATGCCTATGTAGCAGAGCTGACCGACTTCGTGCGTTGTGTTGCGACCGGTGAAACCCCGAAGGCAACGGGCGAAGATGCTCGCAACGCGTTGGAAATTGCGCTGGCATGTATTGCCTCTGTTCAGCAGTCTCAGCCGATCACTCTGTAAGGATTACTCATGTCTGACTATTCATTATCCGTATGCGCTGAAATGGTGTTCCTCGAACTGCCTTTCATTGAGCGCGTGGAACGCCTTCACGCCATGGGCTTCGGCGTGGAAATCTGGGACTGGACCCAGAAAGACATCGAAGCGCTGGTGAAAACCGGTGCCCGCATTACTTCAATGACCGGCTATATCTCAGGAAACCTGACCGACGACGAAGAGATTGCACTGCTGCTTTCCAGTGCCAGCGAGTCAATTGAGGTTGCCTGTCGTCTTGGCTGTCCGTCACTGAACCTGCACGGAACCGGTTTGAACAATGTCGGCCTGCCTGTGAAACCAGTTGAAGTAGTAACCGGTGACATGTGGCTGAAGGCGAAGAAAACGCTGGATGCGCTTGCAAAACTGGGCGAGCAAGCCGGCAAGGTGTTCACTCTGGAGAACCTGAATACGGCCGTTGACCATCCGGGTACGCCTTTCGCCAAAGCAGACGATACGCTTGCGCTGGTTGCCGCAGTGAACAGCCCATACCTGAAGATGAACCTTGATATTTATCACGCGCAGATTGGTCAAGGAAACCTGATTGAGCTGATTCAGAAAAGCGAGAAGTACATTGGTGAAATCCAGGTCGCTGACGTGCCGGGCCGTAAGGAGCCGGGAACGGGCGAGATCAACTACAAAGCCGTTGCCCGGGCGCTGCAGGGCATCAACTACCACGGCGTGGTAGCACTGGAAGGTTGGGCATCAGGTGATTCTGTGGCGGCGCTGGACGCTTTCCGCGAAGCGTTCACCCTGTAATCCCTGCCCCCCCCGAGCCTCGCAGGACCTGGTTAGCATCGCTTCGCAGCTCATCGGGAGCGGTGCTTTTTATTTTGAAGGATAGAAATATGAGCGTCTCAACGCGTATTCTTGTTGGAGTGAGTCCACTGTCCTGGACCAATGATGTACTGGCAGATCTCGGCGGCGATATCCCGCTAGAAACCTGCCTGGAAGAAGCCGCAGCAGCTGGTTATGAAGGGATTGAGTTGGGGCGTAAATTCCCGGGAACAATTAATACACTCCAGCCGATTCTCTCCAACGCAAAGCTCAAGCTGGCATCCGGCTGGTTTAACGGATTTCTTGCTGAGCGTAGCGTCGAGGAAGAGCTTGAAGCTGTTCACAATCACGCATTACTTCTCAAGTCTCTTGGGGCGAAAGTAATGGTTTATGGTGAGTGCGGTGTTATGCCAGGCAATTCTCCTCTGGATGAGCCATTATCGCTGTCTCCAGCTTTAGGGAGCATCAATCTTGAGCAGTATGCGCAGAAGGTAAATAGTCTGGCTGCGTCACTGTTGAAAACTTACGGCTTGCGTCTCGCTTACCATCATCATTTGATGATGATTGTAGAAACTAACGATGAGTTGAAAGCATTCCTGGAAGCGACTGATGATGTAGTAGGTATCGTGCTGGATTGTGGCCATGCGACAACCGCTGGCATAGACATTAGCTGGGTGCTGGAAAACTACGGCAACCGGGTGGCACATATCCATATGAAGGATGTGCGTGGAGATGTATTAAATAATGTGATCAACAATGATTGGAGCTTTAATAATGCTGTCAGAAACGGTCTGTTCACCATTCCTGGAGATGGCATCGTCGATTACACGCCAGTAATTAATTTTCTGAAACAATCAAATTATAGTGGTTGGATAATTATTGAGGCAGAACAAGACCCGGTAAAAGCACCGCCATTAGAGACGGTCAAAAAAGCGCGAGCATGGGTTAAAAATGAGATTGGAATCTGAGTCGCCGTTAAAAATTAGCCATCAGGTTACTATATAGGGTCATCTGGCGCTGATTAAGCGCCTTTTTTAATATGAAATAAACTGGCCATTATGCCTGGTGCTTACTCTAATAAACTAACCCTGGATGATTAGCATCGATCGTTGGATGAAAAAAGGATGGTGCCTGGCGACTGTTAATTACCCAAGCATTTATTAATACAATGCGTTATTTTAAAGCCACCAGAAGGCAGTGAGCATAATTTTTAGCTACCGTTTTCACTTAAAACGCATTTAAGACCCTATCGGACTGCTTTATGCTGAAAGTTAAACCGGAAATACAGGCTGGTGTATTCATCTTTCGTCAGCTTTATTCAGGCTTTCGGTGCAAAAGTTCGTAACCAGATACTCGGCGTACCGCTCCGGTGGACGACCGGTAATGGTTTCCACAGTGTTGCTGACCAGCGGCGATAAAGGGGCGCAGTGGTAACTTCCGATTTCATCTTTGTCATCGGTGTCTGTCTGAGCAGCTATTCAACATAGCTGTCAGGCGTAAGGTCTGGCACATCAGCCGCACAACCACAGACCGAAGCAAAGTGAACAGCAATCTGATCGAGGGTCAGCCTCTCCGGGTACGGTTAGCGGGAATATACGCCCTCCGAACGCTTGAACGAGCAGCAGTGCGGCTATAATCCTCAGGTGTAATCGTCGCGATCGATATTCCCCGGAGGCAGACCATAATGTCTGCATCTCGCTCATATGGGACATCCATAATTAAATCTCCTGACACTATGAAGATTGAACATGACAAGGTCCTCATGGAACAAAAGTCGTATCATGGGCCAGAAGCGGACATGGGTTATTTAATTACTGCACTGCTCATAAAATAATTCCCGCAACAGAATATATTCAATCCTTATGGACATCCTGACTGCAAAGGCGAGTACGGCACACATCCAGAATTTCATCAGCCAGTGCTGAGTTATCAGGGCAGGCACGAGATAGAACCAGGGCACCAACAAGATGTGCAATATTATCAATCAGGTCAGCGCGCGTTACATTTTCATTCCCCAACACTGCGAGCTGACGTTCAATCCCGGCCGCAAATGCCGCCTTCATTGACTCAGACTGACGCGCAGTATCGGTGCCTAGTGCCGACATCACACACCCGTTCCCCATATCATCGCGGTGTTGTCGGGAGAGGTAGTATTCAATAAATTTTTCCCGGCTCACACCAACCGTACTTTCTGCCGATCGCGTAAAACCACATCTCATGGCCTCCGACATCAGGTCAGCCTTGGAACTAAAGTGCTTGTAGAACCCGCCGTGTGTTAATCCCGCCGCAGCCATCAGTTCCGCGACGCCCACGCCATCGTAACCGCGCTCACGAAAAAGTTCTGAGGCCGTTTCAACAATGCGTGTCCGGTTTTCCCGAACCTGCTCTTTCGACACTTTCATGGTTTCCTGCCCCTTTTAAAAATTGAGTTTAAGTATACATTGATGATGACCATAATCAAACTGGTTGACTTTATTGATTATGATCATCATCATTATATTGACACCACAACCCACCATTAACGGGCGAATAAGCATGACGAATCAGACATTATTTCAACCCTATGAACTTGGCTCACTAACACTGGCCAACCACATCGTGATGGCACCGCTGACACGTAATCGGGCCGGAGCGGGGCTGGTACCGGGCGAACTGGCGGCGACCTACTACGCCCAGCGTGCCACAGCAGGATTGCTGATCACTGAAGCGACACAGATCTCCGCACAGGCGCAGGGCTATCAGGATACGCCGGGGATCTACACACAGGCTCAGATCGATGGCTGGCGTAAAGTGACTGACGCGGTGCATGCCAAAGGTGGGCGCATATTTGTACAGTTATGGCACGTAGGACGAATTTCGCATGTCGATTTACAGCCGGGTGGGGCTGCACCGGTCGCGCCGTCTGCGATGCGCGCCGGGACGAAAACCTTTGTGAATAATGGCTTTGCTGATGTTTCTGAGCCACGTGCGCTGGAGTTGCAGGAAATACCGGGGATTATTGACGATTTCAGAAAGGCATCGGCCAATGCCATTGCCGCCGGATTTGACGGTGTAGAGATTCACGGCGCGAATGGTTATCTACTGGAACAGTTCCTTAAAGATGGCGCCAATCAGCGAACTGATGAGTACGGTGGCTCTATCGAGAACCGTGCGCGCCTGCTGCTGGAAGTTACAGCGGCTGTTAAAGATGAGATTGGTGCTGACCGCACCGGCGTGCGCATTTCACCAGTTTCCCATGCTAATGCCATTTCATGCAGTGATCCGCAGCCATTGTATGACTACGTCGCTGATGAACTTAATGCATCAGGCATCGTGTACCTCCATGTAGTTGAAGGTGAGACGGGCGGCCCGCGTGATGTTTCACTGTTTGATTACGACTCCCTGCGCCGGCGTTTTAAAAACACCTATATCGGCAACAATGGCTATGACCTGGAACTGGCGTCCACTCAGCTTGCGCAAGGCAAAGCCGATCTGTTCGCGTTCGGTCGCTTGTTCATCTCCAACCCGGATCTGGTCGAAAGGCTGAAGACGGGCGCGCCTCTGGCCTCACTCAATCCTGAAACCCTTTATGGCGGTGGCGCAGCGGGATATACCGATTACCCGTCGCTGACTGAGGCCAGCAAGTAAAGCCCTACATACATCGCACATTGCAGATTCTTTTTACACATTAATAAAGAAGATCAACTTATGACTAAAGCTTCAGTTCTCATCACAGGCGCATCCACGGGTATTGGTGCTGTTTACGCAGAACGGTTTGCCAGCCGGGGCCACGACCTGGTGCTGGTCGCGCGCGACAAAACGAAGTTAGAAACACTGGCCGCGCGTCTGCGACAGGAAAATGGCATTTCTGTCGACGTTCTGCCTGCCGACCTCACGCAAACGCGTGATTTAGCCGCGGTCGAATCCCGTCTGCGTGAAGACACACGGATTGGCACCCTTATCAATAACGCGGGTATCGCGCAGTCTGGCAGTTTTACAGAGCAGACGCCTGATTCGATAGAAAGCCTTATCGCGCTTAACGTCACCGCCCTGACCAGACTGGCCAGTGCCGTGGTGCCACGCTTTGTGCAAACGGGCGAAGGATCGATCGTCAATATCAGTTCCATCGTCGGACTCGCCCCGGAATTTGCCATGACGGTTTACGGAGCAACCAAAGCCTTTGTGCTTTTCCTGTCTCAGGGAATGAATGTCGAGCTGTCATCTAAAGGCATTTATATCCAGGCGGTGCTTCCTGCCGGCACTTATACGGAAATCTGGGACCGCGCAGGTATCGACATCAGTAACTCGGCAAATTTCATGGAAGTGGGCGAGTTAGTGGATGCCGCATTGGTGGGCTTTGACCGCCGTGAACTCGTCACCATCCCGCCTTTACGTAATGCTGCCCACTGGGACACCCTTGATGCTTCGCGTCAGGCGCTGCTTACAGACATCAAACAGGATGAAGCCGCTGAACGATATAAAACACGGTAATCAATGAGGTGCACTGTGCAGAACGGTCTTCCGGCTGTTCTGCGCAGCGGTAAATCCGACATAAATCCCTTACAGCCTGTCGTCTCATCCGCGATGAGAAACCTCAAACACATCATTAAGGTCTTATTCAGCATGATAAAAAAACGTGTTGCACTGGTTACCGGTGCGTCCTCGGGTATCGGCGAAGCGACTGCCCGTAAACTTTTAGCCGCTGGATTTACTGTATATGGCACAAGCCGGCGTGGTTCACAGGCGGGAAAACAATCGTTTCCGTTACTTACGCTGGATGTGACCGACGACGCCTCTGTCGGGGCCGCCATTGAGGAGTTACTGGGTCTGGAAGGGCGTATCGATGTTCTGGTGAACAATGCGGGCTTTGGGGTCGCTCCGGCGGCGGCGGAAGAAAGTTCTGTTGATCAGGCCAGGCACATTTTCGACACCAATTTTCTGGGCATCGTCAGGTTGAGCCGGGCAGTAATCCCTCATATGCGCCGTCAGGGCAGCGGGCGTATCATCAATATTGGTTCGATACTCGGCATCGTTCCGTTGCCGTATGTGGCACTTTATGCGGCCAGTAAGCATGCGGTCGAAGGGTATTCGGGCGCACTGGATCATGAACTGCGCACGCAGGGCATCAGAGTTTCTGTCATCGAACCTGCTTACATGAAAACACAGTTTGAAGCCAATAATATCGAGCCGGACGCCAGGCTTCAGGAGTATGACCAGATTCGGGCTAAGCTGACGAAAGTAGTGAACAAGGCAATGGCTGAGGCGGAAAGTCCAGAGGTGGTGGCTGACGTGGTGGTTAAAGCCGCACAGACTTCACGTCCAAAGATTCGCTATACGGCAGGAAAGCTGGCTGGTCAGTTGAATTTTATTCTCAGGTTCGCCCCTGCGTCATTCCTGGATAAGGTGGTGCGCAAAAGTCTTCAGCTTGATGCAAAACAATAAATGAAGAATAAGACGATGAAAGCATTTACGTTTAAACGCTACGGTAAATCCCCTGAGCTGGGATTTGAAAACATCGATTATCCAGCCCCTGCTGCTGATGAAATCCTGGTTAAAGTTTACGCCGTGGGTCTGAACCCGATTGATAACTTGATCCCAACCGGAATATTCAAGCCGGTTTTGCATTTCAAGCTCCCCGCCACATTGGGTAGCGACTTAGCTGGGGTTGTGATCGCAGCGGGGAGTCGCGTGACGCGTTTCAAGCCAGGCGACGAAATTTTCGCCAGCATTTTCGACACGGGAACGGGTTCTCTTGCTGAATTTGCTTTAGTGACTGAAAGCGCTGCGGCCATGAAACCCGTAAACCTGGATTTCGTCCAGGCGGCTTCGCTCCCGATGGTGAGCCTCACATCCTGGCAGGCGCTGACAGATCGAGCCGGGTTGCAGCCAGGCCAGAAGGTTTTCATCCCGGCAGGTTCCGGGGGGATTGGCAGTTTTGCTATCCAGCTGGCCAGACAATTTGGTGCAAAGGTGGGAACGACTACCAGTACAGACAATGTCGAATGGGTAAGTCATCTTGGCGCAGATGAAGTTGTTGATTATAAAAAACAAGATTTTGAAAAACAGTTGAGTGACTACGATGTGGTTCTCGGCACTATCAGAGGCGACTCAATTGAAAAGTCTGCCCAAATTCTCAGGCCGGGCGGAAAGATTGTTTCTCTTGTCGGCCCGTTAGATACTGCGTTCGCCCGGACTCGGGGACTAAACTTTCTCCTGCGTTTTGTGTTCGGGCTGATGAGCCGCAGGATTTTGCGTCTTACCAGAAAGCGAGGCCTGACCTATTCATTTCTTTTTGTCCGGCCTGATGGCGATCAGCTTACTCAAATCTGTAAACTCGTAGAAACTGAACAAATCAAGCCTGTGATCGACAAGGTATTTACTTTCGCGGAAACAAAAGAAGCTCTTGCCTACCTTGGGCAGGGACATGCGAAAGGCAAAGTCGTCGTTAAGATACCGAGTGACAGCAACTGAGGTCTGCATCTGCTTAAGGAAAATCGCCAGAGTCTCTTGCTTCGGACAAGAAGCGCAGCATGTGCGCATTTCTCTCACAGCGTACCTTGCCACGCGCGCACATAGGTTCTGTGTCAGGGGCATCAAAAACGTGGCGCAGGGGCTGCTTTTGCTGGATGCGAATAGTGCGACGCGCAAGTCCATTCTGTGCCAGAAGCGGACATTGGTCAGTCGGCATTGAAGTAAATACCCCACATTGCCCAGCCCTCTGTCCGGGCTGGCAGTCGTGAATCATCGAGCACTTTAAAAACAGCGTCATCAAAGTCCATGGATCGCTGAAGGTCATTTGTACCAATCGTGATATACGTCAGCATTTGATTACAACCTCTCGCCGTTTGTCTGAACAGATATTATACCGTTCACAGCAGCAATGAAGATTTACCTGATGCGCTAATTTCCGTTTCAAATCATCGCACCGGCTATCAAAAGCACCATATCAATGGCTGCCGCTGGCATGCCTCTGTTAATCAATAAGCAACTTCGCTGACGGTTACGCTCTCCGCAGTGGAACAACGACCAAAGCCCGCTTCTCGATCAAAAAAAACGTAACCGCTGGCACATTCTCCAGGCAGAAAAGCCCGCTGTGTGAACACAGCTATTCAGCCACATTTTTCCCTTTCCCAAACCTGAAAATATCCGCACCGAGGCGTCTTTTTAACATTCTGATACGTCTGTTCGATGGGAAAAATCACAGGAAATTTAAAAAACCGCCGGACTCTGCCGATAACCTCAGATATCGAAACTCTGTCCGCAGGAAAAACATTCATGTCACCATCCGACACCCATAGTAAGCAGCAGGAAATTAGCGAAATCACGGCGCGTGCTGGCTCCATCCTGCGGCAGCTTCGCGACAGTCTGCAACAGCTAGGGCTTGATAAAACCATTGCAGATGTGGCGGGAAGTATCCCCAATGCCCGTGAAAGACTGGGTTATGTGGTCACTATGACCCGTGAAGCCGCAGAGGGCGTCATCAACAGCGTGGAGATCACGCAGCCTCTGCAAACCGAACTGGGCGAAAAAGCGGAGAAGCTCACTCAACGCTGGGATGCCACTTCCGGGAATCCGTCGGACAAAGAACAGGATCAGGCATTAGCTGCTGATACTGTTGCCTTACTGGATGAGGTCCCCCGCATCACGGGTCTGACACAACAGCAGTTGCACGCGATTATGATGTCACAGGGCTTCCAGGATCTTACCGGACAGATAGTCCAGGCGATGATGGCCGTGCTGAATCAGGCTGAGCAGCAGCTGATACAGGTCATCCGTGATAACACTGGTTCACATGGCACGACCGAGCGCGCAGCGCCGTCTAAACCCGCTTCCTCATCAGAAACCCCTGCCAGCCAGGATGATGTAGACGACCTGCTGGCCAGTCTGGGAATGTAAGCAGATATAAAAAAGCAAGGCTGAGAACGCATGATTGAGAAGAGGAAGGTCGGCGGCAAGTCAATCTGACTGAAAGCCAAAAATCCTCTTCATGCTCAACACCCGCTTATCTGCCATAAAACCGGCAACAGTTTTCACCCGGAATGACCTTATGCCTGAGCGGCTTTATAACGTTTTTCCAGCTTGTTCAGAAATTTAAAGAGTACCTGATTCATTTCGCTGTAATCATGCGCCCGAAGTTTTTCCGGCGTGTCAACGAAGCGGTATTCTGCAGCACGGCTCAGATCTTTGTCAGGATGCGCGATCAGCAGCTCAACAACATCCGGCGTCAGTTCCATATGGCACTGGAACCCAAACACATGGTCGTAATATGAAACGATCTGGCGCGGGCAGCCTTCGCTGAAAGCAATCATTTTTGCTTCCGGAGTAAGACCCGGCATGCCGTTATGCCAGTGGCGACATCAAGCGATTTCGTAAAATGAGAGAACAACGCATCCCTTCTGCCCTCTTCAGTCAGGGTAATCGGAAATTTGCCAATCTCTTTTTCCGGGCTATGGGCGAACGGCGCATCGAGCGCTTCACCGGTCAACTGTGATCCCAGGCAGATACCAATCACAGCCGTACCGGTTTTAACAGCGGAGGCAATCAGCGCCTGCTCACCTTTTGAATCGAAGTGCGGGCACGCTTCAGATGTTGTGGCTGGATCTTGTGGACCGCCCATAATGATTAGAAAATCGATGCCCTGAGCGTTGGCTGACAACGCATCACCTGCGTATCAGTGTGAGTAAGTCACATCATGACCCTGATTTCTCGCCCATGTTTCTTATGCCCTGGTGCTTCGAAACGTTCATGTAAGTAAAGTGTACCCGCATTAAGACAGGCTCCTGTTATACCTGGGATAATCTGGCGATAAACATTCTCTATCCCGTGAACTCGCACGCCGGATGATTCCGATTTAAGTATCATAGTGGCAGGGTCTGAATCTGAAATGCCAGGTAGTATAGATAAAGCGCCGGGACATGAAGACTTTACTGGCTGGTCTGGCACGGCTATAAGCTATCAATGTGGATAAATCGATCCTCCCCAACATCATCTTGAGTGGCAATAACGCTATGCCGTCAGGAGGTCATGCTGGTTGAAACGGAAAACAACCGATGGGTTATCCCCCTCAGGGTGCATTGTGGCTGCCACCTCTGCAGATCCATAGTTACAATTTGCTGTCTCATACCGATCTTAGGGCTCTCTGTTTTAGTTGCAGCCTTTTCGCAGAATGCACCAATTTTACGAAGAGTGACCCGGTACACGTTATTACGGCGCTGCCCCTGGTGAAAGAACTGATAACAGGTCTGTTCAGTGAGAACGACAACAGGCCGAGTCAGCGCAATATGGCCCTGTTGCTTCTGGAAATACTCAGCGAAACTCAACCATTAACTGCAGTACTTCCAATGCAAAATGATGAGCGATTATTCTCTGCTGTCAGGGAACTACTGGTTAACCAACGCTGAGAAGCATCGATGAGTGTTCTCGCTTTTATAGCGGCGATGTCAGAGCGTACCTTTTCGCGATTGTTTATTAAAGGTACGGGCTGTAGTTTCAACACCTGAAAGCAAAGAGCAATGATTTATGTTTCGCTGGATCAACTCGCGAATGGCATTCCAATCAAAAAGGCCGCTTATGAGCCTGGCATTTCATGTCCGGCGTCCTATAGCGCTGCTTTCCGTTCCATTCTGAATTCAACACCGCGTGATTTTTTGCCTTAATCTGTGAATCAATTTCCGCCTTTCAATTAAAACAGACGCAGGTAAAAGACAATCTGTTTACGCTGAAAATGCACTTCGGTTAAAACAGGGGCGCTCCTGAACGGCTCTCGCTTCACTGACGCTGAAGAGACGCACGCTGGCGCTTTATTTGAATATCCTGATACGTCTGACAGAAGGAAATTACGCCGGGCTTCGCGACAGTCTGCAACACACGGGGCTTGATAAAACCCTTACTGATGTAGCCGGATGTACGTGAACGCCCGTGTAAGGCTGGGTAATATGATCGCTATAACCCGTGAAGCAGCAGCGTCATCAACAGCGTGGAGATCATGCAGCCCCCGCCACCAGGAATCTGCGCTGGGGGAACGGGTTGTTCTGGCTGTGAGCAAACCTATTATTCAAGGTCTGCTTTGTGCCAGTAGGAGGTGTAAACAAACAGGATTGTTTTGAGCGGTCATAGAAGGTCACCGTATTACATTTTTATGTGTTGACGGAATGATCCGCCTGAGTCCGATGGAATCATTGCTGCCTCACAGGGATTCTGCTTTTTTAACAGTTATTTTATTCATTCAGGCCAGCGAGTATCTGCAGGTAAAGTGCGTGCTGTTCCGCAGGAACCGGAGTGATGAACTCTCTCAGCCATGTTCTGGCTACAAAAATTTTATTGAGGCGCTCGTCGTGGCAGTTATCTGTTGCCATGTGTCCCAGTTCAATCAAAAGGGAATTAATATTTATCTCTTTTTCAGCGAGGGCCAGACGTAGTGCGGCCTCGCTAATAATTGTCTGCCCTTTATCTTCATCTCGTAGTGGCATAGTCTCATCCTCAGGTTAAATTCATTAATACATTTCTAATCCACATGCCACACAAAATATCATTTCACTAAACATTCAGAGATTGATTGAAGTTGAGGATTCCACCATATTACCTGTCCTGTATTTGCAGCTAATCTGTTTAGCTGATTTATTTCTTCAGGACTACTGCTGCAGGCCTGCCTGTGACAGTTTATCGTCATAATCGCACCATACTTTAAGATAAAACCGGCGTTTTTTAATTTTTACAATAAAATATTTATACGTTCTTAAAAAGCGAAATTATCACGGTAAAAGTGTGATTGAAGCCTTCACAGGTTTAATCTCATTCTGCTATCGATAATGGGTAGCCCAATACAAGATTTATGATATTTAGCTATATTTATCATAAGCTTGCGTGGTTTATTTTGGATGCACACTGTGGGTGAGCATGATGAATGCAAACGTGCGCATTTCTCTACACGCACTTATTTACATTTCCTTTCATGCACAGGTAAAGATGCTTATTAATTGTCTGTCCGCTAAAACAAGGTTGATACCAAACCATAACCGCAATGACAATCAATCCAGGTAGTGTCCAGCACTAACCGAAGCGGGATGACTCATTAAATCCTTCCTGAAAACACCTTTTTAAATGCATTCAAAAAAGGTGTAAACAAAGCATCTTTTTTACCGATACCGTATTGAAGCCTGAGGTTATTTCAGGAGCAGGGTATTATTTAACACTGGGATTATTAAAATGAATATTATAAAAAAAGTTACGGATTTAAAAATAGGGGGCAAACTGGCGCTGGGATTCACACTGGTCATCCTGGCCTCTGTTATCATAGCGGCGCTCGCGTTTCGCTGTTTTTTAAGTATTCAGGAAAACTCAGCCAAGCGGGATGTTACCGTTCAGATGCTGGACACGCTGGCAAAAGCCAGGCTTAACCGCACGCTTTTTCAGTACACCCGGGATAAAAAGTTTATCGAGATTAACGGCGAGGCGATGAATCAGCTGTTTGCTTTACGAACCAGTCTCGATAAGTACTCGTGGTCAGCCGAAGGAAGTGAGAGGCTTTCTCTCCTGGGTGTGGTTCTGGCGCAGTATCAGGAAAAACGTCGGGCCTTTCTTGAGAGCAGTGACAGGGCTGCACTCGCGTTTAGTCAGATAAACACGATGGATCTGGCCTCACTGGCTGAAAAACTGGCTTCCAGTCAGGCTTCTGTCCCCGCAGGGATTGCTGCGCCCCTGCTTTCTCTCAGTTTCAAAACAGAGCAGGCAGCGTTTTATATCCAGGCCTTTATCAGAAAGCCAGAGTCTGTCGCGCTGGATAAATTCACTGGGATCAGGGACACGATTGCTCCGCTTGTTAACCAGCTCAAAGGCGATTCTGACAATGCGCTCGCTGAAATACTGGCGGAAGTGGACCAGAAAACTTTATCGGGTTCCGCCCTGTTAAATAATTATCTCCTTTCGGTGCGGGCAGAAAGCCTGGCTTCAGAGGAAATGACCGCAGCGGCAGGCAAACTGAATAGCGCCATCACAGGACTCGCGTTCTTTCAGTCAGAGATGGCTCAGAAGTATATCCACACCGCAATCTGGCAGATTGGTTTGGCTACCCTCGCCTGTATTATTCTCAGCCTGATTATTGCCTGGCGAATGACGCGGAGCATCACCATCCCGCTGAGAGAAACGCTGTCGTCTGCAAAACGTATTGCTGAAGGTGACCTGACGTCAGAAATAACCAGCTCCCGCACTGATGAGCTTGGCGAGCTGATGACTGCCGTGGGCACCATGAACCAGAGCCTGCGTAACATCATCTCGCGGGTCAGGGACGGCGTGAATAACGTTGCCCGCGCCTCCTCTGAAATTGCGGCCGGTAACACCGATTTGTCGTCACGTACCGAACAGCAGTCGGCTGCAGTGGTCGAGACGGCTGCCAGCATGGAAGAACTGACATCCACGGTTAAGCAAAATGCGGAGAACGCGCATCACGCCAGCCAGCTGGCTACCGACGCGTCACACAATGCCAGCCGCGGCGGGAATATCATCAGCGACGTGATTAGCACCATGGGGGGAATAAGTCAGAGTTCAGGCAAGATTGGGGAAATCATCTCCGTTATTAACGGCATCGCTTTCCAGACGAACATTCTTGCGCTAAACGCCGCAGTCGAGGCGGCCCGGGCTGGCGAGCAGGGGCGCGGATTCGCTGTGGTTGCCGGTGAAGTCCGCAACCTTGCGCAGCGCAGTTCGCTTGCTGCAAAAGAAATTGAGACGCTGATAAGTGAGTCTCTAAGCCGGGTAAGTAACGGGACCGAGCTGGTTAACCGTGCCGGCAATACGATGGAGGATATCGTCAGGTCTGTATCGCAGGTCAGGGACATCATGGGTGAAATTGCCGCTGCGTCGGACGAACAGAACCGCGGGATCACGCAGATTGCGCAGGCCATGACGGAAATGGATACAACTACTCAGCAGAACGCTGCGCTGGTTGAAGAGTCATCCGCAGCGGCCAGCAGCCTCGAAGAGCAGGCGCTCGAGCTTGAGAGAACCGTTGCCGTGTTCCGTGTGCCTTCTTCCGGATTGCTGACGCCGAAGGTTCAGGCGGTCACGCCTGTGTTAAAACCTCAGTCGTCCTTCAGGACATCAGAAACCAACTGGGAAACTTTCTGATATCCATCCGGCAGCCAGAGGTGGGTTTAACCTCATCTGGCTGTTTCCTTCCGTAAATTATATCGGTAAGGTGACAAGCCTTTTTATGACGCTGAGTCAGTCTGGGCTGCGCCCTGCTGACTAATACGCACTGATATCAGCCGACACATCTGCTTGTTACCTATGATTTCTTCCGAATGTTCGCTTCTGGCACGAAGCGGACGTTGTGCAGGCCAATGTCCGCTTTGAGCGAAAAGCAGAATCCATCTTGTCAGTCCAGATAATGCGCAGTTAATGATTTTTAACTTAATACACGAAATTTCCCCTGGGAATTACCTCTTACTGGCACCTGACCTGTGTGCCACATATAACTTTTAATGCGGTCACAGAAAGCGAGCGTGAGTCGCGCGCATCGTGAACAGGACAAAAGGTGCATATACCAGAGCTGATATAGCACCTTATTGATGAGAGACAGGATGTGTAACCTGATAAAAATCATTTATTCTGCGGAAAATGTTTAACGGTAAATTTTATCGTCTCAGCAATACCCGCCTTGAAAATTCTTTTTTGAGCTCAACGCTGTATGGGGCGTTATAAAAGCTTACCTTCTGAAATTTCTCATCGAATTCCTTATTCAGATGTTTATTGACAGGAATTGAGCCAAAAACGTTATGGAGTTCGCTTTGCGTTTTTTCACTGATCAGCCAGTTGACAAACAGAGCAGATGCAGCGGGGTGTGCTGAATTTTTAGCTATTACTACAGCGTTGGCACCGGCAGGCATATCAAACCCGGGTACATAAAATTTTATGCGTGATGTCACTGCACCTGTTTTTTTAAGAGTCAGCAGGTGATCTTCCCACGCAGGTGCCAGAATAAGCTCGCCATCATTGATACGGGTAAGACTGTCTGCCTGCGATTTTGTGAGCGTGATCTTACTTTTATTTTTAATAAACCATTCCCATCCTTTATCCCACTGCTGGAGAACGGCCGGGTCTGCTTTATCAGCTAACTTATGCTCTCCCTGTCCGTGGAGTGTCAGTACTCTCTGTATAAAAGCTTCACCCGCCCCGCCATTTTGCGGATCATTGTATCCAAATAAATTTAGATTGTTGTCGATGAAGCCCTGAAGCTCCTCCAGAGTCTGAGGCAGTTTTTTGTCCTGCATTTGCAGCGGGTCATACGCAAACCCGGTCTGGCTTCCCCAGAATGCAAGGCCATATCCCAGGAAGTCGGTACCATTGACTTGACTATAGCCATTCTGGTATTCAGGAAGCCATGCTACTGGCGAAACGGTATGAGAGTTAAGGACAAGTGGCATCTGGCTCATCGTAAAGCCTACTACATCAAGCTTCCCGGTTTCTTTATTTTTTTCAGCAAGAATTTTATTCAGATTCCCGTCTATGGTCGATTCAGGAATGATTACTTTAATACCGTACTCATGTTCAAATTCTTTTACAAAATTTCGCCATTGTGGCTTGAGATACCAGACATTAAAGTTAACTGTCCCTTCGTTTTTTGCCTGGGAGACAACCTCGCTCCACGTCATTTCTGAAAGCTGCGCTCCCTTTGCCGCGGAAAAAGAGAGACAAGTAACCGTTATAACGGTAGTTAAAGTTAAAAATCGTTTCATATTAACCTCTTCATATTAATATTTGCCAGTTGCCTCAGCCGCATAATTATCCTTCAGCGCTCTTTCAATGATGATCATAAGGAAGATGTTAGGAATGATGAGTATCATTGATACAACTGCTGCGTCTGGTCTTACAAACGTGTATCCAAGGAAAGAATAAAGTATTGTCGGAATGGTAATAAAATCCGGTGAACCCAGTACATATGAAACGGAAAATTCCTCAAGACTCCTGACGAAACACAGTATCAGAGTAGCAAGAATGGCACTCTTCAGAAAAGGCAGATAAGCATTCCTGAATGTTGCCCACCTGTCCGAACCCAGATCGCGGCTGGCGTCAATCATCTCCTGCGGTACAGCCCGGAAACCGGCGGAAAGTATTCTTATTGCATAAGGCAGTGCGAGGACAGTATGTCCCGTAACGATGCTGATAAAAGGATTTTCGATATCGAGTTGCAAGATCATGGCGCTGAAAAATATGCCGATCAACATACCCGGCATAACGAGGGGGATCAGTGTCAGGATTTCAGCTATCCCTTTTCCTCTGAAAGGTATGCGTCCGAAAGCATAAGCAGTAGGAAGAGCCAGTAACAGACTCAGGGGAGCTACTGTTAACGCTATCGAATAACTGTTGAACATAGCGTCAGGAAGCGATGTCGTCTGCCACATATTTACCCATCTTGTGAAAGAGAGGCTGTCCGGAAATATGTCAGGGAAACTCCAGGGATGTGCAGGGTCAACCATCGACCATATTACCGCCATGCCCACGGGCAGCCCAAGCCATATAAAATTAGCAATGAGAAAAAAAGCTACCGAAACTCTCATGACTACACTGGTCTTTTCTGGACTGTTCACGTTCATTTCAGGTCGCCTTTGCATGTCATGAAAGGTGTTATCATTAACTTAACTGCTATACTGAATAATAGTGAGGTTATCATGATGATCATGGCAATCACGGCAGCGTTATTCCATTCTCCGTACTCCATAGCCGTTGACTGCATCAGTCGCGCAAGTGAATAAACATCATGAGGCCCGGCGACTGAATAAAAAGCAAAGTCACCGATCGCATCAATGAATACAATAATCAATGCCACCTGCACTGCGGGCAGGGTAAGTGGCAGTACAATAGTGATAAACCGCTGCCACTTATTAGCGCCTAAATTTACCGATGCGTTTAAAAGATCATTTTTCACAGTATTCACTGAGCTGCTTATCAGAATCAGCGCAAAGGGCATATTCTTCCATATCTGCAGGACAATGACTCCCGTGCCGAAACTGTCATTCTGCATACGCAGCGGCGCACCGATAACTTTTGCGGCCAGAAGGAATTCATTAATAGCACCATGGAATGAAATGATGTTAATAAATAAAAAGGCTGCAACAAGGCCAGGAATAAACATAGGTATACGCAGTATGGCAATGATACTTTCTTTCATGGGCAGCGGCTTTCTCAGCCATAAAGCGATGGGGTAGGCGAGAATAACGGCCCCCAGGGCTCCGAGAAGTGAAACTTTCAATGAATAAAGAAGTGAGCTCACCAGTACGGGATCGCGAAGCATCCCGGACCAGTACTGAAGTGTAAAATAACTTTCACCCGTCAGATTAAAATAGCCAATACTCTGCGCTATCAGAACATAGAATGTTGAGCCCATAAGCATAAGGATAGTACCAAGCCCGCTTATCATAAGAAGCCAGGCAAATAACTCCTGCCGGACATTAGTTTTCATATCACAGGCTCCAGAAATACGATGGCATTTTCAGGCAAATAGAAACATGCCTGCTCACCGGTTTTAAAGTAAGGTTTTTTTATAAGTTGCAGCCGCACGCCGGTTCCATCGCTTGTGTGCCCCAAAGCCTCGGTATGGTTTCCCATAAAAGCCATACTTTCAACGGTGATGGTAAAGTGATTAGAGTCTTTTCTGCTTTCCGGAATGTATACAGCATCTTCGGGTCGCCAGCATATCCAGCAATGATCGCTTTCAGGTACTCTGGAAGAGCTGACGTAGAAGCCCCCCATTGAAGTGGATACCCTGTAATAGCCGGGTTGTTCTGCCCTGCATATGGTTGCCTGCATAATATTTGCCGCACCAATAAAATCGGCAATAAAGCGGTTTGCCGGCTGATAGTATATTTCTTCAGGTGTGCCTGCCTGCGCAATGTTCCCTGCATTAAGTACCACAATTTTGTCTGACATGGAGAGCGCTTCACTCTGGTCATGCGTCACATAAACTGATGTAAGGTTGTGGCGCTCCTGAAGCTGCTTGATTTCATATCTCACACTTTCACGCAGCTTTGCATCCAGATTGGAAAGAGGTTCATCAAAAAGCATGACGTGAGGCTTTGTTACCATGGCTCTCGCGATCGCAACTCTTTGCTGTTGCCCGCCTGAAAGCTGAGAAGGCATTTTGTGTCTTTGTGATCCGAGGCCCATCTGTTTCAGCACGGTATTCACCGTAGCTTTCTGTTCGCCAGGGGGGATCCTCTTCTGCTTCAGCCCATAAGCAATATTGTGAACAACATTCAGATGAGGGAATAAAGCGTAAGACTGGAAACACATCGCAGTGCTTCGCTTCTCCGGGGGTAGTGTATTAATTGCCTGACCGTTCAGAATGATGTTTCCACTGTCTGGGGTAACGAATCCCGCAATCATCTTCAGAAGGGTTGTTTTACCGCATCCGCTGGGTCCCAGCAGGGTGACAAACTCCCCTTCTTCAACATCGAAAGAGATCTCTCTCGCTGCATAGTACTCGTCAAAACGCTTTGTAATTTTTTCAAGTCTCAGTTTAGCCATCATGCAGTCCCTAATTATCATCACGATTAACTTTAATGATTAAACATTAAAATTTTGTGACAGTGAATTACGTGAGGATAACCCTCATTAAGAAAACTGTATATATATGATTTTATTAAATAAAAAAATAAATTAGATTTTCGCTGCTTTTTTTATTAAGTTTAGATAACATACTTAATAGTGAAGAATAATACTTTTTCTCAAAGGTGCTGAACGTGTTCAACTTCCATCAGGCCAGTAAAGGGGTCGTACTGGCGAACGGCCATCGTGGATACTCCAGTAAGTATCCCGAAAATACGCTTTTGGCATTTGATGGCGCACGCCTGGCTGGAATGTCGAGTATTGAACTCGATGTGCACATGACTAAGGATGAGAAAATGGTGGTTATTCATGATTACCGCATTGACAGAGTATCGGATGGCTCTGGTTATGTGGCAAATATGACTCTCGACGAACTGAGAACGTATGACTTTAGCGCCAGCGCTTCCTCCGAAGAAGGAAAGGCTGCCATACCGCACCTGGATGACATTTTTGACTGGGCGATCAGGCACGATATGGGTCTTGTCGTAGAGATAAAACAGCGCTGTCGTCTTGACCGCTTTATTGAAAGATTCACCCAATTGGTGAACACCAGAACCGGCATTATCGAAAGAATGCAGTTACTGGGGTTTAACCATGTACTGCTTAATCAGGTCAGGAACAGTGTTCCGGGTCTGAAGATTCAGACAGTCTCACTTGAACGTTATAAAAATCAGCTTGAAGCTATTCTCGGTTCGGGTGCTGATTGTGTTTGTCTTGAATATGAACATACACATATAGACGATCTGAAGGCCTATAAGCAGGCGGGATTAGGTGTACGCCTTTACCTTACTCCGGGCAAGCTCGGTCTCGATACGCTGGAGTACTACCGTTTTAAGTTCGGGCATGATGTCCGCAGCGAGATACTGTTCTGGATGAAGGAAGGTCTGATTGACATGGTCAGCCATGATGATGTCCTGTATGTCAAAAGACTCATCATAGACGCCGGGTTAAAATGTGCTTAACCATTTGATGCCCGTATATAGGAATTATCATGAATTTAGTCAGTGCACCTTTAGAACTGAGCGCGACGCAGCGTAATCTGATCGACCTGATCAGGAATCATGGCACCGTTACACGGGCCGAGCTCAGTCGCCTCTCAGGACTGACTCCGGGAGCTATAACACAGCAGTGTCGTGAACTGATTTTTACCGGGCTGATTATCGAGGGTGAGCCTGTACATGATGGCAAGCGTGGTCAGCCTTCTTTACCCCTGCGCCTGAATCCAGCAGGGGCCTGCTCTGTAGGCGTTTCCTTCAGTCCCGGGTTTATTGATATTGCCGTCGTTGACCTAAGCGGAAAACCGCTCATACAGGTTTCAGAAAAACATGCTGAAAACCGTGAAATAGCCCATACGGTCAATCAGGTCATACAGATGGTTGCCGGTGCACTTAAAAAGAAACGTTTAAGTAACTCACGAATACTGGGCATTGGATATGCCGTTCCGGGATTCCTGAAAAAAGACGGCCGTAAAAGACAGACAGTAGTATGGCTTGATACCTGGAGGGAGGTTGACCTTCAGACGGTTTTTGCTGCAGCGTTACCTTACCCGACCTGGGTAGAAAACATCGTAAATGCTTCTGTCATTGCCGAATATTACTCCGGTAATCACAGTAACATTTCTGACCTGGTCCTTATTGATCTGGGTTACGGAATTGCTGCAGGCATTATTGCTGACAATAAGCTTCTGAGTGGGGGGTTTTCGAATGCCGGAGAACTTGGAATGAGTTTCCCACTCGAACTGCCAAGGCCTTCTTATAAAGATTTGCTTATCACTCTGGAGAAGGCCGGTCTGGATCCCGATGAACTTGATGGCCTTGCTTGCAGCGGGAATAAGGTTATTGAGTGCTGGATAGCGCGTGTCAGTGAACAACTGGAACCCATTATATTCAGCTGTATCCAATGGCTGGACCCTGAAGTCATCACGCTGGGTGGCGCGATGCCTAAAAAAATCGTCGGCCGGCTGGTGAAGGAGCTCAGGCTGAGAGTCAGCGGACGATTAGAGCCGTTACGGCCATCAGCACAAATTGAAGCTTCTGCTTTCAGTAAAGAGGGTGCGTCACGCGGGGCAGCAATGCTGCCTTTATATTACACACTGAATATAAAAAAGTAGCAGTGCCGGATTAGTTTTACTCTGGTGTAAAGGGTACGCCGGCCCGTATATCAGTAAAAGAGGATGGGATATGTCACGTGATTTTGTCAGTTACGCCCCGGATGTGGGAAGAAAATTTTCATCCTCCGGGTGTCCTTTACCTTTTGCGGGTAATACATTTCTTGGCCACCTTGAACAGCAGGGGGAAGGATTTGAGACTTTTGATACAATTCTTAATGTATACAGAGAACTGCCGGAAACCCGTTTTTTCAGGAAAATGACGGCCCTTCCATCCAGCAGTTACCACATTACGCTTTTTACCGGTGTAAACGAGTGCGATCGTCATTCAGGCCCATGGCCAGCCGGTATATCTCGTGAGCTGGCGCTGGAGGAGCTTAACAGATGTTTTCTGGATAAACTTAATTTACGTCAGCCAGGCCTGTCTGAACGCTTTGATTTCATAGTGGACTCAGACGCACCATTACCGGGAAGAAATGATAATTTTTTCATCCCGCTAAAACCGGCCGATCAAACCACACACAACCGTCTTCAAAAAATAAGAGATGAGTTGTCAGAAATAACGGGTATTCGTCGCGACGATCATTGCTCCTATCAGTACCATATTACGCTCGGGTATCTTCTGCAGACGCTTGATGGAGCGGAAATGTTGGAGTATAGGGAAAAAAGTATGGAGTGGAGAGAAATGATTGCGAAGGCTGGTAACATTACCATTCGGGAATTTGAGTTCTGTACCTTACGGGACATGTATTCATTCCGAAGAATTTGCACAATCTAGTACTTTTATTAATTCTCTGACAGTACAGCCTTAAGATGATCTGAAAAAGAGATACCCTGTTGAAAAAATGAAGAATATCTTTCAATGTCGCTTTTGCAAAATTAAGGTTTTCTGGGAAGGAGAAATAAATGAGGTGGCTTTCTTTAATCAGGCCTGTCTTGATTTTGTCGGGGAGTGCAGGCTCTCCATCCTGTAATCTTATACTTAATAAATGTGATCAGATTGCTTCAGATATTGCTGCATCATGGGTAGGGATATCGCAGGATGAACTGCTGATTGCATGGGGTACGCCGCAATATAGCTTGAATCGGAGTGCCGGATGTAGCACACTGACTTACCTGTATAACAGGCCTGTAAATGAATATGGTTTAACAACGCGCAATCATATGCCGGATTATGAAACCTGTGCTCATGTTTTTTTTGTCGAGCAGGGCATACTAACAAAATGGCTTTCGACAGGTGGTCTTTCTAACAAAAGGCAGAAAATTGAACTGCAGTAATACAGCAAGTATATGAATCAGCGATTCATTTTATACTTTGCAAATCTGTCGATGTATTACTGAAAAATTTCGTCTTTAATTAAGGGGCCGCTCAACGATTTTAACATTGAGCCGTCACAAAGCTGCGCGGCGCCATAGAAAAATGCATGTAGAGATGTGGAGTATTAAAGATACTAAGAAACTTTTTATTTTATTAGATTCAGCCTGAGCAATATTAAACCCTCTGGTTAAAGGGGTGTTATGTTGAAAAGTAACTGAAGCTATGAGAATAAAATATCTTAATTTATAAATAATGATTTAAGGGAAATCATATGCGGTGCATTTATTTAATTATTCCTTTATTAATACTGACTGGATGTGCAGGCTCTCCACTCGGCAACCTGATTTTTAATAAGCGTTATCAGACCAGTTCAGATATCGCTGCATCATGGGTAGGGTCGTCGGCAGATGAACTGGTAATGGCGTGGGGACCGCCTCAAAACAGCCAGGCTCTGAGTAACGGAAGCAGCATACTGGATTACCAGTATAACTGGATTGTAAATGGATACGATTCAAGTATGTGGAACTATATTCCTGAATATGCAAACTGTGATAAGCGATTTCTGGTTGAGCAAGGGATAATAACAAGATGGTATTCATCAGGTGGCTGCCCAAAAAGACCTGAAGGGGCAAAATTGATTGATGGAAGTATACCGGTACCAAAACCAACTCTTTAGTAAGTCTTGCTCTTATCTGGATTTAATATGGAGAAAGCTTACATAATCCGGCAATTACTGGGAGAACATCAGTTAAAAACGGGCTTTTCAGTATAAGAAAAAACTTTGACAAAACTTCGGTGGTAATTTGTCATAAAAATTCAATCAACTCAGGAAATATCATAAGGTCAATATTATGAAGATTTATGCGGCAGCAATTTCATTTATGCTACTTGTTTCAGGATGCAGCTCCTTCAGCGGTGAGGATAAGTTTACCCGGAGTTATGTTTCAGCTCACATCACGCCTAATAAAACGACAGAATCTGAGGTTAAGGCTCTCTATGGCACACCAGACAGACAGACATCACATTCAGACGGTAGTTACGTATGGTCGTTTAATAAGGATGGTAACATGAGTTCGCTTTCAAAAGCGCTTTCATACATTCCCGGAACCTCAGCACTAAGCGGCGCCATGACTAGTGCCACTATAGCACAGAACACCAAGGATGATATAACTTCTGTTTCTGATAAAGTAACCGGAAATTCAGAGCATCGTAGCGACTCTTTGACAATTTACTTTACCAAAAACAAAGTTGTTTCTGACTGGATTATGTAATTAAATTATGAGCTAATTGAGAAAATAAAAATCATTCCTGACTCATTATTTTTATTTTTTAATTCTCATTCGCTCGTATCCGCCCGCTCTTCCGCCTGGCATCTTACCGTTAGCTGGCGGGAGCGAAAATAGTAAAGTTAACTTTGGCTGGCGATGTAGGGATTCGGTATGGATGGTATGCGTCATGACTGGGAATAAAATATTCTGCATAACTTCTGGGTTCAGGATTATAAATTCACCTGTCATAAGTTTTTTTCTAACAGCGCACATTAATAGAATGGTTTTCGCTAGGTGGCAATCCTGAATATAAGGGAAATGAAATAAAGGCACCTGGCAGGGCATTAATCAAGAATTTATTACCACTATGTAATATATGGTGCTGTTTCTTGAGTGAATTTACCTTTAAGAAGGCCTTAAAAAATGTGTGAACGGATTAATAAAATAGCTGTTACTATTTCAGCTGCCTGGCTGCTATCAGGATGCTCTACCCTGGCTCCGGAGCGGACGGCAGCAGCAAATCTTATGGGAAAAAACATCAATGAAGCCTACAGGGTTTTCGGTAATCCATTGTTTGTTAGTACAGAAACAAGTGTCAGTACGGAAAGTAAATTTTACGGACATAATTTTTATCAATTTTACTTTAAGGGACTTGAATACGATCAGGAAAAGTTCAACGGTTCTTATATGGATACGTCACAAGGCCGTCAGGTTCTGGTTAATCAGTTCGAAACACAACATGTGCAGGAGTCATGTAGAGTTGGATTCTGGGCTGATCCCAAAACGAACATAATCGATTACTACGAAGTCAAAGGTAACTGTGGATTAGGAGGCTGGGGATTCGGTACAACCGGCATATTACATTATTGGGGAATAAACTGACCTGAATACCTGCTAGACTTCAAATAAAAACCATTACTTAAAAGGAATACTTATATCAATAATCTTGACCATTTAACGATGAGCTAAATATGTTGCTGGTAGACCATTGGTAATTAGCAAATAAAATTTAACATGAATAATCTGGAGTTAAAATCATGAAAAAAATTATCTGTATTTCAGCTATTTCTTTTCTTTTAAGTGCGTGTACTACGATGTCTCCTGATCTCGCAATCCCGATACTACAGGCTGATACTTCCAAAATGTTAGGCCTGGGGTCTTCCGATGAGATAACTGTGACTAATGTTTCCATGTCTAAGCCTGACGCGCTCGGGTCTCAGGTGATATCGTATCGCGCAACTACTGATAAGGGGCGTATTTTAGACTGTGAAGCCCACGTGATTCCTGGCCTTCCGTTACAGGAACCAACCGTAAGCACGCCGACGTGTAAACCGGTTAAGACCTATAACAAATAAAATCACTACTTTATAAAGTTTTCAGTAAACGCCCGGGGCGTTCATAGTCAAGGACACGCAGTGGATTAGCCGCAAGTAAACAGCATGCTGTATGCCATTGTATTTTACCCTGTACAGGTATTCTGCACGGGTGCCCCGCGCTTTTACGATCAAATATTCTCTTCATCAGGGACCTGCCCGGAAGAACACTATGAACAGACATGAAGTTACATCTGCGCTTTTCAGAAGCGCGGGATACGACGCGACTACAGGCGTGCTGGAGCTGGAGTACCGGAACGGCGCTTGCAGGCGCTAGCTTGCCGTACCGGCAAAGGTTTACCAGGCGTTCTGTGCGGCCGCAGACAGTGACACTTTTTTCAGAATCCGTATTGATGGTCGCTACTTATCTGATGCGCGGTGATAGCAGCTTTGACGACGCCTGCCTCGTCAAACGCTCCGTGCTGGCCATCGGCTGCCGGTACTTAATTAGGTAATGTCCGCTTCTGGCACAAAGCGGACATTAACATGCGCATCTGTCCGCTTTGACCAAAAACGAACGTTAACGCTTTACTCCTTTGAATCTTATTTTAGCGATTCCGCCAGCGTAACAACCCACAACTCACTGTCCGACTCCGGTTTCTTCAGTGGCTTCAGGCTAATAGTCGTGGCAACCGGCTTGTCATCAACCTTAAGCGTCCCCTGCTCCGTCACCCGATAATCCTTACGCTTCTTACCTTCAACCGGATCCTGCATCACCGCTTTCACGCCAAAGTCATTATCATTAGTGATCGCCAGCGTTTTATCGTCGATCAGCGCCAGCCCTTCGGCTTTCTCCTGCTGCCAGCCGAGCTGACGTAAATCAACCACCCGCTTTTTAGCGGCAAACTTAATGCCGCGTTTCAGCAGCGTTTTCTCGTCGTCAAACTCCGGGTATTCACCGGGCTTATCAAATGCTGAAAGCTCGGTAGCCGGGCTAAGATCCACCTTATAGACAAGGTTGCGCATCGCATCGTTTTTATCGGTGCCCTGTTCTATCAGCAGGATATGCTGATTGTCGATCGCCACGATATCGCCAATTTTTGCGTCACTGTTTTTACTGTAAGCCTCGCTGTCGATAGGGTAACCATACATCGCGGTTTTCCCGGTCGCCGGATCGAAACTCACCAGGCGGGTAAAGCGCGCCTGCTTTTTGCTTTTACCGTCGATATTAAGCGTGCTCTGCACCGCGGCAATGATACGCCCATCGGGCATGCGGGTGATCCCCTCAAAGCCACGGTTTGGCTGACGCCATTTGAGTATGTTCGGCAGACCGCCTGCGATGGATTTCTCCCCTTCGGCTGCCTGCGGCCCGTGAATCGCCAGGATTTTACCGCGCTCATCTACATTAATCAGGAACGGACCATACTCATCGCATAGCCAGTATCCGCCCTTGCCATCCGGCGTAATGCCTTCTGTATCCAGACCACGGTTGTCACCCTGCAGCGCTTTCAGCGTATCGCTTAGCGCGACTTCATTAGTTGATCCAATGACGCCATCCTGCAACGGCAATCCGTTTATATTGCCCTTATCGTCATGCAATGGTCGGGCATCCGTGGCCTCGGCTTTGCCGTTCTGCACCCGAATATTCATCAGCAGTGGAGCGAAGTCCGGCGTGACGAATATTTTTGATTCTTTCTTACCGACATCAGGTGAGTCGGCATTGGGTCCGCGATCGGTGACGGTAACAAAGGTCAGCGCCTCCCCCTGCTTACCGGTAAACAGCAAACCGGAACCAATACCCACCGGCAGACCCTGAGGAAATGCGCTGGCGAATGCCCCGTTGTAGCTCACGCGCGTTCCTTCAGGGAAACTGACGACGTAGCTTTCAACTTTCGGCTGTGCCGCTAATGTTGATAAAGAGAGTGCGCAACCGATAAGCAGAGAAATCGCTTTTATTTTCATATTTTTATATCCGTTAAGGAAAGCCACGAGCCTAAAGAATAAAAGTGACAGAAAAATGAAATCACCGGGAAACATTGGCGGTTAACAGAGTGATTATTTTCCCGTGAGCTCAGTGGGATGGACCTGTCTGTTCAGACAAAACGATCAGGATTATGACATCAGTAAACGCAGGTGCTCTGGTCAGCGATGCTCATATTCAAAAGAGTGTGGCGGATCGCGCAGCGTTCCCCCCTCGTATTAGATTGACACTGTTATATCCCGCAAAAGATGTTTACATTTGTTCAGCAAAATTATCGGCCGCTCAGCAAAGCGTGAGCGCAGGGAAGAATCGTGGTTATCGTCATCAAACTCACACCGCAAACAGAGGCAGAGATTGTATGAGGGAGATTGCACCTGATGGAATAACCGGGATGCCATCACGAACGGCAGCGTATCTTTGCCGTCAGATTGCTGGTCTGGTCAACGTCGGAAGACTGAGCCCGGAAACCTGCCAGCGCATCTTTGCTTTCTGTGGTATCAGCCCCTCCGATTCGCAGTGGCGTCAGTTTCTTATCCCGGTACTTTGCTGTCTGGGATTGCTGTCACTGGTTGCAGGTGCGGTGTTTTTTATTGCCTGGAATTGGGCCTGGCTGCCGAAGATGGCGAAATTCGCCCTGACCGAACTGCTGATCGTCGCGCTGGCGGTAGTGGTCTGGTGGCGCTGGTACAGCACGCTGGCACGCAGCGCATTGCTGGCAGCAGGATTAAGTTTCGGTGCTCTCTTTGCGCTTTACGGACAGATTTATCAGACGGGTGCGGATAGCTGGGAGCTATTCCGGGCCTGGTTATGCATTCTTCTGCCGCTGGCGCTGATTGCCCGGCAAAACAGCCTGTGGTTTTGCAGCTGGCTGGTCGCTAACCTGGCGTTCCAGCTCTATTACACCGCCACGTTGCCGACGTCACTGCTGGAGCTCGCCGTGTCTGACAGCTTCTTCTGGCTCCCGACGACAGTGCTGCACGTCTATCTGGCACTGCTGGCAGCCTGCCTGATTATCAGGGAATTTCTGGCCTGTCGGGCAATAACGCATCATCCTGAGAGCTGGCTGGCAAGCCGCTGGTTCTCACGCGTCATGGCCGGATTTTTACTGCTGCTGCTGACCGCCATCGTGGCCGGAAATATCTCTGACGGGCACGGTGCTAACCACTTTACGTTAGTCACGGGCGGCTGGGTGGCCACCCTGCTGGCAGGCTATTACCTGTACCGTTATCGCCATGTTGATCTCTGTATGCTGACGCTGGGCATCACCAGTCTGACAATTGTGGGCTGCGCACTGATCATGCAGTTATTCCTTGTAGCCTATGTTACGGCTGACCTGTATCTGACCGGCGTTCTGATGATTTTCTGGGTGGCGGCAAATGGTTCGATCCTGCTGAAGTGGCAGCGCAAACTGGCTGAAAAGGGACCGCTCGATCAGGCTCCGGCCGGGCTGACCTTCCTGGCAGATGCCCTGCGTCATCAGGGTCTGCTGAGCGACGCACAGATTAGGGAGATTCAGCAACGCGGTCACGCATCCAATCTGCCCTGGTATCTGAGGCTGGCGCTGAGCGTCGGAGGCTGGGTCGCCGCGATCATCACTCTATTACTGATGGCGCTGGTGCTCTATAGCACTGACCTGCTCGACGACCCGAATGCTGTGACCCTTATCGGGCCTTCACTGGTCCTCGCCGTGATTGCCCGCGGCCTGTTACGCAGCGATCGTGACGGTAAGTATCACCTTGGGCTGGCATGGGCCATTGCGGCGACGTGTGGGCTGGTTATCGGCGTTGTGTTACAAATCCAGAGCGATGACGTCAGCTTTATGATGCTGAGCTCACTGTGCGCATTACCGATTCTCGCGGCGATGGCGGTGGCGATGCCTGACAGCACTTACCGATTTATGGCCATCACTGCCCTGACTTTTTTTCTGGTGCTGGCGGGCTATTTACTTTCCCTGCTCTACCTGTCGCCAACGGCAGGCCGCGTTGCTGTTTCCCTGCTGGTGGCAGCGGTGATGTTTTTGTGGCTGTGGATTGTCAGTCATCAACTGAGATTACTGGCAGGACCCTATGCTGACGCCGTGCATCCCCTGCTGTATGGCATCCCGGCGGGTCTGATGGTGCTGAGTTCACTCGGCATAAACGCGGCGGTTCTCATGAATTTACTCTGGTCTTCTGCGCAGTTTTCTATGCTTCCGCCTGCGACAGGCACCGGTATTGCGGCAGGCTTAGTGCTGAGTGCGCTCAGTCAGAAAAAGAGCAGTCAGCCGCTGTTTTCGATCATCACGCTGCCCGCCGCCGTTATCTGCGGGGCTGCCGCCCTTTATGCGCCGGGTATCGGGCTGGGATTGTGGTTAATTCTGATGGCACGTTATCAGGGAAGTCCGGGATTGCTGGTGGTCAGTGGCGGGTTCATGGTGCTGTATGTCATTGGCTGGTATTACTTCCTGGAAGTGCTGCTGCTGCATAAAGCGCTGTTGCTGCTGGCTGGTGGTCTGATTTTGCTGGGGCTGGCGTGGGTCGTCACAAAAGTGTTACCCGCACAGATCGGAGGTGCGAGTGAGAACGCGTAAAAAGAGCCGATGGCTGACAGGCGCGGTGATAGCGCTGGCGCTGGTGACCGTTAATGTCAGCATCTGGCAAAAAGAGCAGTTGCTGAAACAGGGCGCGGTCATGATATTACCCCTTGCGCCGGTTGACCCGCGCTCCCTGATGCAGGGTGATTACATGGCGCTGAATTATGCCCTCACCCGACCGCTGGAGCAGATCCTGTATCAACAGGCGGTGGCCTGCGGCGCAACCCGGTCAGCGCCATGCCTGCCCACCAGCGGAACTCTGATTGTGTACCTCGATGCGCAGCGTCATGCAACTCAGGCCCGGTTTGATCAGGGTGAGCCGCTACAGACGAATCAGCTACGGGTAAAATACCATCAACACTCCGGCTCGCTGACCGTCGGCACCAACGCTTATTTCTTTCAGGAAGGTCATGGCGAGCGTTTCACGCAGGCACGATACGGGGCATTTCGCGTGGGGAGCGACGGCACAGCACTTCTGACGGATCTGCTTGATGAACAGGGAAAGGTGATTCAGCCTTAGCTATGCAAGACGCTCGCTGAACAGCACAAAACAGGCTGGCAGACGGCCTTGATAGCTTTTACTAAAAGGGTTTCTGTAACAGCGCATCACGATGCCTTCGCAAGCCTTCGACCATCGTTCTGGCCTGGTTAGCTTAACCCGTCATAGCCTCAGCTGAAAAACGGGCAATACGCTTTCAAAGCGCCATGCTGCTAACAATGGGAGAATTGAATGCCCGCTATGTGCCAGAAGCGGACGCTGAAGCCGTAATACCATCTTTGCATGATGTAACAGATGACGGTATGTGCATATTTTTCGTAAGGTAAACAGAATCTGATCAGGAATTTATTAACCAGTAAGGATAACTGCCTATGCTAACCCCCACACTTACAACAGATCGGTTGCTTTTAAAACCATTAGTCGCCGAAGATGCTAAGCAGATCCAGACGCTTTATCCTCGCTGGGAAATAGTCTGCTATATGGTGGCATCGGTCCCCTGGCCTTATCCAGAGAATGGTGCAGAAAATTACGTCAATAACGTTGCTCTGCCTGACATGGCGAAAGGAATTGCATGGTTCTGGACTATCAGAAATCGTGAGATACCAGATAAAGTTATGGGCTTGATCTGTCTTTACGATGAAGAAGATAACAATCGTGGATTCTGGCTCGCACCGGAATATCAGGGTCAGGGCTATATGCGTGAGGCTAGTATTGCGGCTACAGATTACTGGTTCAATGTGTTGAATAAACCGGTGTTACGCGCACCTAAAGCAGCCCTTAACCGCCGCTCTCAGCGTATTTCGGTCACTAGCGGAATGCGGCCTATCAAAACTGTCAAGAAGGAGTATGTCAGCGGCCTTCTGGATTCTGAGCTTTGGGAAATCACCCGCGATGAGTGGAATGCTCTAAGAGTTCAATGATACCGGTAATACAAAGTCCGCTTTCCGCTCATTACGCACGGTAAGCAGGCTGCTGAGGCTAACCCTGCCTTTCGCCATCAGACCCTGGCCGTCAGGCCCGGAACGCTTAGCGGTTCGGCAGAGCTTAGCGGCACTGCCGGTTAGCGCAGTGGAGCTCGACGACCCGGCAACGCCGGGGAGCTGAAGGGGGCCATGTTCCGGCAGTTGGTTGTTTGAGAAGCTACCGCGAACTATTAACCGGCCGCACACTGAACGCTCTCACAGCATTACTGTTTTGCAGCCGAACGATATTGAGCAGTTTCCTTAGCTGTTAAGGTCTCGTCTGTAGCTGTTCTGGCAGTACCTCCTGAAATATCTGTATTTCAAAGGTTCGCTAAAGTTAGTTCAGAATCGTTAAATAATATCCATCAGAACATCCCTCTTAATAGTCAGCATAATTATACAGAAATGAAATTTTCGCCTTTTTTCTTAAATTTATATACGCCACTTTTTTTTGTTGATAGAAAACCACTTTAATAAGAGTGTAATGTGTGTATGTTCATGAAAAGAGCAAACCATTAGCAGATTAATTATTAGCCTTAAATTTTATATACACTCAATGACCTGACAAAGAATTAACACCTCCGATGTCTCCGCTCAAATTCAAATGAAAACATCCTAAGACACCGATATACGTTTCATTACACTCCTGTGATTTTAATTTTTAATGAATTTACCTTTAATCAAATGGCTCATTACTTACGGGATGGGCCGCGATTATCTCATGTATTTCTTACCTTTAAGGATGGATTATGAGACACAAAAAACTAACTCTTGCTTTAGGTCTTTTTGTTCTCTCTGCGGCGCGAATTTCTGTCGCCGCACCGTTAATTAACGAACCGCTTACTGACCACTTCTCCCATACCTTCGTACTTATTAGCGATGCGAATGGTGGTGACGGCGGTAACGGCGGCTCTGGAGCCAATTCTCCAGGTGGCCCGGGCGGAGATGGCGGTAATAACAGCGGCAGCGGTAACGGGAACGACAACGGTAATGGTAACGGCACTGGCAACGGCTCAGCTAACGGCAATGGTTCCGGCGGTGGTGATGGCGGTGATGGTGGTGGTGACGGCGGCGGCGCGTAATCAGGCTGTTAAATCTTACTAAAAATGGTCGCCTCCGGAAGGCGGCTATTAATTAAAGGATGGAAATTTTATGTCAAAGCTGCTCAACACTCTGATTCTCATACCGCTTTCGGCAGGACTTCTTTTTTCCCTTCCAGTCTTCAGTCAGACACTGCCGCAGGGCGCTATCCAGCTGTCTGACTGTGAAAGTCAGAATGGACAGAATGGGAACGCCACTTCACCCAACGGAGAAAATGGTAAAAATGGCGTACCAGGCACCGGTTGTCTGAACGGAGGTAATGGCGGTAACGGCGGTAACGCTGGCACGGGTTCCAACTCAGATGGCGGAAATGGCGGAAATGGCGGAAATGGAGGCACAAACGGAGCCGATGGAGGGAATGGTGGCAACGGAGGAAGCGGGAATAATTCACCCGGCGGTGATGGTGATGGTGGCGACGGTGGCGGTGATGGAAACGGGGGAGACGGAGGGAATGCCGGTTCTGGCAGCAACGGAGATGGCGGCGACGGCGGTAATGGGGGGGAAAACGGCGGAAATGGTGGAAACGGAGGTAATGGTGACGGATCAGGTAATGGCGGAAACGGCGGCGATGCCGCTCCAGGCGGCGTCGGCGGTCAGGGTGGCAGCGGCGGGAGTCAGGGAGGACATGATGGTTCTCCCGGGATGAGCGGAACCAGGGCATCTACGTAATTATCCGTATGCTGTTAACGCGGTCTGCCGGAGATTGATTACTCCGGCGGCCTCATGCCTGCAGACTAAACAGACAGTACAACAATGCTGATACGTCGTGCTGCAGGACCTGAACTGCAAAAGCTGATGGAGTTGCCAGCTCAGGCAAATGCCAAACCTCCCTAAAAAACACCGGATTGTGCCAGCCTGAGCAATGGCAGCTTATCCGGCACCATCCAGCGTTCCAGTTCGTGCATCATCCCTGTCGATTTCTTTGACTGAAAACCGGCCTCTGCCCCGAGTCGCCATAATGGCTGTCCAGCCATTTTCCATGTACATCTGGCTACCAGGGAAATTCTGGAATTTTGGCGTGTTAAAAGCTGATACTGCATTATGTTTCGAATGCCTTTTTGCGTCAGATTACCTACCAGTCTTCAAAAATTGCCACTGTCCGCTACAAGGCCGAGGCGCACGTTTAGCACCTTGTTAAACGTGCGCGATGAGCCACAGAGACACCTCGGATGAGATCCGCACTGAATTAACCTTTCACATTTTTTTTAATGTCCAAATGATCACTTAAAGATTAATCAGGTAGCCTGAAACGTTAGTCAGAAATATCCTTAGCGACAAACAGATTTAAATGGCAAAAGGGCTGATATGAAATCGATGAATCTGCACAACATCTACCGTTCTGCAAATGAGAATACCGTTGCGATATGGGGAGAAAATGCAGGCATTGGCGATATCAGGCAAGGGAACTACTACGATCCGGTAAAATTCGCTCTCGCAGCAGGCATACAGCCGTCTGTATCCTCTGATGTCACACGTCTGCTGTGTGAACTGCAGCAACTCACCAGAGATGATCCACTAGCCGATGTTCTGCCAGCAGACGGTTTTCATTTTACCTTTTTACCTCTGACCCTGCCGCTCTATCACGAAAACGCGTCGTTGCCCGAAAAGGTGGATCAGCTGACGGCTATCTGGACCGGACTTGATGCGAAGAAAATCGTTATCAGGAATCTCCGGCTCATTGCGTTGCCCGGTCAGTTGTTGCTCGCAGGGATCCCTGAAAGTCCTGCCGTAGCCATGCGCCAGTCATTCTGCGAAAAAGTGCTCGATTCTGACTGGAAACATGAGTTGCTGATGCGTCATTCCGGCAGCCCTTTACCGGCCCCCTTCTGGCACAGCACCCTGCTGCGCTACAACGCGGCTTTTTTACCCGTAACCTTGCGTCGCTATTTTCTGGAACGTCAGACCGTTGATTTTGGGGATGTCGCCGGAGAACTGACGCTGGCAAAGATCAACTACAACTGGACAAAATGTTACCCGTTACGGATTAACTGATGCGATGCGATTCCCTGTCAGAAACGATTTTTGTCCTGCGTTTACATGAGCGTCGCATGCGTTCAGGTCCGTTTCTCTCTCAAACCCTCCGTCAGCAGACTAAATCAGGAACTTTCTGTTTTCCAGGCTGTTCCCGTAAACTACAGGACGCAGGTTTTACTCCATGCATCCGAAAATAGGATGATAAGGCCTGCCAGGCAGAGCCGTTTTATCGTATCCATTATCGTCTGTGAATACTCCTCCATTTTGTTCTCACAAAGATGGCCCACGGCTTAAGACACTATCCGCTTCTCACACCAGGAAATAACATGCTTTTGGCAAATGTGCGTTTTACTGAAATCCTGACTCTATCGTCACTCCAGTCATGAATCGTCAACTGTTTGTTTCTCTGGATGGGCCGAAGGGCGCTGGCAAGACCACATTGCTGGAAGCCATCACGCAAGTGCTGAGGGCAGACAACATGAAAGTGATCCGACTCAGCGAGAGAAAGAGCGATCCTTTCAGGGCAGAATCCATGGCGCTGGTTAACCGGCTTGCCAGAGATCCCTCAGCAGATCTGGAAGGGGAAATCTGTCAGCGTTTTGCTTTAAGTCGTGCCTGGATTTCACAGAACGTACTGGCTAAACAGCCGCAAAACAGCGTTATCCTGATGGATCGCTGGTATCCATCAGATGCCGCGTTTCGACGGATGATTCCTTTTACAGAGGTTCTGCAGCTAAACCGTGAGCACAACGTCCGCACGCCAGATCTGCATGTCGGGGTGGTCACTGCGCCGGAAATTTCCTGGGAAAGAGCCGCAGCACGATCGCGTGGCCTGGGAAGTACGGTAATTCACCGCCTGGAAGAACATATCGCCTGCACCCGCGCGTTTGAGCAGGAAGTTGCCAGCAACGGCTGGTTTTTATGTCGCAATGAAGGGAGCATTCAAGAGGCAACGTTACAGGTGGTGGCTGAAATTCACAGCGTGATTTTTCGGTCCTGAAGAGCAAATCTGTGGGCGCGTTATCCTCTCCTCTCGGCAAATCCGTGCACACCGGGTTGTGCAGAAAAAAACACTTTATTTTACTTGTCTGAAATCAAGATTAGTCAGATTACCGCTGGCACAGACATCCCGCTTTCCCCTATAAAACTGCTTTATTTTTCATATAAGGCATAGGGAATTGCGCTACGCATCGATACCATTCAATCATAATCAACCGGGCTGGCCTGCGGGTGAGCACAGTTTTCCGCCACAGCCTGCGTTGCAGGGCGATATCACTGCAGACTGGGTCATCGTCGGGGCAGGATTTGCAGGCGTCGCCTTTGCGCGCCGCCTTGCAGACATTAATCCGAACCTGAAAATCATTATCGTCGAAGCTCATAGCACACAGCAAAGCGCATCGGCACGTAATTCCGGCTTCGTTATCGGCCTGCCGCATAATATTGGCAGCTCAACTGCCGAATTAAAAAAGGCAAACGCATACCAGAATTTGCTTCAGGAAGGCATTCGTCAGCTGGAGCAGGTTATTTCCCAGCATCATCTTCAGTGCGACTGGGAACAGGTCGGTAAATATCACTGTCAGGCTGAACGTGGTAACGACGCTATTTTAAAGGAATATGCCAGCCATCTCGATCTGATGAACGAGCCGTGGCAGATGTCAGACAGTGAGGAGCTGTACCATAAACTCGGTACGCGCTTTTACAGCAAAGGGATTTATACACCGGGCTGCGTGCTGGTTAATCCAGCACAGCTGATTGCTGGCCTGAACGCGTGTTTACCTGAGAATGTTCAGCGCTTCGATAACACACCCGTGCTGGGGATCCGTTACGGCAGCACGGCTGAAGTGCTGACACCTTTTGGGGTGATTAAATCGCCAAAAGTGATGCTGGCCACCAATGCACTATCACCAGAGCTGCGTCCGGGACTTTCGCGTCAGGCTGCCATGGCAACCTTCGCCAGCATCACCGATCCATTGACGGACGAACAACTGGCTACCCTGCCCCCCATGCAGAGCTGGGGACTCACGCCGGTTAACGCCATTGCCGGAGCGACCTTTCGTTTTACCTCAGATCGCCGTTTCCTGATTCGCCAGCATGTCATACCCGCGCTCAGGGGGCAGGTAAATGCGGCCCGGACTTATGAGGCGACCCAGCTGCATGAGCACTTATTTAAGAAAGTCTATCCAACGCTGGGCAGTGTGAAGATAACCCATACCTGGTCTGGCACCATCAGCGTCACGCGTAACGGCGCGCCGGAATGGGGTATGCTGAACAAATTTATTTGCACGGCGTGCGGCTGTAACGGCGCAGGCATTTCAAAGCAGACCGTGGCAGGCACGCTGCTGGCGGATTTCATGATGAAACAGGATAACCCGCATATTGCAGATATGCTGTCGCTGGGCAAAGCCAATATCATGCCACCCTCGCCAGCGCTGGATATCGGCATTAAATTGTCGCTGATGAAAGAGCGGTATCTGGGCCGTAAAGAGGTTTGATTGTCAGAAAGAGTAACCATAAAAGACGTTCCGGCATTTATTACTGAAGTGGTGATTGATGACATGCATGATGGCGCGACTTTATTAATCGCTTTCTGCAAAAGAAGCGCAACAAAGAACATATGATCAATTTTCCTGCTCACGCCAGTGTGTGCAGGATGTTTATTCCTGCACTGGTAGTTTATAAACTTGCACGTTTACATATTGCGCCAGGAAGTATCATAAGTCCTAGTTCCAGGCCAAAACCCCCGAATATGGGTTAACGCGCGACGTATCCAGCTTTTTACCGTGCCTTCGGGCTGTCTCATGGAAAGTGCGATCTCACTCTGTGACAGGCCACGATAATAGGCGAGCGAAAGGCTTTGTCGCTGTTCTGACGGTAACTGCGCCATACAGTGCTGAAGGCGGCGCGCTTCAGCAGGACTTTCGTCAGATAGATGTGAACGCTGAAAACCCGCTTCAGCTTCGCTAATTTCCTCAATCGAACAGCATCTGTTCTCGTGTTTGCGCAGAAAATCGATCGCTCTGTTTCTTGCTATGTGACTGAGCCAGATCAGCGGTTGACTGCGCTTGTGGTCGTAGTCGTTTGCCGACTGCCAGATTTGAATAAAGGTGTCGTGAAGGATCTCTTCTGCCCAGTCGCGCCGTCTGACCATACGCAGAATAATGCCGTAAAGCCGGGGAGAGAGGACGTGATAGAACTGCGCCAGCGCAGATTTATCGCCGCAGGCAATCTGGTTCATTAAGTCAGCCTGAATTTGAGGCACAGTTTTTGTCATCGGCTTCCCTGTTAAAGATGTAGCCACAGTATCAGTGGCTACACACCGTATAAGTAACACTTTACGGCATCAGCACGGTATCGATAACGTCGATGACGCCGTTACTCTGATTCACATCATAAGTGGTAATGTTAGCGACATTGCCCTGAGCATCTTTAAGCTGAATGTTGTGCGGGCCGTTTGCCATCACCCGCAGGGATGCGCCATTTACCGTTTTCAGCTCCGCTTTGCCTCCACCCGCTTTGATTTTTTTCTCCAGTGCTTTCATGTCCCGTTTTCCTGCGACCACGTGATAGGTCAGAACGCTGGTGAGCTTCTGTTTGCTCTCTGGCTTAAGCAGAGAGTCGACGGTGCCCTGCGGCAATTTTGCAAAGGCGGCATTGGTCGGCGCGAAAACGGTAAATGGCCCCTTCCCTTCAAGTGTCGGAACCAGACCGGCGTCCTTAACCGCCGCGACCAGCGTGGTGTGATCTTTCGAGTTAACAGCATTCTCAACAATATTTTTTGACGGGTACATGGCAGCGCCACCAACCATGACCGTATCGCTGTCCATGGATGCGGAATAGGTTGCACCGCTGAAAACTAATGCAGAAAAAAGCAGAGTTGGCAGGAATGGTTTCATTTTCACTTCCCTCATTGAGTTTGCAGACAGGGCCGATGTGCCCTCATCTGTTAATACGAATGAGTGAAGAAAACGGATGCAAAAAGTTTTAATTATTTTCTTGCGGCATCACCGGATTATTTTTGTTGTGCCGGAATGCGGGCAATCACCTTGATTTCAAAATCAAATCCCGCCAGCCAGGTGACCCCCACCGCGGTCCAGTTAGGGTAAGGCGGTTGCGGAAAAATGGACTGCTTCACCTGCATGATGGTTTCAAACTGGTTCTCCGGATCAGTGTGGAACGTGGTGACATCGACCAGGTCGTCAAAAGTGCAGCCTGCTGCAGCGAGTGTTGCCGCCAGATTTTCAAACGCCCGTTCAACCTGAGCAGGAAAATCGGGTTCGGGCGTGCCGTCAGCACGGCTGCCCACCTGACCGGAGACAAACAGCAGATCGCCTGATCGGATGGCAGCAGAATAACCATGCTGCTGATAAAGGGCATGGCGGTCAGCGGGAAAAACAGTTTCGCGCGTAATCATAGTGGTTCCTTTCATAACGCCAGTCGGCAAAGCAGGATGCGGCGTACACAGGAATGATTTAATATACGCGGCGTATGTCATATTAATCACACATACGCTGCGTATGTCAAATGATATACGAGCCGTATGTGAAAGGAGATCTCATGGCCGCTAAACGTCGCGCTGAAACAATGGAAGAGAACCGTGCAAAGCTGATTGCAGCGGCGCGCACCGCATTTGCTGAAAAAGGGTTTGCGGCAGCATCAATGGATGAACTGACGTCCAGCGTTGGCCTGACCCGTGGTGCGCTTTACCATAATTTCGGCGATAAAAAAGGGCTGCTGGCAGCGGTCGTGGCACAGGTTGATGGTGAGATGGCGCAGCGGGCTAAAGCAGCCGCATCTGGCGTGGCAGATGAGTGGGAGAAGCTGGTGGCAGAAGGCATTGCCTATATTCAGTTAGCCATGGAGGCCGAAGTGCAGCGTATTGTGCTGCGCGATGGCCCGGCGTTTCTGGGCGATCCCGCGCATTGGCCCAGCCAGAACAGCTGTCTGGCAGCCACGCGCGAAACGATTGTGAAGCTGATCGAAAGCGGAACGATCAAGCCGGTAGACGCCGATGCCGCCGCGCATCTGCTGAACAGCGCAGCGCTGAATGCCGCACTCTGGGTCGGCTCCAGCCGTGACCCGGAAAAGGCACTGCCGAAGATGATCGAGGTGTTTATCCAGCTGACGGGCGGCCTGCGCCAGAGTGATTAATCCTGAACATGGCTTCAAACAATAGCCATCAGTGCTGAAGCCAGATTGCATCATCCCGGTTGCTTTAGCCTGCATTGCGCTCAAAGTGGCTGTTCACAAAGGCACGACAGCGCGGCGAGATCGGATCGAGGAACACCTGTTCCGGTGAGCCCGACTCCTCAATCATCCCCTGATGCAGAAACACCGCTTTGTTCGATACGTCACGCGCAAAGCCCATTTCATGAGTCACGATAATCATGGTGCGCCCTTCTTCTGCCAGACTGCGGATCACCCGCAGTACTTCACCCACCAGCTCCGGATCCAGCGCAGAGGTCGGCTCATCAAACAGGATCGCTTTCGGCTGCTGCGCCAGCGCCCGGGCAATCGCCACGCGCTGCTGCTGTCCGCCGGAAAGCTGCGACGGCCAGGCGTCGCGTTTTGCATAGAGTCCCACTTTATGGAGCAGCGCTTCTGCTTCTTCAATTGCCTCTTTATGGCTGCGCTTCTGCACATGAACCGGTGCTTCAATGATGTTCTGCATCACCGTTTTATGCGGCCACAGGTTGAAGCTCTGAAATACAAAGCCGAGCTGCATTCGCATCAGCTTGATGCGACGGCGCTGCTCGCGGCTCAGTTTTTCGTCGGCGTTATCCAGCGTGACGTTCACCTCGCCGACCGCAATTTCGCCTGCCTGTGGCACTTCAAGAAACGGAATGCAGCGTAGCAGCGTACTTTTGCCTGAGCCGCTGGCACCGATCAGCGAAATCACATCGCCATCCTGCGCAGTCAGGCTGATGTCGTGCAGCACTTCGTGTCCCGCATAACTCTTTCTGAGATGACTCAGCATGATGGTGGGTGCGGTCATGAGCGTGCTCCAAAATAGTAAGGTGATAAGCGTCGTTCCAGCATCGATACGCCTTTGCTGACCAGCATGGTGAGTATCAGATAGATCACCGCTGCGCTCAGGAACACCTCCAGCGCCCGGAAAGTGGAAGAGACTATCGAGTCGGCAATGCCAGTCATCTCCATCAGGCTGATAGTGCTGACCAGCGACGTCGCTTTGATCATCGAGATGATCTCATTGCTGTAAGCCGGCAATGCCTGCCGAATCGCAATCGGTAAAGTGATGCGAGTAAAGATTTTATACGACGACATGCCCGAGACTTTAGCGGCCTCCAGCGACTGCTGACTGACGGCACGCAGCCCGCCGCGCAGGATCTCCGAGGTGTAGGCGGCATCATTCAGAATCAGCGCCAGCAAGCCGCACCAGTAGGGATCGCGCAGCAGCGGCCAGAACAGGCTTTCCCGCACCGCCGGTAAACTGCCAAGACCGTAATAGACCATAAAGATCTGTATCAGCAGCGGCGTACCACGAAACAGCCAGACGTAGAAGCGACAGAAAACGCTGCCGACACGCGTCATGCGCAGCAGGTTAAGCAGCAGCGCCAGCACGCCGCCGCCAGACAGTGAGAGCAGCGCCAGGTTGATGGTCAGCGGCAATCCTTTCAGCAGCGCCAGCAGCGTCTGCTGTAAAAACATGATATCCACGTGGACTCCTTATCCCTTCACGCGCTGTTGACCGCGCATCGCAAACTTTTCCACGTAGCGGAAAACCATATCGGAACAGGTGGTGATAATCAGGTAGATCACCGCACCCACGCTGTAGAAGAAAAAGGACATCTGGGTGGAGTTGGCTGCGGTGGAGACCTGGTTCATCGTTTCCACCAGTCCGGTGACCGAGACCAGTGCCGACTCTTTGATCACCGATTGCCACTGGTTGCCCATGCCGGGCAGCGCAGTGCGTAACGCCTGCGGCACGATAATGCGGCGAAACATCATCAGCCGCCCCATGCCGGTCACGGTCGCCGCTTCCAGCGTTCCGCCGGGAATGGCGTAGAAGGCGCCACGGAATACCCCGCTCTGATAGGCACCAGAGATCAGCCCGATGGCAATCGCGCCCGCCACAAAGCCGTTCACATCGAACGGTCCCTGGAAGCCCAGCGCGGTGCCCACGGTGGAGACCACCTGTCGTCCACCGAAGTAGAAGAGGTAGATCACCAGCAGTTCCGGCACGCCGCGAAACAGTGTGATATAGCCTGCCGCCAGTCGCTGCTGCCAGCGCGAACCGGCAATCTGTATCCAGCAGAGCACGCTGCCCAGCAACGCACCCAGCAGCCAGGCGCATATCGATACGCTGACGGTAACGGCGGCGGCATTAAGCAGCACGCCACCCCAGCCCTCATCCCCGAAGCCCAGTATCTGCCAGTCAATATTCATCAGCATCAGCGGTTACGCTTTCGGCGCGACATCTTCGCCAAACCATTTGATCGACAGTTTGCTCAGCGTCCCATCTTTGATCATGGCGTCCAGCGCCTGATTCAGCACCTGCTGCAGCTCACTGTTGCCTTTACGCAGACCAATCGCCGAGCCTGCGCCCAGCACGCCACCGGAGAAGCCATAGCCGCTGCTGCTGATCGACTCAGCATGTTTTTTCACAAAGGCGTTGAGGTTGGTACGAGACGCCATGACGGCATCCACCCGGCCATTCATCAGGTCGGCGAAGGTTTCAGGACCCGCCTGATAGGTGCGGATAGTGGCAACATCGCCCAGGTATTTTTGAAGGAAATCCGCCTGAATGGTGGCGACCTGCACCGCAATGGTTTTGCCTTTGAACGTGGTTTTCAGATCGTCGATTGCTTTTTTCATGCCGGCGTCATCATTCGCCGTCACAATCGTGCCGCTGCCTGGCAGCGTGGCCAGCGGGCTTTTTTTCGCAGTCACAAAGCTGGAGACGCTGACGGTGTACTGATGGGTAAAATCGATCGCTTCAGCACGTTTTGGCGTTACGGTCACCGCATCGATCACCGCATCATATTTACCGTCGATAAGACCTGGGATCATGCCCGACCATTTCTGGGCGATGATTTCATATTTAAAGTCAGCACGTTTAGCCAGTTCCGCCACCATATCCGGCTCATAGCCGACGATTTTGCCGCTCGGTGTGGTCTGGTTGAACGGAGGATAAGCCGCTTCAGTCGCAAACTTCAGGGTGCCGAAATCTTTCGCCTGGCTGAACGCGGAAGTGGCGAGCAGCGCGACGGTCAGAGAAGCCGTGAACAGGCGGTTACGCATCATCATATAAACCTCATTTATTTATTATTAAGAGAGTAAATCAATTGCAAGGCGGGTCAGCGCCTGCGTCCCGGCGGTAATGCTGCGTTCGTCCGGCTGATAGTCGGAGTTATGCAGGTGATCGTCACGGCCCGGCGTGGCCGATCCAATATGAATCTGGCAGCCCGGTACCCGTTCCGTGAACAGTGAAAAATCTTCGGCACCAAAGCTGGCGCTGGGCTGCGCAATGATGGGTTTATCAAACTGATGCGACAGAATCTGTTCCAGTGAATCGATCAAACGATCGTCATTCATCAGAGGCGGCACGCCGCGCTGGAAGTTAACCTCCACCCGTACGTTTTGCGCCAGCGCCACCCCTTCGCACATCCGTTTAAACGAGGCTTCCATAGCAGCGCGTACTTCCGGCGACTTAGTCCGGATGGTGCCCTGAAACAGGCAGCTATCGGGAATGATATTGTGGGTGGTACCACCCTGAATGTGCCCGATGGTTAATACGGCGGAGTAAGCGGGATCGCGTTCACGCGAGATGAGGGTCTGTAGCTGGCTGATGAGATGCACGGTCGCGATAATCGGATCGGTGCCCATGTGAGGACGTGCCGCGTGGGTCGATACGCCATGTACCGTAACGTCGAATTCATCACTGGAGGCGGTGCTGGCCCCGCGCGTCAGGGCGACTTCCCCCGCAGCCAGTTCAGGCTTGTTATGCAGGGTCACGGCCCAGTCGATGCCATCTGCCGCGCCGTCCGCAATCATCGCCTCAGCGCCACTTTCTGGCGTCTCCTCCGCGGGCTGGAATATCAGCCGGACCCGGCCTTTGAGCTGCTGACGATAGTGCGGCAGGATCGTTGCCACACCCAGCATCGTTGCGGTGTGAATATCATGCCCACAGGCATGCATTTTTCCGGGATAGCGGCTGGCAAACGGTAAACCGGTCTGCTCATGGATTGGCAACGCGTCCATGTCGGCGCGCAACAGCAGCGTCTTACCCGGCTCTGCGCCGTCGATATCCACCACAACACCGCTGCGACCAACGCCGGTGCGGGGATTGAGTCCCAGCGCCTGCAGATACTCTGTGACCAGGCTGGCGGTACGCAGCGTATCAAAGCCTAATTCCGGATGCGCATGGATATCACGTCGAATCGCCACTAACTGCGATTCAAGTTCATTAACTCTGGCTTTTATTTCCCCGGCCAGTCGTGCTTTTTCCTGATTCATAGCAGCCCCGGCAATATGCGATCGGCACTTTGCTGCCGACCGCTATTTTAATCTTATCCTGATGGCGGACGTTGATGACCGTTTATTTATTCACAGCACGCGACAGAAAGCAACGCGCAACAGCCTGCTCTACATGCTTAAAAATCAATAAGATAGTGTTATTTATTGGAAACCTGTATGAGATAACAGCGGATCAGCAATAATATTAATAATCCGCCACACGACATTACTTTCCCTACTGTCACTGAGGTGATATTGCGCTTTTATCCGGAGAGGGAACAAAGAAGTCTGCCAGTATTTCCGCTAATTTCTCGGGTTGTTCGTCGGGAATAAAATGGCCGCAGTTGAGAACAGTTTCACTGCTTACCTGATGCGCTACGGTGCGCAGCGGGGTGGCCATATCGGGTATCGATCCCTGGTCGGCACTGACAGCCAGCAGCGGTAAAGCCAGTTTGCCTGTTAACGCGCGCTGTCGATTCTGCTCTGCCGACTGTGCAAAAGCGCGGTAAAAAGCCAGTCCGGCCCGCAAGGCTCCGGGCTGCTGAAAAACGCGCAGATATTCACGACGGGCTGCCGCATCGATGCGATGTGGATTAGCTGACTTACGGTTAAAAAACCAGTCCAGGTAGATCGCCTCTCTGCCAGTGATCAGCGCTTCCGGTAAATCATCCACACAGTGAAATCCAAAATGCCAGGTTTTCCAGGCGCTATCACCCACCATTGGCAGTAAGTCAGGCAGTGTGATGCCGGGAATGCCGCCATCCAGCAGCGCGAGACGCCTGACCTTTTCGGGATGGCCTGCCGCAAGTGACCAGGCGACCCACGCCCCGATATCATGCCCGGCCAGATGAAAGCGTTCGATACCCAGCAGGTCCAGCAGCGCCAGTATGCGCTCTGCCACGCTGTCAGTGTCGTAACCACTGGCTGGAAAGTCAGAATCACCCTGCCCTGGCAGGTCGGGTGCGATCACGTGAAAGCGGCTGGCAAGCAAGGGAATAACCTCCCGCCAGGCATAACTGCTTTGCGGGAAACCCGCGAGCAAAACCACAGTCTCAGCGTGTTCACTGCCTGCGCTGAGGTAGTGCAGCCGCTGCGCGTCAATATTAATGAAGTGGTGCTGGTGGAGTGGATATACGTGCATAAAACCTCCGGAAAATAAGGAAACGATCACTTCCTTAATGAATAAAAAATTTAGTCGAGTAATTTCAGCGCCAGGGGGATGATGCTGACATCGGGCCGGGTCGCAGCAACTTTACCGGCTACCCGCATCCCCAGCACGATGCAAAGCATTAACGAAGCGGTGGCCTCTCTGTCCAGTGCGGGATTGATCGAACCATCCTGCTGACCCAGGCTGATTATCTGCTGCAGATTCTGCTGGTTGCGTATTAGCGCCGCGCTGACGGCTCCGGCAAGTTCCTCATCCAGAGTTTGCAGCTCCACGGCGCTGACAGCGACCAGACAGCCGCGCTCACCTTCGACATCGCGCACTGAATCCACATAAAAATTGAGTAGCGCCGCCAGTTTCTCACGGCCATTTTCACATTGCGCCAGCCGCGCGGCTAAACTGCTGTTACGCATTGAGAGATAGCGAGCAAAGACGCTTGCAAACAGCGTGCGCTTGTCGGTAAAAGCTTTATAGATGCTGCCGGTAGTGAGTTGCATTGCCTGGCCCAAATCGCCTATCGAGGCGGCGTGATAGCCCTTTTGCCGGAATACCAGCATTGCGCTGTCCAGTGCCGCATCGGTATCAAACGCCCGCGGTCGTCCCCGCTCTTTAAAACGGTTATCGTTCATCGCAAACACCATTAGAGAATGATCATTTCCTTTAAGATAGACTCATTTGTCCCGCAATGAAAATCTTTTTCCCAGCAGCTAAACAATGCATTATGACGCTGATACGCATTTCATAACCTTTCTCCAGACCCTCCCCCCTCTGACCTGACGCAAGGCACTGAAGCTTAAGCCTCATCTATACTGCAGCTTATCTTTGCTGAAGGAGCCCAATCATGGGAATGAGCTGGTTCACCCTCTGGCCGCCACTGGCACGCGTGCTGTTTATCCTCGCCTGTCTGACCATTATTCTCACCGGCCTTTATCTGGCAGCACCGCTGATCAATCAGGTTCTGCTGGCGATGTTACTGGCCATCATGCTTGATCCCCTGATTACCCGGCTGGAAAACAAACGCATACCGCGCATCGTCTCGTCACTACTGGTGATTATGCTGATGCTGTTGATCATGGTGGTCACTATCCTCAAGTTAACCGTGCTGACCCCCGATTTGATGCAGCTCAGCCGCCAGGCGCCCGTGCTGCTGGCGGCCCGGCTTGAACAGCTGACGCTGGCCTTTGCCCGCCTCGATATCGGTATGACGCCCGACCAGTTGCTGACCTTTGTGGATGCGGGGGCAATAGTGCGCATCGTCACTGCATTTCTGACGCAAATTCCCGGCGTCATCTCCTGGTGGATCATGGTGTTCCTGATGCTGCTGTTCATGCTCTATGAGATGCCGCTGCTGAAAGCGGCGCTTCAGCAGCGGGTCAGCGGAAAAAATCAGGCCTTTTATCTGGCGCTGCAGGAGGGAATTGAGAGCGTTATTGTTTATGCCAGGGTGAAAACATTGACCAGTATTCTTGGCGGGATCATCGTGGGTTTAGGTGCACACCTGATCGGACTGAAGTTTGCCTTTTTCTGGGGCGTGTTAATGTTTATTTTTAACTACGTGCCGGTGTTGGGTTCTTTCCTGGCCGCAATTCCGCCAGTGATCCAGAGCTACATCATGTTTGATTTACAGGTTGCGCTGGCGGTCTCAGGCTTCTTTATGGTGCTGAACCTCTGCCTGAGTTCGGTGATTGAACCTCTGCTGATTGGTAAACGACTCAATCTGGCGCTCACCACACAGCTGCTGGCGTTTCTCTTCTGGCAGGCATTACTGGGGATTACGGGCGGGATACTGGCTATTCCTCTGACCTATCTGATTAAGAAGGTCCTGCTGGCGAGCAATCCGCAGCAGGACCCGGAGTCAGAGTTAACTCAGTGACGCCGTCTTCACCCGCCATGCGCGGGTGAGGCGTTTCTCGATCTCAACCACAATGAAGATCGCGATGCTGACAATTAGCGAAATCAGCCAGTAGTTAATTGGCAGTGGGCGCGTACCAAACAGCGTATTCATTAATGGCACATAGATAATGATCGCCTGAAGAACAATCAGTACCAGCGTCACCAGCCAGATTCCGCGGTTTTTCAGCAGACCGCGATCCAGTGAGAAGCCATCAGAATTACGGCAGTTAAGCATGTAAGCCCATTGCGCGGTGACCAGCATCTGCAGGAGGACGGTGCGGATAAACTCAGCGCTGTAGCCGCGCGGTTGCAGCCAGGCCTCCAGCACAAAGGCACTGATGGAGATTAGCAGGCCGACAAACACCACGCGCCAGATAGCATAAGCATCCATTACATGCGCTTTCACATTACGCGGTGGCCGGCGCATCGCATTGGCTTCAGCAGGTTCAAACGCCAGACCAAACGACAGCGTGGCCGACGTCGCCATGTTCATCCACAGGATCTGTACCGGAGTCAACGGCAGCAGATTGCCCATCAGAATCGCGATAATAATCAGCAGGCCCTGTGCCAGGTTTGTTGGCATGATAAACAGAATGGTTTTCCTGAGGTTGTCGTAAACGCGACGTCCTTCTTTCACCGCCGCAGCGATAGTGGCGAAGTTATCGTCGGCCAGAATCATATCGGCCGCCTCTTTTGTCACCTCGGTGCCTTTGATGCCCATCGCAATGCCGACGTTGGCCTGTTTCAGCGCCGGTGCGTCATTCACACCGTCGCCGGTCATGCCGACGATCTCACCGCTCGCTTCCAGCGCTTTCACCAGACGCAGTTTATGTTCCGGGCTGGTTCGGGCGAAGATGTCATAGGTTTTTGCGGCGTCGGCCAGTTCGGCATCGCTCATGTGTTCAAGCTGGTAGCCGGTGATGGCGGCCTGACTGTTGCCAATACCCAGCATCTGACCAATCGCCATCGCGGTTTCCTGATGGTCGCCGGTGATCATTTTGACGCGAATACCCGCTTTCTGACACTCGTCGATGGCGGCAATCGCTTCCGGGCGTGGGGGATCCATCATGCAGGCAAGACCCAGCAGCACCATGTCACTTTTCAGATCGGCATGGTCCAGCGCGGTAACGGGTGCAGATGTTCGCTTCCAGGCGGCGGCTACGGTGCGCAGCCCTTCGCTGGCGTAAGTGGTGATGGCGGCATCCCAGTAAGCGCGATCAATCGGCTCGGCGCCCTCCGGTGTTTGCTGCTGCTGACACAGCGTCAGCAGTACATCTGGCGCACCGGTCAGCAGCACATAAGATTCGCCGCTGGCAACACAACTGACCGCCATATATTTATAGAGGGAATCGAACGGCAGCTTGCTCACCACCTCAACCGGCTGAGGTGTCGTCTGGCCCTTCGCCGCCAGCACCTTCAGCGCGCCTTCAGTCGGGCCGCCAACAATCGTCCAGTGACCCTGACTTTCCTGACGCAGCTGGCTTTCATTACAGGTGTCTACCGCATGCAGGAACTGCTGAAACAGCGGATCCTGGGCCGCAGAGAGTCCACTTGCGTCGCCCTGCTCAGCAACAATCTCCCCTTTGGGTTCATAGCTGTTTCCGCTGACGCGCCAGCGGCTCTTCGCCAGCACTACGGCTTTCACCGTCATCTCATTCATGGTGAGCGTGCCGGTTTTATCGGAACAGATCACGGACATCGCGCCCAGTGTTTCGACAGTCGGCAGCTTACGGATAATCGCTTTAGTGCGCGCCATCGACTGCACGCCCAGCGACAGGATGATGGAGATGATAGCGGGAAGACCTTCCGGCACGGCCGCAACCGCCAGGCTGATCACGGAAAGAGACAGCTCACCCAATGGAATGTCACGCAGCAGGTAACCGAAGATAAACAGAGCGACCATCATCAGCAGGATGATGAAAAAGATCGCTTTACCCAGTTTGTCGATCTGCACCAGCAGCGGGGTTTTAGCCTCTTTTATGCCGCTGATCATTTCGTTGATATGGCCCAGTTCCGTGTCACCCCCACTGGCGATGACCACACCTGAGGCGGTGCCGGAACTGACTGTGGTGCCGGAAAACGCCAGATTCAGACGGTCCCCCAGCGATTTTTCACCGCTCAGCGTGTCGATTTTCTTCGACACCACCGTTGATTCGCCGGTAAGTATCGCCTCTTCAACCCGCAGGTTATTAACTTCAAACAGTCTCAGGTCAGCCGGGATTTTGTCGCCGGGTCGTAACATCACCACGTCACCGACCACAATATCGCGTGTTGCGACGGTGACCTGTTTGCCGTCCCGCACCAGCATCGCTTCACTGGCGAGCATGTTCTGAATGCTTTTCAGCGATTTCTCGGCATTGCTCTCCTGAATAAAGCCGATTAGGGCATTGATAACGGCCACGCCGATAATGACAAAGGTATCAACCCAGTGGCCCATAAGCGCGGTGATCACCGCTGCGGCCAGCAGAATATAAATCAGCACATCTTTAAAATGGGCGATAAATTTGAGCAGCGCTGATTTATCCGCTTTTTGCGGCAGCGCGTTTGGCCCCTGTTTATGCAGACGTTCCTGTGCGTCAGCAGTCGATAATCCTGCTGGAGAGCTTTGCAGGTCAGAAAATATCTCGACTACACTACGCTGATACCAGGGGCGCTCAGATAAAGCTAACGCTTTATCCTGCTTATCATTATTTAGCATATATAAACCTCGTGCCATTTAGCGATGAATTAAAGGCGCAATTAAAAGACATGCATTTTGCGGGGAGCCGCTCCCGCCGGTAATGACCGATATCATATTTAGGTAAGAAACGTCTGATGAATAACATAAAATGGCTAAATTAAATCTAACCTATATTATGAGAATAACAACGTTGTTTTTGTTTAGGTAAGGTTTAAGTATGCTGATGCAGTGTGCTTCGGCTTGTACTCTGGCTCGCAAAAGGAAACTCTGATGAAAAAACAGAGCATTATCATGCTTTGCGGTTTCGTTATTCTCGCGGTCACCGCAACCACATTAGTCGGCTTACTGACCTGGCTGGTGGTCTCTCATATGGCAGCGTAACCCGATCCAGGCGAAGCGGCCCTGCCGTCTCGTTAAAATAAGATTACGAATATTAAAAAATATTTTTATCCCGGTGGCGATAAGCACCAGGCTAATGACGCCTTAACGCTTATTAAACCGCAGTGAAATAGCTGATGTTAAGGCGAATAAAATGATTAAACGCAAGGTTATTCCTGTTTTTCTCTGTTGCTTATTTATGACAGCGTGCGATGAAAAAAAAGAACCGGACGCGCCACCACCCCGCGTAATAAAAGTTTTTACCCTTGAGCCGGACATTGCGCAGAATATCCGGGTATTTCCTGCCCGTATTCAGGCTGGAGATAATACCGACCTGGCTTTCAAAAGGGCGGGCCAGCTGGTACAGCTCGACATCCGTGACGGAACGCCCGTGAAAGCGGGTCAAATTCTTGCCACCCTGAACGACACGGATGCGACACTACGGGTGCGCGATCGTCAGACCGCGCTACATCTGGCGGAGCGGCAATTTCAGCGCTTTAACACGCTGGCCCAGCGCAGCGCCGTTTCAAAATCGGAAATGGATGTGCAGCGTGCTAACCGTGATGCCGCCGCTACCGCACTGAAAATCGCGCAGGAAGAGTTACAGTTCCTGACCCTGCGCGCGCCGTTTGATGGGGTGATTGCCAGAGTACAGGCGCGTAATCATCAGGTCGTAGCCGCCGGACAGCCGATTGCGCTGCTGACCCGGGCCGATCTGCTCGATGTTATCTTCACGCTGCCTGAAACCCTCTTTACCAGCCTGGACATCCAGAATATTCACTATCAGCCGGAGGTGCAGTTTAACGCCCTGCCAGGCCGCTTTTTCAACGCGCAATATAAAGAGCACACCAGCCAGACCGACGCTGCCACGCTGACGTACCAGGTGGTGCTGACCATGCTGCGTCCCGATGATCTGCCTGGCGTTGCCGGCCTTAGCGGCTCAGTGCGCGTTAAGCTGCATAACCTGCCGAATGCCCCAGCGCAGCCGCGGCTGGTGGTACCGGCGGCTGCGGTGTTCAATCCCGATCGCAGCCCCACTAATCAGCCGCACGTCTGGCTGGTTGAGCAGGATGGCGAGGCTCTGCGCATTAAAGATCGCCCCGTCGAAGTAGGTCGTCTTACCGCGCAGGGCATTGAAATTATCAGCGGGCTGCAGCCGGGCGACCGCATTGTTGCTGCCGGTGTGGGTGAGCTGCGTGACGGTGAAGCGGTGCGCATCTGGCAGCGTGAGCGGGGGTTATAATGCGTATTCAGGAGCACTTTCTTGATAAACCCATTCGCATCTGGATGGTTATTCTGCTGCTGGGCGTGGGCGGCATTTATGCCCTGCTGAACATTGGCCGCCTTGAGGATCCGCTGTTTACCATCAAGTCGGCGGTGATTGTCACCCACTATCCTGGCGCGTCAGCCCAGCAGGTCGAAGAAGAGGTGACCCTGCCGCTGGAGAATGCGCTGCAGCGCCTGCCATCACTGGACAATGTCACGTCTATTTCAGGCAACGGCTTGTCGCAGATTACCGTCAATATCCACACCCGCTATCTTGCCGATCAGCTGCCGCAAATCTGGGATGAGCTACGTCGCCGCGTCGGCGATGCGGCCCGGCAGTTTCCTCCAGGCGTGCAGGCTCCACTGGTGAACGACGACTTCGGCGATGTGTATGGCTATTTCTTCGTTATCCACGGCAAAGACTTTACGAACAGCGAACTGCGTAACTATGCCGATCAGCTGCGGCGCGATCTCGTACTGGTGCCGGGCGTGGCGAAAGTCGCGGTAGCGGGCGTTGAGCAGGAGGAGGTCCGCATTGCCCTTTCCGCCAGCAAAATGACCGCCTATGGTATGACGCCGCAGCGCATCGCCGATCTGCTGAACCGGAATAACAGTGTTGCCAGTGCCGGCACGCTGCGGGTCGATAGCGAATCCATCCGTTTTCACCCTACCGGCGAGCTAAAGACACTCGACGACCTGGCGAATCTGCCCATTCTGCCTGCGGGCAGCCCGCAGAACGTGCATCTGCGCGATATCGCCACCCTGACACGTGGCGTGACCGATAACCCGGCCAATATCTACTTTGCCGATGGTGAAGCGGCACTGGCAATCGGCATTTCGTTTGCGCCTGGCGTCAACGTGATTGATGTTGGCGACGCGCTCTCCGCCCGGATAGCGCACTATCAGCAGGATACCCCCGCCGGGATCAGCCTGAAGGTGTTCTACAATCAGGCGCACGAGGTGAAACAGTCTGTTGATGGCTTTATCCTCAACTTTCTGATGGCGTTGGCAATTGTAGTGGGAACGCTGCTGCTGTTTATGGGCCTGCGCAGCGGCATGGTGATTGCCGCATCACTGGCACTTAACGTGCTCGGCACACTACTGATCATGTACCTGTTTAAACTGGAACTGCAGCGGGTATCGCTGGGCGCGCTGATTATTTCGCTCAGCATGCTGGTGGATAATGCCATCGTCGTCGTCGAAGGGGTGAAGATCGATCATCAGCGCGGACATCCTTTACAGCAGGCGATTTCCCGCATGGTACGCCGTACAGCCCTGCCCCTGCTGGGTGCCACGATTATCGCGATACTTGCCTTCGCACCGATTGGCCTGTCGCAGGACTCAACCGGCGAATATTGTAAATCGCTGTTCCAGGTGCTGCTGATTTCGCTGATGCTGAGCTGGGTAACCGCGCTGACACTGACCCCGGTATTTATTAACTGGAGCGAGAAACGTCGTGGCGCAGCGAAGCCCGCCAAAACTGACCTCTCCGATCCTTACCAGGGCATCGTTTTTCGGCTCTACCGCCAGGCGCTGGGCGGCCTTTTGCGTTTTCGCTTGATCACGCTGGCGACGATGGTCGCGCTGCTGGCACTGTCGCTGTATGGCTTTACTCTGGTGAAGCAGAACTTTTTCCCCTCATCCAGCACGCCGGTCTTTTTTACCGATCTCTGGCTGCCCTACGGCACCGATATTCACTACACCGCAGATACTGCGGGGGAAATAGCCCGGTTTATTAATCAGGATCCGGCTGTTACGGCAACGGTGACCACAGTGGGTCAGGGTGCACTGCGTTTTACCCTGACGTATGACGCGGCGCGCCAGTACAGCAACTTCGCACAGATTATGGTGCGGGTTAAGGATGCCCGGCAGCTGGATGCACTGGCGCTGAAGACCGAGCATTATATTCAGCAGAACTTCCCGCAGGTGAATCAGCGCATCAAGCGCATTCAGTTTGGCAGCGCCAGTGACAGCGCGATTGCCCTGAGAGTAACCGGCCCGGATCCGGAAGTGCTGCGTCACATCGGCAGCCAGCTGGATGCGATTTTTCTGGCGGATGGATCGACGTTCCCGGTGCGTAATGACTGGCAGGAGCGCAGCAAAGTGATCCGCCCGGTCTATTCGGCACTGCGTGGTCAGGAGCTGGGCATTGATAAGCGCGATATCGATCAGGCGCTGAGAATGAATTTCAGCGGCGATGCCGTGGGCATTTTCCGGGACGGATCGCGGCTGATGCCGGTGATGCTCTATCCGGCTGATGAAGAGCGGCAGAGTGTTGATCACATCGAAAACATTCAGCTCTGGAGCGCTGCCCTGCAGCACTTTGTGCCGCTGAGCAATGTGATTTCTGACTTCCGGCTGGAGTGGGAAAACCCGCTGATTATGCGTCGTGACCGTACGCGCGTGCTGACGGTGCAGACGGATCCCGATCCCGCCTCAGGCTTAACGTCCGCGCAGGTAGTGGCACGGGTTCAGCCGCAGATCGATCAGCTTAAACTCCCGGCGGGCTATCGACTGGATTGGGGTGGCGAACTTGAGAGCTCACGAGAAGCACAAAGTGGTCTGCTGAGTTCGCTGCCGGTAGGCTTTCTGGCCATGTTCATCATTACCGTGCTGATGTTCAACTCGCTGCGTGACGCCGTCGCAATCTGGATCACCGTGCCGCTGGCGATGATTGGTGTGACCTGTGGCTTTTTGATCACCGGTATTCCCTTTGGCTTTATGGCGCTGATCGGGCTGCTCAGCCTGTCAGGGATGTTGCTCCGCAACGGGATCGTGCTGATTGAGGAGATCCGGCTGTTCCGGCAGGAGAAGCCGTTGCAGCTCGCGATTATTGATGCGGCGACGTCGCGCCTCCGCCCTATCCTGCTGACGGCCTTTACTACCGTACTGGGCCTGCTGCCGCTGTTGCGCGACGTTTTCTTCCAGAGCATGGCGGTGGTGATTATTTTTGGTCTGGGATTTGCAACGGTGCTGACCCTGCTGGTGCTGCCGGTGATCTATCGCTGCTTCCACGGACGGGAGGCGCACGGTGAATAAGACCGGGCTGGCAATGCTGAAGACGCTGGCCTGCATCACCGCCGTGTCGTTTTTCACGCTGTATCAGAGTTACGACAGCTACCATTACGACGTTAATCTGACGCTGAATGTGCTGAGTTTTATCTCGACCATTGCTACGCCGCTCTATTTTCTGCTGAGCGGCTATCTCGACGCGGGCGAGCTGCACACACCCGCATGGCAGCTTGGCAAAATTCGCCGCATTATGCTGATTTTTATCTTCTGGTTCAGCTTTTTCTGGTTTGCCGGGATGCACCACAAAGGCTACCTGATCCAGCCGTGGTTTGTGATTGCACTGATTGTCATTTACATCTCGCATCCGCTAATCGACTGGCTGATTCAGCGGCCTGGCGCAATGGCAGCAGGGATTTTATTGTTGCTGGTGCTGGCCTTTGCTTATGACCTGCTCGCCAGCCTCTATCCGGACCAGCGGGCCTTTTCGCTGCTGCCACAGTACCGAATCTGGACCTGGGTACTTTATTACCTTACGGGCCGACTGATGGCTGCGCCACGGGTGATGCAGTTACTGACATCACCCAGAGTCATAAAGGTGAGCCTTCTACTGCTGCCCGCGGTGTATCTCTTTACCTGGCTGTATGAGCGCTATTACTTTATCGCGCGCTTTCTGGCGACCCACAATGATGTGGTGCTGACCGGCTCACAGGTTTATCTGCTGGTGGTGCTGATCGTGATCAGCATTAACGCTATCCGGCTGCCGGATAAAGCCCAATGGCTGACCTCATTTCTGACCACACTCGGCAAGACCATGACCGGTGTTTATATCCTGCATTACCTGATTTTTGGTGTGCTGGCAGCCGCTATCCGCATTCAGACTCTGGGCGATAAACTGCTGGTCATCGCCCTGACGCTGATCATCTCGATGGCGCTGTCACTTCTGCTGTTGCGCATCCCCGGCGTCCGTAAGCTGATCAGCCTGTAGTCGCCGCGCGGCCCGCTCAGTTGCTGCACGGCGCGTAGCAATGAACTCAGCCATTTTCGCCCGTGCCTGCGCCACCTCCGCGGGCGGCGCGGTCTGCGGCGAGCCGGAGGAAAACGGTGGTTCGGGGTCATATTCCATCTGCAGCTGAACGGCTCTGGCGACGGCGTCTCCTGCGATTTCCGCCACCAGCGTCAGGGCAAAATCGATGCCGGAGGTGACGCCTGCGCCGCTGATACGGTTGCGGTCACGCACCACCCGCTGATTCACTGGCTCCGCGCCCAGCAAAGCTAGTTGATCGATGGAACTCCAGTGTGAGGTCGCTCGGTATCCTTTCAGCAATCCGGCAGCGCCCAGCACCAGCGAACCGGTACAGACCGAAGTGACCCATTGCGCCTGGTCAGCCTGCCGTCGCAGAAAATTCAGCGTTTCATCATCCGACATCAGGGCAATCTGTCCTGGCCCGCCCGGTACGCAGATCACATCCAGTAATGGACAATCGTCAAAGGTGGTAGTCGGTAATATCGACAGGCCGCGATCGGAGCGTACCGGCTGACGATTTTTCCAGATCAGATGGCACTCCACGCCGGGCGTGCGTGCAAATACCTCCCACGGGCCGGTTAAATCGAGCTGGGTAACATCAGGGAAAAGTAACAGACCAATCTGTAGCGGACGATTCATGCGTAAACTCCGGCGGGTGATGAGTGACCATCATGCCGTGATGCCCGGTCAGATAGCAATCCTGGGCGCTGGAGGCGCTTTACAGTGATGTCCGGGGAAGTCGTGTAAAGCAGCATCAGGCCACGCCGAGAAAACGCAACAGCGCGGTCATCGCTGCCGCCCCCAGAATAATGACAATCAGTGGAGCCCGACGCCAGGCCAGCAACAGGGCAAACCCCACGCCCGCCACCCGTGCCACACCGGCAAAATGCTGGCCTTCAAACAGCGTGGTGGTCGCCGCGACGGCCAGCAGTAACACCGTGGCAGCGTCGGAGAGCATCTGCTGAGTGCGCTCGCTGATAGGCAGACGATTTCCCAGCCTGACACCGGCAAAGCGCATCAGATACGTTCCGGCGGCCAGCATGGCGATGCCGGCAATGATCATTCCCTGATGCGTCATTTGCGCGATCTCCATGTCAGCAGGCCCAGCAGCGAGAACAGTACTGGCATGCCCGCCGGAACCAGCGGCGTCGCCAGTAAGGAGAGCAGCGCGCCGACGGTGGCGGGGATTCTGGTTCGGCGCTGGCGCAGCGCCGGGAAGATCAGAGCAATCAGGATCGCCGGAAACACCGCATCCAGCCCAATCATTGAGACATCAGGAATAAACTGACCAATCGCCGCCCCGATCATAACACTCACCGGCCAGATTAAGCCGATACCGATGCCGCACAGCCAGTACGCGCTGCGACGCTGGGCAAGCTGTGGTTGTGAGATACCAAACACCACGCTTTCATCATTCATAATGTGACAGCCAAACCAGCCCAGGGAACCCTTTCCCACCAGATCTTTGACCGCAATGCCAAAAGGGAGATGACGTGCATTCACCAGCAGGCCCGCAGCGGCCGCGGTAAAGGGACTGCCGCCGCCAGCCACGATGCCGATAAACAGAAACTCAGACGCACCTGCCAGCACCAGCGTTGACAGCGCCAGCGGTACCCAGAGCGGAAACCCGTCGGCGGAGGCCAGCGAGCCATAGGATAAACCGACAATTCCATCAGCCAGGCAGACCAGAAAAATCGCTTTGATCACCCCTTTGTCCAGCAACTGCATTTGCGGAAAAAGCATTTCTCTGTCTCATAATGAACATATAATCCGATATAATGAACACTGCAGCGTCGCTTTACAAGCCGAACAATTCGTTCGTTATAAAAAACTTTTCGTTTATCAGGAGTGCGTTTGAATACCCCTATCAGCATCATTGCCAATGCCTTAGTGCGTGAACGTCAGCGAGCCGGCCTGTCACTGGCCGAAGTCGCGCGCCGCGCCGGTATCGCCAAATCAACGCTCTCACAGCTGGAGGCGGGTAATGGCAATCCGGGCATTGAGACGCTGTGGTCACTGTGCGTAACGCTGAATATTCCGTTTTCACGGCTGCTGGAGCCGGATGCGCGTCGTCTGCAGGTGATCCGCCGTGGAGAGGGCCTGACAGTAACCGCCGATCTGGCAGACTATCAGGCGGTTCTGCTGGCATCCTGCCCGCCTGGCGTCCGGCGTGATATCTATCTGCTGGAGGTTCAGCCTGGCAGTGAGCGCATATCGCAGCCCCATATTCCCAATACTATAGAGCATATTATTATTGCTAAAGGTCGGGCGCTGGTGGGGCCGGTGGACAGCGCCGTAGAGCTGGATGTGGGTGATTACATTACCTATCCGGGCGACGAGCTGCATATCTTTCGGGCGCTGGAAGCCGATACGATGGCGCTGCTGGTGATTGAGCACAGCTGATCACTATTCAGGGAGCTTCTGCAGGGTTTCTGCGGGCGTGAGGTGAGTGATTAGCTGCACCTCACTGCTCAGCCTGATCTCCGGATAGTGCTCGCGCATCCCTTCCAGCAGCACCTCATCAGGCCATTCCTCCTGTTTTCCCAGCATTGCGGCGACTTCGCTTAAGCGCAGCGTGTCGACCTGCGTCACCGACACGATTACCGCGTCATTTTCATCCTGCTGATTCACCAGTCTCAGCGGGCCAATGGTGATATGGCCCTCCTGCCAGCGAATCGTCGAGGTTTTCTCTCCGCACCTGACGGCTGGCATCAGACGCGGGACAAGCGTGAGTTGTTGCATTTCCGCTCCTTTTAAACGCTCTTTGATACCCGAAACAAAAGCACAAATCCGGGTTGAAAACAAATCCATAAATGTTATGTTATAACATATCTTTAATTGCATTCTTACAGGTAGCACCATGACACTCTCTGCTCTGACATCAGACGATCCCCGTCTGCCGGTTGCCGTTCTCTCTGGCTTTCTCGGTGCCGGTAAAACTACCCTGCTTAATCATATTCTGAACAACCGCGAAGGACGTCGCATCGCGGTGATCGTCAATGATATGTCTGAAATTAATATTGATGCTGCGCTGGTGCGCGATGGCGGTGCGCAGCTCTCCCGCACCGACGAAAAGCTGGTCGAAATGAGTAACGGCTGTATCTGCTGCACGTTGCGAGAAGATCTGCTACTGGAGGTAAAACGTCTGGCTCAGGCCGGACGTTTCGATCACCTGGTGATTGAGTCTACCGGTATTTCTGAACCGCTGCCGGTCGCCGAAACCTTTACGTTTGAAGATGAAGCGGGTGAAAGTCTTTCAGCCTATGCCCGGCTGGATAGCATGATTACCGTGGTGGATGGCTTTAACTTCCTGCGCGATTACCGTTCAGTCGATGATCTTCAGTCGCGCGGTGAGTCGCTGGGCGAGCAGGATGAGCGATCCGTGGTTGATCTGCTGGTGGATCAGATTGAGTTTTGTGATTTGCTGGTGCTGAACAAAACGGACCTGCTCAGCCCGGCGCAGCTGCACCAGTTGAAGGGCATGCTGCAGGCGCTTAATCCGCATGCGCTTATTGTGAACAGTGAGTTTGGGCAGGTTCCGCTGGACTGCCTGCTGAATACCGGCCGGTTTGATTTTGACCGGGCAGCGCAGGCACCCGGCTGGCTGCAGACCCTGCGCGGTGAGCATCAACCGGAATCGGAGGAGTATGGCATTCGTAACTTTGTCTATCGCGCCCGTCGTCCGTTCCATCCGCAGCGTTTCTGGCATGCAGTAAACCACCAGCTTGATGGCGTTATCCGCTCTAAAGGCTACTTCTGGCTGGCCAGTCGGCCGGAATATGCCGCGATGTGGTCGCAGGCGGGCGCAGTGGCACGTCAGGGTTATGCCGGGCGCTGGTGGGTCAGCGTGCCGCGAACTGAATGGCCACAGGATGCGGATTCGCTCAACTTTATCGCTGAACAGTGGCAGGAAGGTACCGGCGACGCGCGCCAGGAGCTGGTCTTTATCGGCATTGAGATGGACGAGAAGAGCGTCCGTGCCGCGCTGGATCATGCGTTGCTGACACCACAGGAGATGGCTGCGGGGCCTGAACAGTGGATCACTCTGGCCGATCCGGTGCCCGCGTGGTTCGATGAAACCACCGCCTGACGTAGCGGTTGACGTACTTCTTTGACTTCGCAATAGTAAGCGAACCGGCGGGTAGCAGTTTTTCACTAATCCCTGTTCAGGAGAGACCAGATATGCCACAACGTATTGCTGTAATCGGTGCAGGCGTGCTGGGTTTAGCCGTCGCGCAGTCATTGTCGCGACGGGGCGCACAGGTCACCGTCTTCGATAAAAACTATCCTGGCAACGGAACCAGTCAGATCAGCTACGCCTGGGTCAATGCCAACGGCAAAGAACCCACCAGCTACCATGATCTTAATGCCCATGCGATAGACGAGCATAAGCGCTGGCAGGCCAGTCATCCTGCATCGCCCCGATGGCTGCTGGAAACCGGCACGCTGGAGTGGGCAGCCGATGAATTATCCCTGCGTCAGCTGGCGCAGCGCGCAGCAAAGCTTACGACGCTCGATTATCCCGTAGAGAAACGTAGCCGCGCCGCACTACTGGGAGCAATGCCTGAGTTGCGGCTCGATCCCCGCGTTCAGCACGCCTGGTCTTTCCCTTCGGAGTGCCTGCTCTATCCCAGCCTGTTTATCGCCTCTCTGCTGGCTGATCTGCGTACCAGTGGCGGGCAGCTGGTCTGCAATAATGAAGTGACGACGCTGACTGAATCGGCGCAGGATGTCCATCTTACGCTGGCCAGTGGGGATGAATGGCGCGGCGATCAGTTGGTGCTGGCAACCGGCCGTTGGGCGCCGGAACTGATAAGTCAGTGCGGGCTTGAACTGGCGATGACCGATGCGAACCGCGCCGATCCTGTTGCCTGCAGTTTTCTGGCGCAGACGCAGCCTTTGCCGATCCCACTTAGATGCAATCTGATTACCCCGGAACTGAATGTGCGGCCGGATGGAGGTGGTCGCCTGATGCTGCAGGCGCTGGATCTGGATCAGCACGCCGATCCTGCGCGGCCGGTCTCGCCGGATGGACTGATTGGCAAAGAGATGCTGCGTCGGTTGCGGCGGCTGTTTAAAAACACCGAAGGCGCGAGAATTGAGCGGATTGAAACAGGACAGCGATCGCGCCCGGCAGATGGATTGCCCGCACTGGGCTACATCAGTGAGTCAGCACGCGTTTATCTGATGGTCAGTCATAGTGGCATGACCCTTGCCCCCTTACTGGGCAGACTGGTGGCTGAGGAGATGCTGAGCGGTACACCTTCACCGATGCTGAGTGGGTTTGCCCCGCATCGGTTGCTGCGCCCGCTCAGTGAGGTCGCTAAAACGGCGCCTGCCTATCTTCCGGCAGCGCAGTAAAAACTAGCGGCGGTTTTTCCACACGGTCTGCACGTTACAGAATTCGTGCACACCAAAGTGTGACAGCTCACGACCATAGCCACTTTTCTTGACGCCACCAATGGTAACGCGCGGATCGGACGCGCCGTTGCCATTAATAAACACGGCACCGACTTCCAGCTGCAGTGCCAGCCGATCAGCAGTTTCTTCGTTACCGCTCCAGACGGTAGCACTGAGGCCAAATTCGCTGTCATTGGCAATCTCCAGCGCATGCTGAGGATCCCGTGCTACGGCAATGGCCGCGACCGGACCAAACAGCTCCTGCCTGAACGCGGTCATGGTGCTGGTAACATCAGCGAGAATGGTTGGCGCATAGTAGTTACCCTGCCCTGCCACCTTCTCGCCACCCAGCACCAGACGCGCACCTTCACGTAGTGTTGCTTTCACCTGTCCATCCAGTTCATCGCGCAGATCGGCGCGTGCCATCGGACCCAGAAAAGTGCTTTCATCCAGCGGATCGCCCATGGTGAGTGCCTGGACCGCGGCAGTGAAGCGTTTTTCAAATTCTTCAGCGATTGGAGCTTCAACAATAAAGCGTTTGGCAGCCATACACACCTGCCCGGTATTCTGGAAACGTCCAATAACGGCAGATTTAACCGCTTCATCAAGATCGGCATCCGCCAGCACGATAAAGGGATCGGATCCACCCAGTTCCAGTACCGTTTTCTTGAGCGCTGCACCTGCCTGAGCCGCGATGGCTGCACCTGCCCGTACGCTGCCGGTAACCGCGACGGCAGCAATGCGGTCATCTTTAATCGCGACGGAGACACCGTCGTTGTCGACGTTTATCAGGTTAAAGCTGCCAGCAGGCAGATCGGTTGCCCTGAACAGTTCAGCCATCAGTGTGGCGCTTCCCATGACGTTAGGCGCGTGTTTAAGCAGATAGGTGTTGCCTGCCAGCAACATACTGACTGCGCCCCGCAGAACCTGCCACAGGGGGAAATTCCATGGCATGACAGCCAGGATCACCCCAATGGGACGGAATCGCTGCCACGCATCGGTAATCTGAGTGGGCTGATCGGCCAGCATTGCCGGGCCATATTCTGCATACCAGTCGCACAAATTTGCACATTTCAGTACTTCAGCGCGAGCCTGTGCAATGGGTTTACCCATTTCCAGCGTAATCATGCGAGAAAGATCCTGTTCTCTCAGACGGATCTGTTCGCCGAGCTGACGTAATACGCGCACCCGGTCACTCATATTGCTGTGCTGCCATGCTGCAAAAGCGGAAGTGCTTTCTGTCAGTGTCTGTTCCAGTTCGGTGCTGTTCTGCAGAGGATAGCGTGCCAGAATTTCACCTGTTGCCGGGTTACGTGATAGAGCATGTTCAGTCATGGTGCTGTATTCCTCATTCGTTCAGTAATTGAGAAACGATACACGCTGTAGTTAATGATGAAAAATGAATAATAGTGAGGAAGTTGTTTATCGATTGAGAATGTCAGAATTGCACAGGCGATGTTCAGGAAGTGTGAAGGGGTTGCGAAGATGGGGCTATTACGCAACCTGTCTGTGAGTCTGAAAATCATACCTGCCAGTCAGTTATCCACTTATACACTGACCCGATCCTAAAAAACGATCCTTAATAGATCATAGAGAGATCCTAAGAGATCCCCGATCGTCGCAGGCCGCACCCCGCAAGGGCTCAAAGGGTGATCGCGTTCACTATAATCAGTAAAGTGTTCACTGTAATCAGTACTTTATTCACTGTACCAGGTAGAATGTTCACTGTAAACAGTGCTAATGTTCACTGTAGTCAGAAAACGATCCCTTTCATCCACAGAATGAAGATCCTAAGCCATGGCAGATAAAGACAACGAAAACAAAGCGTTACTTGAACCTTTTCTGTCAGTGACCAAAAACAGTGGCGAAGTTATTCAGCTTCATCCCAACAAGAATAATACCGTTCAGCCGGTGGCATTGATGCGTCTTGGACTGTTCGTGCCGACGCTGAAATCAACCGCACGTGGTAAATCCGGCGCTATGGCATCAACGGATGCGACGAAAGAGCTGAAGAATCTGACGCTGGTGAAAGCGGAAGGCTACGAAAAGATTACCATTACCGGCGCACGGCTGGATATGGATAACGATTTCAAAACCTGGGCAGGCATTATTCAGTCCTTTTCGCGCTATCCGACCAAAGGCGATACCGTCACACTGCCGTTTATCGACTTTGTGAAGATGTGCGGCATTCCCTCTGCCAACTCGTCTGCCGCGCTGCGTAAGCGCCTGGATGCCTCTCTGCGCCGCATTGCGACCAATACGCTCTCATTTGAAGGCAACGGCAAGGCGTATCATACCCACCTTGTTCAGTCTGCTTATTATGACCGTGAAAAAGATATTGTGCGGATTCAGGCCGACCCTAAGTTGTTCGAACTCTACAACTTCGACCACAAGGTGCTGCTTCAGCTCCGGGCAATCTCCCGCCTCAAGCGTAAAGAGTCTGCACAGGCGCTCTACACCTTCCTTGAGAGCCTGCCGACCAATCCGGCACCGATATCGTTGGCACGCTTGCGTATGCGTCTTAATCTCGGCTCAAAGACCACCACGCAGAATCATGTGGTGCGGCGTGCGATGGAGCAACTGAAAGAGATTGGTTATCTGGATTATTCAGAAGTGAAGCGTGGCCGCTCAGTCTTTTTCATTATTCATAGCCGCACACCTAAACTTGATGGCATCGGTAATCTGGAGAGCATCGATTCACTGGATGAGATTGAGTTTGAGGATTAATTCCTGACGTTCACTGTAATCAGCATTTCTGCGTGGCAGTGTCACTTTTATCGTGGCCGGTGACATTGCATCCTTCCTCTCACATTCACTGTAATCAGTACTCCACTTCTGTTCACTGCAATCAGTAACGTTCACTGTAATCAGTAAAACGGGCACGTTTTAAATCATGTCCTCCTCCCCTCTTTTCCTGTCGTGCTTTGCCATAAGGTTTAAGAAGTAAGTGTGTGCTTACATACTAATCGATTAGTTCCTTCCAGAATCGGCTTTGCTGATTACAGTGAACGTTCTGATTCAGGCAGGACAGCGCCTCTTTTTGCTGATTCCCGTTGAGCAGCTTACTGATTACAGTGAATGTCAGTACTCATGTTCATCACGGCTGACGTGCGTCCTGTATGGAGGGCTTTAACTTATCATTACTGCAAGCGTGACACTGTTACTGATTACAGTGAATGTTTGCCGACTGGCATCGTCGTAGCACCGACGTGCTGCGTATTCCCCTGTCGGTTACTCATTACAGTGAATGTTGTAGCGCGGAGCTGTCTTCTCCACGATTAAACTCAGGAATGCTGCTTTACTGATTACAGTGAATACTTTGCTGAATATAGTGAATGTTAGCTTAAATTTGACGCAACGCTTTGCTGTTTCTACTGTTTATAGTGAATATTTGTGGGATAGCAGTGATGACATAATCAAGTGCAGGTGTTGATGTCTGCTGGCCTGAGCGTTACCAGAAGCAATGTCCACGGAGGTATCCATTTCCGAATCGCAGCCTTACTATCCTCAATTCCGGTCGAACTGAACTGACGCTTCTGCTGATTACAGTGAATGTACGGTGGCAAGGTTCCTTTTCTACTGATTATAGTGAATGTTCGCTATCCCCTGGGTTACTGATTACAGTGAACGTTATCGTACAGACTTTTACATCCCCGCTGATCCATTGGGGCTCCCGGACTGCAGTTGTCTGTTATCTCATCAGCTTCCGATGCTTTAATGAACCAGACAGAATTTACCCGCTCCCCACCCCTGACTACAGTGAACGTTTATTCGGTTCAGCTTCCTGTCCTGCTATTTCATGCGCAACTTTACTGATTACAGTGAACGTGATTTCTGCATGGGTATTTGAAATGACCCTACTGATTACAGTGAACGTTTGGCTCGTTCAGCGCCAGGCATCAGCCCGGCTTTACCGCATGGGCTTTTGAATGCGGTTTGTCTTTTGCACCACTACCATAAGTCCTCCGGTAAGCCACCTGATACAGAACTGACTTTACTGATTACAGTGAACATTCAGACGCATCAATGCGCTTTGTACAATCCATTTTCCCTGCTCACTCTGCGGATCGATTTCTACTGATTACAGTGAATGTTCTGCTGATTATAGTGAACGCTGTTCGCATTTGAATTGCGTAAATTGGCAGGCCAGAAGTAATAGTGTGATGAACCGCAACAAAAACCGTGGTGTTACATAAAAACGAAGATTATGTGGAAAAGATAATTTATTGCCTCACGTGCAGGAATTCTGTATAAAGTCATAAATCCTACATGTTTGGAGCAACGATGGCTAACGATGACAAGCAGGTGATGAAAGTTGCACAGCGTTCTGAACGCATGCTACTAAGCCTTACCGATCAGATTCAGGCGCAAAAGCAGGAATTGCATGAAAATACGTACTATCAGGTTTACGCCAAAGCGGCGTTAGCAAAGTTGCCCAAACTGACACGAGCCAGCGTTGATTATGCTGTAAATGAGATGGAAGAAAGTGGTTATCAGTTTGATAAACGTGCGGCCGGATCTTCTGTTAAATATGCGATGTCGATTCAGAACATTATCGATATCTATCATCATCGAGGCGTGCCGAAATATCGCGATCGCCACAGTGATGCTTACACCATTTTTGTTGGTAATCTGAAGGGCGGCGTGTCTAAAACGGTTTCTACCGTTTCGCTGGCTCATGCACTTCGTGCCCATCCTCATCTGCTGTTTGAAGATTTACGTATTTTAGTGATTGACCTTGATCCACAGTCCTCAGCAACCATGTTTTTAAACCATGAACGTTCAGTAGGGCTGGTGGAAGCGACAGCGGCACAGGCAATGCTGCAGAATGTCACCCGTGATGAGCTTGTGAACGAATTTATCGTTCCGTCGATTATTCCGGGTGTCGATGTGCTGCCTGCCTCAATTGATGACGCCTTTATCGCCTCAAGCTGGGACCAGCTTTGCGCTGAACATTTGCCGCAGCAAAATGTTCATGCCGTGCTGTATGACAACGTCATTGCCAAACTGAAGAAAGATTATGACTTTATCTTTATCGACAGCGGCCCGCATCTTGATGCTTTCCTGAAGAACGCCATTGCGGCCTCTGATCTGCTGATGACGCCGGTACCACCGGCTCAGGTCGACTTTCATTCCACGCTTAAATACCTGACGCGTCTGCCGGAACTGATTGCGATCATTGAGGATTCCGGCGCCACCTGTCGCCTGCAGGGCAACATTGGCTTCATGTCTAAGCTATCGAATAAAGCAGACCATAAGCTCTGTCATAGCCTGGCAAAAGAGATTTTTGGTGGTGACATGCTTGATGCAGCCCTTCCCCGCCTTGATGGCTTCGAACGTTGCGGCGAATCCTTTGATACGGTCATCTCCGCAAATCCTTCGACTTATGTCGGCAGCAGTGAAGCGTTGAAAAATGCAAGATCTGCTGCAGAGGACTTTGCAAAAGCCGTCTTTGACCGTATCGAATTTATTCGCCTGAACTGAGGTTTGTATGAGCGCAAAAAGAATCACGATTGGCAGAACCTTCAGCCAGACTCCGCTGGAAAATGAGACGCCAGATAGTCAGCATAATCAGACATTCGTTCTGGCTACGGGCAAGCGCGCCCTGTTTCGTTTTGAACGCATTCCCGCCAGTGATGTTGAAAACAAGACATTCGTCACAATGGAAACCAATGGTCGCGATCAGGCCGGGCTGACACCCGATTCACTGCGGGATATTATCCGCACCATTAAGCTTCAGCAGTTCTTCCCGGCCATTGGCGTAATGCGCGATGACCGCATTGAGATTCTTGACGGTTCACGTCGGCGTGCGGCTGCGCTTTACTGCAAAACCGGGCTGGACGTACTGGTCACTGATGCCGCTATTACTGCCGATGAAGCCCGCAGACTGGCGCAGGATATTCAGACGGCACGCGAACACAATCTGCGGGAAGTAGGAATGCGCCTGCTGGCGTTAAAAGATGGTGGTCTGTCGCAAAAAGAGATCGCTGAAAATCAGGGATTATCGCAGGCGAAGGTCACACGTGCTCTTCAGGCAGCCAGCGTTCCGTCCGATTTGATTTCACTTTTCCCTAATCATGCTGAGCTGACTTATCCTGATTACAAAGCGCTGTTACAGGCGGCTGACAAATTGAGTGAATCTGGGCAAAGCGTTGAAGCTCTGATTAATTCTATCTCGCGGGAGATAGATGTGGTTTGCGCCCGCGAAGGGCTTGCCGAGGATGAGCTGAAAAATCACATTCTGCGTCTGATTCGACAGGGTAGCCAGACGTTGATGAAAGAGCCTGAGAAAGATAAAACACAGGCGACTGCGCTCTGGTCTTTTGCTGATAAAGATCGTTTTGCACGTAAGAAGGTACGCGGTCGGATGTTCAGCTATGAATTTAACCGGCAGTCGAAAGAGTTGCAGGAAGAGCTGGATAAAGTCATTGCTGAGACCCTGAAGAAATATCTCAATCGTTGATTTACATGCATCCAAAAAAGCCAGCGTCTGACGCTGGCTTTTTTATTGCCCGATTAACTCAATATGCTGGAAGATGCATAAAACCCGAATTTCAGACTGAAATCGCCAGGTTTTCAATAGTAATTTTAAATGTAAATAACTGAATTTATTGAAATTATATAAGCTGGTATTTAATCTGATTCCTGTGAAATCGCCATTACCCTGAAACATGTCGCCAGCGTTACTGGCAGCCTTTGAATCCATGAATTGCCTGTAATGGCAAAAGCGGATTCAAATTCTGTTGTCACCCCTAAAGGGTTCTGATGCTGCCTGTGCGTATTCAGCCATCACGAATTGCAAGCAAAGATTTTCAGGTGCTGGTTCATTAGTGACCAGTTACTTCTCACCAGACCTTAGTTCCTGCGCAACTGCTTCATATCGGCTGATGCTTTCTCTGCAAGCCCTTTTACAGCTATGCTATCCGCCAGCGAAATTTAACCATTAACTCACTGTTTATAATGGGAAATAACTATAAATTTCAGCCTGAAATCGCCACGCAACCTGCTAAAAATCATCCTGGTTACCGCTTATAACTGCTTTATTGAGATCTTAATTGCAGTGCAGCCTGCTAACAGCAAAGGCATCTTCTCAGAGTGAAAAAAGATACTCAGAAAATATCCCTCACTTATCCACAGAAAAAGTGGATAACTTTCTCATCCGGCTAAAATTATTTTTCTGTTGATGCGAACGACATGAGCAGGATTGGACGTGATCGCGCCAGCTATCTGAAATCGGCTACTTCAGACAGATTCACTGTATTGAGTAAACCCGATGAAAGCATGTGCTCAACGGTAGAAATAGATAACCGTGCCACTCAGGAAAGGGACATGACCTACCGGAAAGCTGTTTACAGTGAATGGGGAGTCAAAGAGGATGATCGGCATAGATAAATGGCTGGCGAATCCATGAGAACCTGTTGATGCGCAGCCAGCGTTGATCACGGCAATCGTCACATTGCCTGCGGAATGCGTACGATGAAGGCGATAACAGGATAGGTATCTGGTGCGGTAAAAACGATACAAAACCGGGCCAGGCCCGGTTTTGCTATGAATCAGGCTTCAAGCCAGGCTGTTATTTGCCTGACCATCGCATCGGCAGAGATGCCATAACGGTCATGCAACGTCGGTAAAGCGCCTGCAGCCAGGAATGCGTCCGGCAGGGCAATCTGCTTAAAGCGTGGCGTCACATGATTCCGCATTAGCAGACCCGCAATTGCCTCGCCTAACCCGCCCGTGATTGAATGATTCTCTGCTGTAATAACCAGCTGGTTATGATGCAGCGCTTCCCCTGCTTCTCGCAGGATGGTCTCTTCATCCAGAGGCTTAATCACAGGAGAGTGAACTACACCAACCTCAATGCCCTGCTTTTCCAGCACCTCAGCGGCTTCAAGTGCCCGCATGGTCATTAATCCGCTGCTGATAATAACTGCATCTTTGCCCGCTCGCAGACGCTGAGCCTTACCGTGCTTATAGCGATAATCATATTTATTCAGTACCAGCGGAACCTTACCGCGCAACAGGCGCAGGTAAACCGGCCCCTGATGTTCGGCAATCGCCGGGATGACCTGGCTAATCTCCAGCGCATCGCAGGGATCGATGATTGTCAGGTTTGGCATACCCCGAAAAATAGCCAGATCGTCAGTCGCCTGATGGCTTGGCCCATAGCCGGTGGTCAGGCCCGGTAGCGCACAGGCGATTTTTACGTTCAGATTCTCTTCGGCGATGGCCATGCAGATAAAATCATAGGCGCGGCGGGAAGCAAATACAGCATAGGTGGTGACAAAAGGCATAAAGCCCTCGCGTGCCATGCCCGCTGCGGCACTCATCAGTAACTGTTCCGCCATTCCCATCTGGTAAAAGCGCTGCGGAAAAGCTTCTGCAAACAGGTGCAGATCGGTGTATTTACTTAAATCTGCTGTCAGGCCCACCACATCTGAGCGCTGCTCTGCCAGAGCGACAAGAGCATGCCCGAAGGGAGCAGAAACCGTGGGCTGACCCTCAGCAGCAATCGAGGCGATCATGGCGGAAGTGGTCAGCCGTTTTTTTTGCGGTTGTGAACTCATATCAGACTCCTTGCTCAAGTGCGGTCAGGGCTTTGTCCCACTCATCGGCATCAACACGGATGAAGTGGGTTTTCTCCCGGCTCTCAAGAAACGGCACGCCTTTACCCATTCGGGTATCGCAGATGATGACGCGCGGCTGCGGTTCAGGCCAACTGCGTGCTGCGTCAAAGGCATTCTGCAAAGCAGCAATATCGTTGCCATCAACGCGCTGGGTATACCAGCCAAAAGCCTGCCAGCGGTCCACTATCGGTTCGAACGCGAGAATCTCGCTGCTGTGACCGTCGGCCTGCTGATTGTTGACGTCGATAATGGCGATCAGGTTATCAAGCTGCCAGTGTGAGGCTGACATGGCCGCTTCCCATGTTGAACCTTCATTCAGCTCGCCATCAGAAAGCAGGTTATAGATTCGCGCCTGTGAGCCTTTTTGCTTTAGCCCCAGACAGGCACCCACGGCAATACCTAGTCCCTGACCTAATGAACCACCGGTGATCTCCATGCCTGGGGTATAGGCGGCCATGCCGGACATCGGCAGGCGGCTCTCATCGGTGCCATAGGTTTCCCGTTCCTTCTCCGGTATGACGCCCGCTTCCAGCAGCGCGGCATAAAGCGCAATGGCGTAGTGACCAATCGACAGGTAGAAGCGATCGCGCTCTTCCCACTCAGGCTCATCGGCGCGGTAATTCATAGCGTGAAAATAGCTGACAGCGAGTAAATCGGCTGCACCCAGTGCCTGACCGATATAGCCCTGTCCCTGAATCTGCCCCATTAATAAGGCATGACGGCGAATATTCATGGCACGCTGCGGTAATGAGAGCGTGTGTGAACTGTGATGAGAGTCAGTCATATAACCTCCAGATTAACGATTAACATCCGCAGCCCGAATGCGCAGTACGCATAGCGCACCACCCAGCAGAACGGCAGCAATAAAATACATTCCCGACGCGGGGGAACCGGTTGCAGTGGTGATTGAGCCAATCAGCCACGGCGAGAAAAAACCGGCCAGATTGGCAATGCAGTTCACCGCAGCGATGCCTGCGGCAGCAGAGACGCCACCCAGCAGGTTGGTCGGCAGCATCCAGAACAGCGATGAGGCGGAAAGAATGCCCGCAGCGGCAATACAGAGGGAGAGTAATGACAGGGAGACGTTATGGCTGAGCAGCGTTGCCAGCGTGAGTCCGGAGAGGCCGACCAGCATCGGAACAATCAGATGCCAGCGACGTTCACGATGACGATCGCCACTGCGTCCGGCCAGTAGCATAAAGATAATGGCGCACAGGTAAGGCAGACTGGTCAGTAATCCGATATGCAGAGGCTCGCTGACGCCTGAATTTTTTACCAGCGTCGGTAGCCAGAACGTTAATGCATACTGGCCCATCACCACACAGAAATAGATCAGCGCCAGCAGCCACAGACGACGGTCAGCAATAAAGGCTCTCACCGTGCCATGACAGGCTTTCTGCTGATTATCTTCGTCGAGATCGGCACGCACCCGGCGTTTTTCATCGTCATCCAGCCACTCTGCCTGTTCCACCCGATCCTTCAGAACCAGCAGCACGACAAATCCCATAACAAGGGTAGGGATAGCTTCCAGCATAAACATCCATTGCCAGCCCGCCCATCCGTGAAAGCCTGAGAAGGTCGCCATGATCCAGCCAGAGAGTGGGCCGCCAATCATCCCGGAAAGTGGGATCGCGACAAACCACAAAACCGTCATGCGAGCGCGACGGTGAGAGGGAAACCAGTAGGTCAGGTAGAGCAGTAAACCGGGTGCAAGTCCGGCCTCTGCCACACCAAGAAGAAAGCGCAGCAGGTAGAACTGCCATGCGGTTTCAACAAAGGCGAAAAGAGCTGAGATAACACCCCAGGTAATCATAATGCGGGCAATCCAGCGACGTGCACCGACCCGATGCAGAATCAGATTACTGGGCACTTCAAAAAAGAAGTAACCGATGAAAAAGATCCCGGCACCCAGTCCGTAGACCGTTTCGCTGAGTGACAAATCATCCATCATCTGTAATTTTGCGAAGCCAACGTTTACACGATCAAGATAAGCGCAGAGATAACAGAGCATCAGCCAGGGCATCAGTCGCCAGGCAATTTTGCGATAGGTGATATCGCGCGCAGCAGAGGCTGCGCTCAGATTAAGCGTGGTCATGGTGTTCACTCCCGAAGTTAGCCCGCAAGGCGTGCGGGCGGGGCAGGGCGCTGATTAATGGATCAGCATGCCGCCATTCACATCCAGCGTGATGCCGGTGAGATAACCGGAGAGATCGCTGGCGAGGAAGAGCGCCGCATTCGCGACGTCGCTGGCGGTTCCGAGGCGGCCGAGAGGTATGCCGTCGAGAATGGCATGGCGGCGTTCATCCTGTAACAGGCCTCCGGTGATATCGGTCTGGATAAGACCGGGCGTGAGGGCATTGATACGAATCTGGTCCGGGCCGAATTCGCGCGCCATCGCTTTTGTCAGGCCAAGCACGCCTGCTTTCGCTGCGCTGTAGTGCGGGCCGCCGAAAATGCCGCCGCCACGCTGAGCTGATACAGATGACAGACAGACAATACTGCCGCTTTTTTGCTGCTGCATCGTTGGGATAACCGCCTGAGACATCAGAAGCGTACCGCGCAGATTGACATCCAGAATGCGGTTGTAATCTTCGATGCCGATTTCCAGTGTTTTAACCGGCTGAGTGATCCCGGCATTGTTGACCAGCACATCAATACGGCCGTAGTGCTCAAGTACCTGATCGATAGCACGATGAACAGAAAGCGGATCGGTCACATCGGTGGCCAGGCCGAGATGCCCGTCGCCACACGAAAGCGCGCTGGCCTGGGCCGCCTGTAAATCTAAATCGAGTATCACCACGCGCGCGCCATGCTGAGCAAAACAGGCGGCTGTGGCTCGTCCAATGCCGCGCTGAGAAGCGGCACCCGTGATAATCGCAACTTTGTTTTCAAGTAACATTATCCACTCCAGAAGAATAATTATTAGTGGTTCGGTATCGCTACCGGCAGGGTCACAATCAGAATTGATAAAGCGATTAATATTGGCAATGCAGAAAAATTCATTTGATGCTGAATGAATTTGTTGGTTTGATGCAGTTAACAAATCTGCGATTTAAAAATGGGCACACATCACATAATTTCTGTGTGGAGAGGCGGATGGAAAAGCAGCCGGAGCACTTACCTTCAATTAAATCACTGCGGGTTTTTGAGCAGGTGGCCCATTTTGGTAATGTCGCGCGGGCGGCTGAAGAATTAAATATTACCCCCTCGGCAGCCAGTCATCAGCTGGCTAAACTGGAGCGGGAACTGGGCTGTATTCTGTTTAATCGTTCGGCAAAAGGCGTAGCGCTCACGCTGTCGGGAGAACATTACCTCAGGGAGATCGGCCCGATATTGCTGGGCCTGGCGCAGGCCACGGCGCGCATCAGTAATGAGAAAGCGCGCAGTAACCTCAGGATCCACTGCGCACCCAGCTTCGGTCTGCTCTGGCTGTTGCCACGCATCCATAAGTTCCGCAACAGCTATCCAGAGTTTCAGCTTACCCTCTCCTGCTCATATGAAAATCTCTCTTTCAGCCGGGACAATATTGATATTGCGATACGTCACGGCTTCCCGGACTGGAACGCGTTTGAGATTAAAACTCTCCGCCATGAAAAAATGTCGGTGCTGGCCTCACCGGCATATCTGAAACAGCATCCTGTCAGTCAGGCCGCGGATTTGATGCATCACGCGCTGATATTATCGGAGTCACCGCTTATTCAATGGCCGCAGTGGTTTGCGTCGCAGCAACTTCCTCAGCCGGATAAGGAGTGGTTATTTCGCTTTGACCGCTCTTATATGAGTCTTGAGGCAGCAATGTTAGGCCACGGTCTGATTTTTGAGAGTGAGTTGCTGGCAGAGGATTATCTGCGCAGCGGGAAACTGGTCAGAGTGCTGACTGAGCAGCATAGCCTGCCCGTCAGCGCCCACCATCTGGTCTATCCGCGTGGATTTGCGCAGTTTCCTCGTGTTGCACATTTCCTGAGCTGGATACAGGAAGAACTCAGAACGTTAAGCTGATGTTAAAATAAATTCCGCCCCGTCACTATGACGCGGGTTTATTTCTGCTGGTAATTATTCATACCTTAAAAGTCGCATTGCCAAAGCTAACTTTTAAATACCGTCTACACTTCTTTACCCAATCGGTAAATATGTTCCATTTCTATTCCGTATGAAATTTAATCAAACGGATGTTTAACTTCTTAATGGCAGGAATATTATGAGTACAAATACACCAGACGCTGGGGAAGCGGGCGATCACGCGCCTGCGGATACGGTACGCCAGCGCATTTTTTTAGTGGTGCTGGTTGCCACCATGGGCGCGCTGGCTTTTGGCTATGACACCGGAATTATCTCGGGTGCATTACCTTACATGACTTCACCACCTGACCAGGGGGGGCTTGGACTGAACTCATTCACGGAAGGGCTTGTTGCCTCTTCGCTGGTGTTCGGTGCCGCTATCGGCTCTTTCCTCAGTGGTTTCTTCTCGGACCGTTTTGGCCGCCGTATTACCCTTCGCACCCTGGCGGTCATTTTTGTACTGGGTTCGCTCGGTACGGCACTGGCACCTTCCGTCAATGTGATGGTGGCCATGCGCTTCCTGCTGGGCATCGCTGTCGGCGGTGGCTCATCAACCGTGCCGGTGTTTATTGCGGAAATTGCCGGGCCACGTCTTCGTGCGCCGCTGGTAAGCCGCAATGAGCTGATGATTGTCACCGGACAGCTCATCGCCTATGTCGCCAGTACGCTTCTGAGCTATCTCCTGCATGATGAGCATCTGTGGCGCTACATGCTGGCCATTGCAATGGTGCCTGGTTTTCTGCTGTTTGTTGGCACGTTCTTCGTTCCGGCATCGCCACACTGGCTGGTGGCTGAAGGGCGTCTGAAAGAGGCAAAAAAGATTCTGAAGTATCTGCGTGAAACGCCACGTGAAGTACGTCATGAAATGGCGCAGATGAAGAAGCAGGCGAAGGCAGCTGAACGCGGGCCGGATGCGAAAACCCTGATTCGTGAGAAATGGGTTATCCGCCTGATGATTATTGGTGTCGGTCTCGGCTTTGTCGCGCAGTTTACCGGTGTTAATGGTTTCATGTATTACACGCCGATCATCCTGAAGTCGACCGGCCTGGGCACCAGCGCCTCCATTGCTGCGACTATCGGTAACGGTGTGGTTTCTGTTCTGGCGACCTTTGTCGGTATCTGGGCGATTAGCCGTTTCCCGCGTCGTACCATGCTTATTACCGGTCTGTGTCTGGTGATTACGGCACAGATCCTGTTGGGCAGCGTGATGACCTTTATGAGTTCGAGCCTGATGCAGAGTTATCTCGCCCTGGGCTGTATTCTGCTGTTCCTGTTCTGCATGCAGATGTGCATCTCGCCGGTCTACTGGCTGATGATGTCCGAGCTGTTCCCGATGCAGTTGCGTGGTGTGTTAACCGGTGGCGCAGTTTCATTACAGTGGATTTTCAATGCTGTGGTCGCGTTCGGCTTCCCACCGATCATGGAATATGCCGGCAGCACGACCTTCTTTATCTTTGCCGCGATTAACGTTGGCTCGCTAATTTTCGTGATGGCGATGGTGCCCGAGACCCGCGGTAAAAGTCTGGAAGAGATTGAGTCACACATGAAAGAGAAGTTTGGTGAAAAGCCGAAGGAGGCTGAAGCCTGTTAACCCCTCTACCGGATTCGGCCCGTCGGCTGAATCCGGTTTCCTCCCTTATCTGTACTCCCTCACGTCGTATCCCTTTCTGTCAGTTAAGCAGGCGTCATTCACTGTAATCAGCACAGTTCTGGAGATGGTTTCCGGACATCGCTGGCGATTTCAGGCTGAAATCGCCAGAATCTGGCTTAACCCTCAGATGTCGCTGACGGTTGAAACAGCCGTTTAAGCGAACCATGACCGTTGACAAAGATTGAATCTGGCTCTGCGCTATACTCACTTTTCATCTGCTCCGCATGCTGACCGGGATGCACCATGAACATATCAAACTCTGTGGCAGTGGTGGCTGCTCTGCTGATTGCCACGCCATTGCATGCTGAAAATGCGCCGGTTTCATCCTGGTGGAATGCGTTCACTGACGATGTTGCACAAACCTGGAATGCGCCTCAGCACACCGATCTCTACCTGCCGTTTATTAGCTGGCACGCTCGCTTCATGTATGACAAAGAAAAAACCGATAACTATAACGAAAATCCCTGGGGCGGTGGTCTGGGGGTTTCCCGCTATAGCGACAGCGGCAACTGGAGTGCACTTTACGCGATGGCATTTAAAGATTCGCACAATGAGTGGCAGCCTATTATCGGTTATGGCTGGGAGAAGGGATGGTATCCAGGCTCCGGTCAGGACTTCCGGCTCGGTGCCGGATTAACAGCGGGTATCACCGCGCGTGATGACTTTGGCAACTACATTCCGCTGCCGATTATTTTGCCGCTGTTCTCTGCGGGTTACAAAGCGGTGAACGTCCAGTTCACTTACATTCCCGGCACCTACAATAATGGCAATGTGCTGTTCGCGTGGTTTCGCTTAGCCTTTTAATTTTTCAGGAAAGGATTTATGGCCCGGAAGTTTAAAACTGCCACGCGCAGACTCTGGCGTTCAATGCTTATCGTGGGTTTGCTGTTATTGCTGCTACTGATTATTCGCATCTATGAGGCGGAACGTGGCCCGGAATTACATCGCTGGCACACCTGGATTCCACATGAGCTGACAGTTGAACAGCTCGATAAAGCCGGTTACACCGATTATCTTAACGCTGAACATCATCTGTTTGATGAGATGAAGCACCAGGTCACTGACAAACTGGATGCGGATGAGAAAACTCCGCTCAACCGATATTTCTCCGGCAGCATGATCTATCCGGGCCATTTCACCCAGGACTGGAACCGTTCCTATATTCTGCAACCAGAGGGCAGGCCGCGCGGTGCTGTGGTGCTGTTACATGGTCTGACCGACAGTCCTTACAGTCTGCGTCATATCGCAGAAACCTATCGCCAGCAGGGTTATGTGGCCGTAGCGATAAGGTTACCGGGTCACGGGACGGTGCCTGCTGGCCTGACTGATGTTGACTGGCAGGACTGGATGGCGGCTACACGCTTAGCGGTGCGCGAAGCAACCCGTCTGGCGGGCACTCAGACGCCGCTGCATCTGGTGGGATTCTCTAACGGTGGGGCGCTGGCGGTAAAATATGCGCTCGACAGTCTGGGCGACGCCACGTTGCGTCGTCCGCAGCAGCTGATTCTGTTATCACCGATGATCGGTGTCACCCGTTTTGCGCGGTTTGCCGGGATTGCCGGATTGCCCTCTGTTTTCCCGGCCTTCTCGAAAACAGCCTGGCTGAATATCGTGCCGGAGTTTAATCCGTTTAAATATAACTCTTTTCCGGTGCACGCTGCCCGGCAGACCTATTTGCTGACGCAGGCGCTGCAGAAAGAGATCCAGCACTACGCGCGTAATCAGCAGCTCTCAGGTTTCCCGCCCGTGCTGACCTTTCAGTCGGTGATGGATTCCACCGTCAGTACGCCGTCGGTCATCCGCTCGCTCTATAACTATCTGCCAGTGAACGGCAGCGAACTGGTGCTGTTCGATATCAATCAGGCGGTCAGCGTCAGCCCGTTATTCCGCCACTCCTCTTACACGGCAGTTAACCAGCTCTTACCCGCGGCCCGTCGGCATTATTCCTCCACGGTGATAACCAATGCTGCCGCCACGTCGCTGGAAATGGTGACCAAAAGCGTGCCTGCCGGTGAGATTCAGGAGCGGATTCAGCCACTGGCCATCAACTATCCGGCCGGGCTTTACTCGCTGTCGCACGTGGCGATCCCGTTCCCGGCTGAGGATGGTCTTTACGGCAGTGCGCCTGTGAACAAAAATGAGTTTGGTATCAGTTTTGGTACGTTGTCACTGCGCGGCGAGAGTGCAGTGCTGATTGTGGGGCTGGACTCGATTATGCGCGCGACCTCTAACCCGTTTTACCCTTACATGATTAACCGAATCGATCACCACATCGGTTGCAGTGATAAGCCGCAACTGGCCACCTGCCTCAGCAGTTTCTGAATCAATAAAGCCACAGGCCCGCAACATGCGGGCCTGTGATTATATCGCGTTCAGCTTTTCCATTACCTCATCCGACAGTTGCAGGCTGCCACTGGCCAGATTCTCTTTGAGGTGTTGAGATGAGGAAGTGCCGGGAATCAACAGAATATTGGGCGAGCGCCTCAGCAGCCAGGCCAGCGCGACCTGCATCGGGGTCGCATTCAGTGACGCAGCAACATCATTGAGCCGATCCGACTGTAATGGGGAGAAGCCGCCGAGCGGAAAAAACGGCACATAAGCGATGCCCTGCTGCGCCAGCTGATCCACTAGCCCGTCATCCTGTCGATGCGCCAGGTTATACATATTCTGCACGCAGACAATGGGCGTCATCGCCTGGGCTTCGGCAATTTGCGTGGCAGTGACGTTGCTCAGGCCAATATGCCGAATCAGCCCGCGCGTCTGTAACGCCAGCAGCGACTCCAGCTGGGGTGCCAGAGAACCCTCTTTGGGCTTCGCCGGATGCAGCATACTGCGCAGGTTCACCACTTCAATCACGTCCAGCCCCAGATTGCGCAGGTTATCTTCCACCGCCTGAGTCAGCGCTTCAGGTTCCATCGCCGCCAGCCAGCCGCCTTTTGCATCGCGGCGTGCACCCACCTTGGTCACAATTGTCAGATTCTGCGGATAAGGATGGAGCGCCTTTTTGATTAACTGATTGGTTTCGTGCGGGCCATAAAAGTCGCTGGTGTCGATATGATTAACACCTGCCGCAATGGCGTCGCGTAAAACCTGAATTGCCTTTGCTTCATCTTTTACCGGCCCGAATACGCCTGGCCCGGCCAGCTGCATTGCGCCGTAGCCGAGACGGTTAACTTCACGATCGCCTAACGGATAAGTCATGGTGATGTCTGACATGAAAACCTCCTGCGTGAATGTAGATCAATTGTAACGGTGATTTAGCTGTGCAACTATCCGGTGAAATCAGGACAGACTGTACGGGATGATGCACAATGGCAATCGATATGGCGCTGCTGGATGCTGTCGTGGCGGTGGCAAAAGCGGGAGGATTTCGGGAAGCCGCTCGTATTACAGGCAGCAACGCGTCACGCCTGAGCGATGCGGTGCGGCGGGCAGAACAGCAGCTGGGTATCCGACTGTTTCACCGGACGACACGCACGGTAGTATTAACTGAAGCGGGCAGGGCGCTGATGGAACGTCTGTTGCCCGCCATGAATGAAGTTAATGCCGCGCTCGATGCGGTGAATCGCTATCGCAACATGCCAGGCGGCACGCTGCGGCTGAATGTCCCGGTTAGCGCCACCCGGCTGGTCTTGCCCGGGCTGGTACCGGAATTTCTGCGGCGCTATCCCGATATTCAGCTGGAAATCGTGGCTGAGAGCAGCGTGCAGGATGTCTTTCGTGACGGCTGCGACGCCGGGATTCGTTATGAAGAGCGGCTGGAGCAGGATATGGTGGCGATGCCCATTGGCCCCCGTCAGCAGCGGTTCGCGCTGGCCGCCTCTCCGGCTTATCTTGCGGAACATGGCCGACCGGCTCACCCTCGCGATCTGATCCATCATCGTTGTCTGCGTGGCCGTTATGCCAGCGGCATCATGGCTGACTGGACATTCAGCCGCGAAGGGAAAGAGGTCAGCGTTGAAACCCGCGGGCCGCTGGTGGTGACCGTCGGCGGGGCAACGGATCTGGCTGTAGAGGCCGCGATTGCCGGAAGTGGTGTGATCTATCTGTTTGATGAGTGGCTCAGACCGGCCCTGGACAACGGCAGGCTGGAACCGCTACTGCAACCCTGGTGGCTGACCTTTTCCGGTCCGTGGCTTTACTACAACGATCGCCGTCTGATTCCGGCTCCGCTTCAGGCGTTTATCGATTTTGTGCGCGAAATAAATGCGCGCGAAAAACCTGTCAGCTATACCAGCTAAATCCCTGCGGCACCCGTGAAAAACCGGCGTGTCGCAATGCGTTAAGCAGCGGTGACTGCGATACCGCTTTACCATCTACCGTCTCCAGCGTAAAACTTGCGGGCTTTTCACGTTTCAGCGCCACGCCCAGCGCCGCGACTGCGGTCTCAAGCTGTGCGAGGTCGTCGCTGAACGTCAGCAACTCTTTTCCTCCTGGTGCCAGAAAGAGCATCAGCGCGCCGCCGGCGATCACGACCCGCGCGCCCTGACGACGCGTCGGGCGTATGCCGCTGGCATGAAGCGGCCAGCTCAGCATCGCGCCAAACGGATTGGCGGGGTCGAGTGCAGCCAGCGCCACCGCCTCAGTACCACTGGCCGGGGCTTCGGCCAGCGCCCGAAGCTGCTCAATGGTCTGGTGGTCAGCAAACTGCGCACCACCTGACCCGGCAACAAACTGTCCGCGCAGCAGTCGCCCAGCATCTTCCATGCTGCGCAGTACGGGCTGCAATGCCGGAAACCCACCGGGGATCTGCTCTGAAACTGCACTGCCTCGCGTGATCACCCCATAACGATCAAGCAGATTTTCTGCCAGCGAGAGAGCCAGTCGGGCAGGCGCAATTTCCTGCCGGTTAATCTTTGACCAGCGCCCGGCCAGCGTATTGACCGCTGGCCGCCGTGCGGGCAAAGCACCAGGCGTAAAGCGCTGTCCAAAGCGGGTGCGCAGAGTGCGTGCTGGTCGTGAACGCGTCACGCCGGGCGTGGTCAGCAGCCCACGTACCGCAATCCAGCTATCTGCCGTGACATAGCCCCGCCACACCAGTTGCCACAGGGCGTCATAGACGTCGGTGGGTTGTGTCTCTGGTGTGCCCATCTGCGCCATAATCTCATGAACAAACCATGCGCCGCCGCGGCTCAGTGCGTCGAGCATCGCCTGCTGGATTGGCGTAAGAGGGAGTGTGGCGTCTGCCTCCGGCAGCGTCTCAGCAGCGAATTCGGTGAGGTGCAGCGAGATCAGACCATCATTCTGTCCCTGCGCTCTATGTCCGCACCAGATCACCTCGCCACTGGCTAACAGTTCGTCGAGCATCGCAGGCTGATAGTCGGCAATCCTGGCGCGCAGGATTTGTGACTCCCACAGAGAAGCAGGTAATGGCACGCCCGCCAGTTGCTCTATCACCCGCAGCAGCCCGCTGACACCCTGATGCGCGTGGTTAATCAGGCCATGCCGCGTCAGCAACAGGCTGACCCAGGCGGCGGGTGAAACCGGCCGGGTTGCTTCGCGTGCTGATTGCAGTGAACGTAAGCGCAACCTTTTGAAGATCTCTGAGGAAACCCACTCCGTTTCCGATGTGTCCGCTGCCGTATCTGTGTTCAGCAGGCTACCTTGTTGATACAGGCGTAGCAGTACCGCATTCACTACGGCTACACCCAGTCCCAAATGAGTTGCCAACTGTCGGGCGGTGAACAGCGTATGGGTGCGAGCGTAGCGGTTCGCCAGATCGCGTAGTGGATCGGTCTGCGTCTCCAGAAATGTGTCGGGCAGATCGTCAGGCAGCTCAGTGCCCAGCGCATCGCGCAGGCGAGCCGCATCTTCAATTACGGCCCAGCGAGCTTCACCAGCGACCGTCACCGGGATCACGCGCCGGGCGGCAGCAAACTGCGACACGGCTTCTGCGATTTGCTGGTGATTGCCACTGAACCGCGCCGAAATACCGGCAACGGAGAGCGGACCGAGATCGCGCAGCAGATCGATAATGCCTTCGGCGTGCTGTGCCTGATAGCGGGAATCAATGCGCTGCAGTTCCTTTCCGATCTGCTCAACCACGTCAGGTGCCAGCAAATCACGCCTGCTGGTCTGGCCGAGCAGTTCACCCAGCAGATTACTGTCGAGCGCCAGCAGTGAGGCTCGTCGTTCAGCCTGTGGAGCATCGCTGGCGTAGATAAATTCTGCGACATAGCCAAACAACAGTGGAGCGGCGAAAGGAGAGGGCTGTTCGGTCATCACCTCAACCAGCTTTACGTCTCCCTGTGCCAGCTGTTCCATCAGCTGGTGCAGGGCAGGCAGATCGTACACATCCTGCAGGCATTCGCGTGCGGTTTCGATCAGGATAGGGAAATCATCATACTGTCGGGCGACGGCTAGCAACTGACCAGCGCGCAGCCGCTGCTGCCAGAGTGGTGAGCGCTTACCCGGATTGCGCCTCGGCAGCAGCAGTGCGCGAGAGGCACACTCCCGGAAGCGGGCAGCGAACAGTGCTGATTGCCCGACACTCTCCGTAACGTCCTGAGTGAGCTGGTCGGCGTCGAATATAAACAGGTCAGCGCCGGGCAGATGCCCTTCGCTGGCGGGAAAGCGGGCTACGATGCCGTCATCGCTGGCTGCGACGGAAGCATCAATACCCAGGCGGTGCTGGATCCGGGCGGCAATTGCCAGCGCCCACGGCGCATTGACCCGCTTTCCCCATGGCGAGTGCAGAATCACCCGCCAGTCGCCAGTTTCGTCCCGGCAGCGTTCAATCAGTAACGTGCGATCGTCGGGCAGTACGCCGGTCGCGACACGTTGTTCAGCCAGCAAAGCCAGCAGATTTGTCACTGCACGGGCATTCAGCCCCAGCGCGTGCAGCTGCTGTTGCGCAGCATCCGGTGAAGCACTGTTCAGGTGACGCAGAAACATCCCGAGGCTGGCACCTGAATCGGCAGAACGGCCAATGCCCTCACCGCGCCAGAAGGGCAAACGGGCGGGACGGCCTGGCGCGGGAACCACCAGCACCTGATCGTGCGTGATCTGCTGAATGCGCCACGACGTTGCCCCCAGAGTAATGATGTCGTTGACCCGAGACTCATAGACCATCTCTTCATCCAGCTCGCCGACCCGACGAGAGCCCGCCTGCTCTTCGCCTTCGGGCAGGATGACGCTGAACATGCCGCGATCGGGAATGGTACCGCCGCTGGTCACGGCCAGATTCTGAGCACCAGGTCGCGCCGTCAGCAGTCCGCTCTGGCGATCCCATACCAGCTGTGGCCGCAGCTGAGCAAAGGCATCTGACGGAAATTTACCCGCCAGCATATCCAGCGTGGCATTAAACAGCCGACGGGAGAGAGTGCGAAATGGATCGGCCCGGCAGACCTGCGCATACCAATCATCGGCCTGCAAAGGATCCATTGCCACCGCCGCCAGCGTTTGCTGCGCCAGAATATCGAGCGGGTTACGGGGCGGAGCCAGCGCATCGAGGTGACCCGCCCGCATCGACTGTAATATCACGGCTGAATCCAGCAGATCACGCCGGGTGCGGGGAAACAGGATGCCGGTGGAGATGCCGCCAACCTGATGTCCGGCGCGACCCACACGCTGCAGGGCGCTGGCGACTGACAGCGGCGCGCCGACCTGAATCACCAGATCCACCGGCCCCATATCAATGCCCAGTTCCAGGCTGGAGGTCGCCACCACGCAGCGCAGTCTGCCCTGCTTCAGGGCAGCTTCAATCTCGCCTCGCTGCTCTTTTGAGACGGAACCGTGGTGTGATCGGACTATAATTTCGTCGGCGCGCTCTGCATCCCGTTCATCAGCGGTTTGCTTCGCCAGGTAACGCGCATTGAGCCGCGCCGTCAGGTTTTCTGCCAGGCCGCGCGAATTCACAAACACCAGCGTGGCGCGATGGGCCATTACCTGCTGCAGAATGCGCGCTTCGATATGTGGCCAGATCGATCCGCTTGCAGTGCTCGCTTCACCGGTCAGGTCATCGGCGCTGGCAATATCGGTCATATCCTCAACCGGCACTTCGATCGTCAGGTGCAGCGTGCGATCGGCGGCAGGATTAACCACCTGAACCGGCTGACAGCCGCCGAGAAAGGCCGCTACCCGTTCAACCGGTCGCACCGTGGCAGAAAGCCCGATGCGCTGGGCGGGCTGTGGCAGCAGCGCGTCCAGCCGCTCCAGGCTCAGCGCCAGCTGGGAACCGCGCTTTGAACCCGCCACCGCATGCACCTCATCAACAATAACCGTGGTGACGCCCTGTAGCGTGGTGCGTGCTTTGGAAGTCAGCATCAGAAACAGCGATTCGGGTGTGGTGATCAGGATATCGGGCGGGCGACGTAACAACCTGGCGCGCTCCGCGCTGGGGGTATCACCGGATCGCATCCCGATATTCAGCGTGATTTCTGGCTCATTCAGCGCCTGCCGCTCGGCGTAAACGCCTGTCAGCGGCAGATTCAGGTTGCGCTGCACGTCGGCTGCCAGCGCTTTGACCGGTGAAATATAGAGAATGCGGGTGGTCGTTTCGCGTGTGGGAGCAGGCTGGTCAGTTCTGACCTGAAACAGCGTGTCGATGGCAGTCAAAAAGGCCGCCAGTGTTTTTCCGGAACCGGTAGGCGCGATCACCAGCGCATGCTCTCCACTGGCAATCGCCTGCCAGGCCGCCTTTTGCACCGGCGTCGGCGCAGCAAAGGCAGCAGAAAACCAGCGTCGGATGGCGGGTGAAAAACGGGCCAGGACCGTATCAGACTTGGATTTCGACATCATACTCACGGCATCGCGCAGTGACTGCGCCTGGAATTAATCCGTTGAGTGTAAGTGAAAATCGCCGTTTGTGGATGACGCGGCCGATCTCTGGCCGCATCAGTGGTGTTTAAGAACAGGCCGTGCCAGCTAAAGCGCGACCTCTGACCGCCAGGAGTGACACCAGCGCCAGCATAATAATGGTCATGCCATAGAGCCAGGCGGTGTTGGTCAGCCCGATATGGGGTGCGGCAATACCGGCCGCAATCGCGGGCAGGGCAAAGGCGAGATAGCTTTTGATCAAAAAAGCGGAGAACAACCCGGCCCGTTCATGACTCTCTGCTAACGGCATAATGATCTTCAGCACGCTGGAGAAAATCGATCCAAACCCCTGACCCGCAATGGCGGTGCCGATATAGAGCAGGGCCACGCTGTGCAGGGAAAGGCCTGTCAGTGTGACACCGACACCCGCCATCAGCATAAGGGTTCCAATAACTAATGCCCGCGCGGGCGGCAACGGACGAAAGAGTAATACGGCTGCCGTTGCACTTAGCATCAGCGTTGCCACAATCGAGCCGCCGATAAACGGCGATGTCAGGCCGGTTGCATTTGCCACCATCGTGGGCATCAGTGACAGATAAAATCCGCCCAGCATCCATGTTGCGATGTTCACCGGCGTCACCTTCAGCAACGGACCCAGTGCGCGTCGCGGAATGCTGACCTGAGGCCGCAGCGCGGCCAGTACCCCAGGCTGAGGCGCAATCGTTTCAGGTATCAGTGGCAGAAGCGCCATCGCGACTATCATCAGCACCATCAGCAGCGCGTAAACCGTGACCGTAGGGAAAGGGGCAAAGCTAACCAGAATGCCACCTGTCAGCGTGCCGAGCGTCATCCCGAGAAACGCGGTGAACGAATTGAGCAGGGGTCCTCGGGTTTTACTGGCGTCAATCAGGCTGGCACCGAAGGTCGGCAGTGCAATACCCGTAGCAAAGCCCTGTACCAGTCGGGCGGCAATCAGGGTTGGGGCCGAACTGGCCACCATAAAGATCATCAGCGCGACCACGTTAATCGCCAGTGCCAGCAGCATCAGCGGACGTCGGCCAGTATAATCCGACACTTTACCCACCGTCAGCAGCGCGGCCAGCAACGCGAAAGCATAAGCACCAAAGATCAGCGTCAGCATGGTCGGCGTCAGATGAAACAGGCTGCGATAAAGCGGGTAGAGCGGCGTTGGCGCACTGCTGGTGGCTGAGATCAGCGCCGCACCGGTAAAGCTAAAAAGCGTGGTGCGGGTAGCCGCCTGCGCTGTCAGGATGGGGTTCATGGGAGTCGCCTTAATGCAAAGGATTAGCTTTTAATAAGGTATACGGTGATTCTGAGCTTAATGCAATATCTTTGCTTTAACGTTTATTGCGATGTGACTTAGTGTCACCTTAAGCTAAGCTATGTGTTACTAAGTTACACACCGGAGGACGCATGGCATCAACAAAACTTCGTCAGCAGGGCGGAGCTGTCGTGCTGACTATCCCCGGTGAGATTGCTGCCAGAGCAGGCTGGACCGTCGGCATTGAGCTGGACGTGACCACTGAGGGCGAATCCGTGAATATAGTGCCGGTTACGCGTGTACCACGCGGACGCCGGACCGTTGCTCAGTTGCTGGCCGGTATTGATCAGCTTGAAATCCAGAGTTATAACGACGAGGCCGTCGACGGACTGAATGACGCGCCGCAGGGAAGGGAGCATATCTGATGGTTTCAAGGAGGGTGCCGCAGAAGGGCGAAATCTGGCACGTTAATGGTGATCCGGTTGAAGGGCGTGAGTTTAAAGGGCCGCATTATTATCTTGTTATCTCTCAGCGCGAGTTAGTTGCAGCTCTGGGGACGGCAGTTTGTGTGCCGGTAACAAGCGGCGGCGTTGCGTCGCGCTCACAGGGAGTCACTGTGTTTCTGGACGGTAACAGCACAGATACCGGCAAGGTGACCGGCGTGGCGCTGTGTTATCAGGTGCGTTCGCTTGACCTGACAGCGAGTAAGGCAAGCTATGCTGCCAGGGTAGAGCCATATGTTATGGATGAAATATTGTCTCTGGTTATAGACCTTATCGACCCGCGATAAATAAAACTCTGCGACAGCAAGATTTTAATAAATTACTGATTTATTCAATCCGGGAAGGCATACAGGCCTCATTTAAACTGTAAGTGTGTGACCTGATGAAAGCGTCATAGCCACTAAAGCGTGATGCTCCTCAATTGCCTCCTTCGCCTGTGTTTTTTCTCGTCAGGCCATTGTCCTTTATTCTTCTCTGTCTCTTTCCTGCAACGTGTTTTTATGTGCTCTGCGGGTTGTCTATCAATACTGTTTCGACCAGTCTCACTGTTAAAAACAATCATGGAGCCAGATGATGAAGATAGCTGAGATCGATCATATCCATCTTTATGTTGAAAATATTGAGCAGGCAGAGCAATGGTATAACGAAATCCTGGGCTTTTCCCGCGATGATGCACTGTACTTCTGGTTTGAGCAGGGCGGTCCACTTGTCATCAGGAATAACAGTGCATCCCTCTCTCTTTTCCTCAGAAAATCCCAGCCACCTGGTCACACGGTAGCTTTCGGGGTGGCCGCGTCATCCTTTAACGAACTCCTGCCTGTACTCAGTAAGAATAAAATCCCTTTCAGCGTCAGTGACCACGACGTGTCGATGTCCGTCTATTTCAGCGATCTCAGTGATAATAAGATTGAAGTGACCTCTTACGACTACCTTCAGGCAAAGCAGATACTGGAGAGCATTGCGTAACACTCTCGCAAGGGCAGGATCGGCTGGTCACCAACGGCGATCAGTAAAGCGAGTTCTTTAATCGCTCTGGCAGCGCTTTGTCATAGGCATCGCCATCGATTTCCGCAATCTGTTTCAGAATCGAGCCGGTGCTGGGCAGCGACTGCCGCGCAATCTGCGTTTCAGCATTCCATAACCCGGAGCGGATAATCGCCCGGCTGCACTGAAAGAAAACGCTCTCCACGTGGATGCGCAGCACGGTTTTGGGCTGCTGATTGTTGACCGCAAAGCGCTCAAGCAGCGCCGGGTCGGTACTGATCGCCGCCGTACCGTTCACACGTAGCGTTTCGCCGATGCCGGGGATGAGAAAAAGTAGCGCAACCCGATTGTCATTTAAAATATTACGCAGGCTGTCGATGCGATTATTGCCACGTCTGTCCGGCAGCAGCAGGGTGTAATCATCTTCGATTTCGATAAATCCGGCCGGATCGCCGCGCGGTGAAACATCCAGCCCCTCCGGTCCCGATGTTGCCAGCGCCACAAAAGGCGAGGCGGCTATAAACGGACGATAGGCGGGATGAATATGATCGGTCACCTTAGCCACAGAAGGCCGGGCGACAGTGCCGTAAAGACGTTCAAGTTCGGTCAGTTCCGTCACTAAGCTGTTCTGTTCAGGCATGTTTGCACTTTCCTTTTATTGATCAGATCCTCAGGACGCTGACGATAAGACACCACAGATCCGACGCGCAGGTTTAACCAGGACTTTAACACCAATAACTGCAGAGTCAGAGCCACTGCGTCGTCCTTTGTGATCACTATTCACTGTGATCCGTCAATCCCGGCTAGACAGAAAGGGATTACCGGGCCAGACCTGTTAAACCCAGGTGTTGGTATCAGAACAACCTGCTGATATAAAGGATTAACCTGATCAGTATCCAAAAGGAGCAAAGGATGTTTTGGGAATCAGAGCGGTTGCTCTACAGATTTACCCTTCGTGAGGATCTTGACGACCTTTTCAGAATTTATGGCGACCCGGAAACGCATAAATTTAACCCGCGAGGCCCGTGGCCTGACAGGGAATATGCTGTTCAGGCCATGGAGCGCATACAGGATAGCTACCGGAATCAGGGTTTCGGCGACTGGACAATATTCAAGAAAGCCCATCCGGAAAAAATTATCGGCTTTGGTGGCGTCTTCAGAAGCCAGTTTGACGGCCGTCAGACTAATAATCTCGGCTACCGGTTTGAGCCAGATGCCTGGGGTAAAGGATATGCCACTGAGCTTTCACGCAGAGCCATTCGCTACGGATTTGAGGAGGCCGGACTCAGCGTCATCACGGGCGTGGTGCGTGAAAACCATCTGGCTTCGCGCCGGGTGCTGGAAAAAGCAGGCTTAACGTTTTTGAAAAAGGTTAACGATCTCGAAGGGCTGCCTCCCAGCCTGATGTATGCCCTCAGCCGACGTGAATGGCTTGACGCTGGTAACGCGCTTAACGTCTGATTTCCTCTTTGCCAGTCGGGCGCAGTTTTGTCTGCGTCCTCTTACTGCCTTAAACCTCTGAGAAACCCTCTCTTATCCCGCGATTACTTTCCTGCTCACTGGATTACCTTAACCGCCTTAATTAGGGGAGGATTTATGGATATTCGTACGATTTTTATTTCAGCGGTAATGGCAGTCAGTTTGTTGTGGATAGGCGCATCAGACAACCGTTCGTCTCATTTCAGCGGAGAGCCAGTCAAAGCAGGCCTGAGTAAACTTCAGCCCTGAGTGTCACACGCCCAATAGCACACTTTAGCGCCTGCTCAGCCAGAGATGCGGTACACTGCCGCTATCTGTTAATGCAACATCGTTGCGTTAACCAAAACGTTGACGCTGAAAAAGCAGGAGAACGAGATGGCGAGGGAGATGATTCGGCAGGGTGGGCGCAGCGCCCGTATTCAGGCGGAAGTGCATGATACCGTTAACCGGCTACTGGAAACGCGGGATCGTTCCGCCATTACCGTACCGATGATCGCCGAACAGGCAGGTGTAACACCCTCCACGATTTATCGACGCTGGGGCGATCTGGCCCAGTTGCTGGCGGATGTGGCCGTGGCGAGGATGCGACCGATTGCCGATCCGGAAGATACCGGCTCGATGATCGGCGATCTCACCGCGTTCCTTCAGCAGTATGCTGAAGAGATGTCCTCGAAAGTGGGTCGTGAACTGCTTGCCGATGTGATTGGCAGTCATGCTGAAGCGGCCAGCCATAAATGCTGTGGATTCACCTATCAGCATCTTGAAACCCTGAATAACCGGGCCATCGCGCGCGACGAAGCGGGTTTTGACGTTGATCGCCTCGTCGATGTCGCTGTCGCGCCCGTGATGTTCCACATACTGTTTGGTGATCGTGACGTTTCAGCGGAATACTGTTCGTTGCTGATTCAGCAGGCATTTTAACTCAGCCCTGAACGTAGGGCAGGGCGGCTTCGGTGATCAGGTGCTGCAACAGCGCACGAGCGGGATCGTCACTCTGGTCTGAGCGGGCCAGCGCAATACCCAGATGGCCAGGCTGCGGCAGTCGCTGTGATTCTGTCACCAGCCCCTCCGGCAACCCCGCGCGGGTGCGCAGGGTGATACCCAGCCCGGCCTGCAGCGCGGCCCAGATGCCGCTAAGACTGTGACTGGTAAACACCACGCGCCACGGAATGCCTGCCTTATCCAGCGCCCCGGTAGCGCGGGATCGCATCACACAAGGCGCCTCAAATGCCACCAGCGGCAGCGGTTCGCCACGCTGCAGAATCCCCGCCAGATCAAATGCCGGATGCTGTATCCAGACTAACGGACACTGACCGATCACCTGCGTGCCGGATTGCTGTTCCGCCTGCCACAGGAGCGCTAAATCCAGCTCATGACGAGCCAGTGCCGTTAAGATCGCCAGATTTCTGTCGACGCGAGCGGTCAGCATCACGCCCGGATGCTGCCGGTTAAACGCGCCGAGAATGGCAGGCATCAGCGCCTCGCCAAAATCCTCCTGCATGCCGATGCGAATTTCGCCCTGCAATGCTTCGCCTTTCACGGCCCGCAAGGTCTCATCGTTCAGTGACAACAGACGTCTTGCGTAACTCATCAACTGCTCGCCACTGCGGGTTAATTGCAGATGCCGCCCTTTTTTCATCACCAGCGCGGTACCGCATTGCTGCTCGAGTTTTTTAAGCTGCGCACTGACGGCTGAGGTTGACCGGCAGAGGTGCTGTGCCGCAAGAGCAAAGCTGCCCGCATCAATACCCGCCACGAAACTGCGCAGCGCATCCATATCGAGCGATTCGGGTACTTTGTTCATCATTGTCCTTAAAATGAGGATAGTGGATGCTGATTAATTTGATTTTCAGGATTAACGGACTGAGTGACACTCTCTCTGACCAACGAGGAGCGTGCAATGAAAAAATCACTGGATCGGGAAACACTGGCGCAGCGCGCGCCAAAACTGGCTGAACTGACGCAGCAGGTGCTGTTTGATGATATCTGGCAGCGCGGCCTGCTGTCATCACGTGAGCGCAGCCTGCTGACGCTGGCAACCCTAACTGCGCTGGGGCGCGTCCAGCAGTTGCCGTGGCACATTAACTACGCCCGGCAAAATGGACTGACGCTGGATGAACTGGTGGAGAGCTTCACGCATCTGGCATTTTATGCAGGCTGGCCTGCTGCCGTTACCGCGCTGAGCTATCTGGAGGATAATCACTGATGCCCTTCACCCGGATCACCTTGCGGCAAGGTTACAGCGATGCAGATCTTCATCTTCTCTCCACGCTGCTGCAGCAGGCGCTGGTCGCAGAATTTGACGTTCCAGAGCAGGACTGTTTTCAGATCATTGAGATGCTGCCTGGCTCTCAGCGTGTGTTTGATCGCCGTTATCTCAGCGGAGGCCGCAGCGAAAATTTCGTGCTGTTTCAGGTGACGGCAGGCCGTTCGCGTTCCCGGCAACAGAAGCAACGCTTTTATCACGCACTTTGCGCGGCACTTCAGACAAAGATGGCAATCGATCCTGATGATGTGATGATCATCATTCAGTTTAACAGCACCGAAGAGTGGAGCTTTAGCGGCGGCCGGATGCTGGCACAGGCGGCGTTATGATTATCATGCACTATCGCTTTACGCTGCCCGCTGACTATGACATGGGCATCATCGAACAGCGCATCAGTCTGAACGGAGCCCGGCTGGATGGCTTTCCAGGGCTGGTGGCAAAAGCGTATCTTTACGCCTGCCGTGAGGATGGAGTACTCAATGAAAATCGCTATGCGCCGCTCTATTTCTGGCGGGAGGCGAGTGGCATGCAGCGTTTCCTGCAAAGCCCGGGCTTTGCGACGCTGGTCAGGGATTTTGGCTGGCCGATCATCGAAAGCTGGCTGGCGTTTGAGGAACCGACTTTCACCACTAATCTGGCTGAAGCCCGTTTTATGACACTAAACCGCTGGACGATTTCGCCACATACGAACCTGGCAGCACTGCCGGTGAAAGCAGGCTTCAGCGCCTGGGATGTGACCCGCTGGCAGGGATTAACGGTTAACGCATCTCAGCAGCGACCAGCGTCCGGTCCGGAGGTCTATCGCATCGGTTATCTGGCGCGAGGCGCTGCCGCTGCAGATCTGCGGCTGTAGCAGCGGCGTTGATGCGGAGTGCCATTCAGAGGGCAAAAATGGCTTCAATCTCTATGCGCAGGTCAGCGGAGAACAGTCCGCTGACCTGTACCAGCGAGCTGGCGGGCAGATGTTCGCCGTAGTTGCGATAAAGCACTTCCCGCAGCGCGGTGATCTCTGTGAAAGAGGTGATAAATATCGTGACTTTCAGCAGCGCTGCGAGCGACGTATTCTCAGCTACGGCAACTGCCCTGAGTTGATCAAAAATGGCTTCTGCCTGTTCAACCATATCTCCCTGCTGAGCCGCCGTACCGAAAGCGGTCAGCCCTGAGACATACAGCGTCTCGCCATGTTTCACTGCGTGGACATAAGGCGCTTTTACTTCGTCCAGTTGCGGATAATTTTTGCGTTCTGGCAGGGTCATATTTTCTCCTTCATCATGTGAATCATCAGACATTACTCTCCGCCACCACTTAGCGCATCAGCAGTTGCTGGCAGACAACATTATCCTGCGCGGCGCGCTGTTGCTCATCGGCTTTCAGTTGCTCCCAGCGGCCAATCACGCTGCGTCCCAGCCGCGGTTTATAGGCTATTTTCTGCAGCGCATAGTCAGAATTGCCGCCTTCAATAACATTTCGCATCTGCTGGTCGAACGGCTGCTGACCTTGGTGATCAATTGCGCAGAACACCGCGACGTAATACGCTTTGTCTTCCTCACTGTCGTGCGGGATTAAAAGCCAGCCAGGGCGAGGATAAGCAGCAGCGGAAGAATATATTTTAGCCATTTATAACACTTGTTTTCGTATGATTAACAGCCTCATACCCTTTTCAGTATGGCGATAGTATCTGAACCTGCACCCTGCACCCTGCACCCTGCACCCTGCCGCCAACGCAAATACCTTCTTATAGACATTTGTCGAATTAACGCTTTTGTGCCACATCATGCTCTGCAGCATCCTCATTGGAATGTCCGCATAGAGCATATGTATGGCGTAGCTACTGCTGAAAAGTAATCAAAATGTAATCCCGTCCAGCCTCGTTCAGCCAGATGCACACTGCGATGTCTGTCACGGCCCAGAGCCTGACTTTTCTCGGTACGGTCGGTCTCAGCATGACAGCGCCTAAGCAAAAATTTCGGTGTGGAGACCATCAGCTCTTGCTGGTCCACGTACTGCGGGTCGGACAGTGAAATCAGACGATGCAATACTATACCGGCAGGCGCTCGGTCAGGCCGCCGGTAGTGCCGTCAAAATAGCCCTGCAGAACGTCAATGCCATGCGCAAACGTGTCCAGATCGCACTCGTGGTCACCGAGTTCACCTGCGTCGCTCAGCACCTGACGGAACTCCGCATATTTTCTGCTGAATATTTTCAGCGCGGTTCCGTTCGCGAAGTCTGCGTCTCTCTTTTCAGAGGAAGTAATTCCGTACAGGATTTTCTCGAAGGCGTAGCTGAAATCATCATGGGCTTTCATGGATTCGAACGTAACAGTTTTCCGGAGGATTCATAGCGTTCTTACAGAAGGGCTGATTTACTCAATATGTAAAAATTAATCAAAGATAATATGAGTGTGCTTATTTTATTCCTGGTTACCAATAGTTTGCTTAAATAAACCACTCGAAATTACCTGATGCCCATCCTGTCATGATCCGACTTTTTCAATTTATAGCATTAACCGGAAGCGTAACACGGCGGCGGGGCGGGGAAAAGCCCGGCGCAGACGGCCCTGGCTCGCGTCATTACACCATATGTAGTGGTTAATGCAGCTGACAGAGACACGATATGTAGTGCCATGCGCAAAAAACCGACACCAGGGAAGAAAGATCCGGTGCTGCCCTTTTTCGGATCCAGGGGTTTTAACAAAAGAGATGAATGCAAAGTGCGGAGAATAAATCAGGAATTGATCTGGTGGTACAGTATTATGTTTTCAGGCAACTTTAATGGATAAAACCTAAAACTCTGCAGGAATGCATTAATCCTTGCTTCCTGCAGAACTGTATCCAGAATGCGTTATTCTCGCCGGAATGCGGAACTGTTATGCGGAACGAAACGGAACCGCCCTTCTTTACTCTCCTCCTTAAGCGCCCGAATAAAGCCAGCTGACTCCAGCCGCTGTGCCAGCTCCAGATCTTCCTCACTCATGTCAATACTCCGGTGATTGAGGTCGCTGATGAAAGCTCTGGCGACGGGGTCGCTTAACGCGCCGAGAACCTGCACAATGACATTGTGCGTAACGTCTCCCGCTTTCAGGGACTGCAACAGTAGCGCACGCAGTATGTTTTCATCCCTTAAAAGGGTTGATAGCCGCAGCAGCGTAGAAGAGTTGATAAACAGAGGCCCTTCAAACAGCTCCACGTCATATCCCCACAGCCACTGCAGGGTAGAAGTGAGGACGGATTCCGGCAGGTCTTTGCTCGTCAGCAGCTGTCTTGCCAACATATAGTCTAAATCACCGCCGTGAATCAGAATGAAGTCGGGCTCTTTTTCAAGCATCTTCGGGTGCTGCAGGACCAGCCCCGCAAGCAATGTATCAGCGTTGTGATTTTCCTCATGAAAGGCCGTGTACAGCTGCTGGTAAACGCTGCGGATAGGGGCGAGTCTTCCGTAATCAATCAGCAGACCGGCCTGATCAGCGTTCAGAGTTTCAGGCAGCGACAGCAGCGTCAGCTGGATGGCAGAAAGAATTTTAATGCGGGCCTGGTCGCTTAAAGCCCCCGAAGCATAAATTTTTTCTATTAAATTTTCATAGATATCAATAGAAGACAATGCTGCAGGAATATCGGCTATCGTATCGTAATTATTTTCGAACCATATGGCTAACCATGGATTGAGTTCATCACTGAATTTAAGCAGATAACAGACATTCCGCCAGGTGGACTCAATACGGTTATTTTCAAGCAGCAGTGTATAGATACTTGTTTCGGCCGAAATATTTTTGTACTTAAGAAAAACATCACTTCTTTCATTGATCTTACTGACATCGGGAATTAAAAAAATCATTTCACGCGCCAGCTTCTCGATGTTATTAACTGACAGGTTCGGATCGTTTAATATAGCAGACACCCTGCCGAACTCATCTGAAGAGATAAAAAAATCAGTAATAAAATTATTGATATATTGCTTTATCTTTTTATTCAGCCGAGGAATATTAAAGGTCTCAAGCGTGCTAAAAGGCTCTTTCATGAACTGTCGATGAACAGTTTCATCATGACCGGAGAGTATGCTGACCATGTTTAAAAGATTGTCTTTGGAATATTTCCACAAATCAATATTTGCTAATATGGAAACAATCTCCCTCCCTTGCTCGGATTTGCAGTCTCCTATCCTGGAAAGCATAACGTGCGTCCGCATGAGATTTTCAGTGAACGAGCTTGCATAATTGTCCGGAACTACGTCAGGGATGTCGTCATGCTCAGAGAATATTCTATCTGCCATATACCGTATTTCGACTGCTTCCTTTATCCAGCTCGGCTCTGAGGAACAAAAAAGTAGCACTAACAAATTCATCGCCAATTTTTTATCGCACATTTTCAGGAGACGATTTAAAAATTCAGCAGCAGCATTCGTACCCGAAGCCATGAGCTGTGTGTATGCGATGCTCTCTGACGCAGGCCAGCTACTGAAGACTTGCTTGTAAAGCTGCTCAAGCCGGTGTTCTTCACCTTCTTCAAGCTGGATTTGAATAACTTCCTGTAGCTTACGCTGGTCGTGTTTATGCAGATAACGAAGCACACCGGCGTGCCAAGCATTGTCCTGCAGAAGAAGCCCCAGCTCCTTCAGTTTTGCAATGACATTAGCGGTTTTTTCCAGCGGCATCGCAACTGTGAGAGTATGATCCATGCCAGCGCTGACGGCACGGATAAACTCATTGTCGTTGCTGCTGAGGCTGCCTGGAATGAATACCGACCGGTATGCCATATAGTCCGTCGAAAGGTATCCCCAGCGCAGAAGAGAGTAGATAAAATCCAACTGTGAAGCATTATACCCTTCGCTGTTGTCAGGGCCGCACTCGATGCGGAGATTGTCACAGACCCAAGTTCTGAAGCCTTCACTTCCCATTCTTTCGATCAACGTTCCTGGTCGGCTGGCTTGGAGTCTGCGCCTACGCTGGCGAAGATGTTCCACTCTTTCTTCAAGAGCAGAAAGCTTCCCGTCTGCCTTTGAGCTAAGAATATTACAGCGACGTTCATATTCTCTCAGAATTTCACTAGCTTCCGAAGTATCTATGCCAGCTAATTGTATGTTATATGTAGAAGCTCTTACATGTAGCCCAGGAGTTTTAAGCATGGATAAGAAGGTCTCTTCATTATTAATGACACTATGAAGAGTATAATGAGCATTGTTATGATTGCTGAAATATGCCTGTCGATGTGTTTTTTCACTGATATAAACCTGTAATATATCTCGAATCACTTCGGGTTTATCGCTTGCAAGCTCATCATTTATTTCAGAAGCCTGAAGGTTCAGGGTTTTAATTTCCTCATTAATTCTAGCTTCAAAAATGGAAGAAAGTTCTCCTGATATATGTGCATTCATAACACCATATAAAACACCCTGCTTTGAATCTATTAAATGATAATCTCGAGAACAAATATTTTTGTAAGCAATGAGCGAAATAAGCCGTATAATATTTTCACCATTATTGACCAAATTCCTGTAAAGCCGGAACTCATTGGAGATACTGTTTAGCACGCGCATGTCAGGAATAAAAATGGCGAGGCGCGCAATGCACTGTTCAAAACCAGGCACTTCAAGTTCATTTTTTTGAAATTTCCCTGAGAAATGATCTGTAGCGTTCTGACTATCCATAACAGGGATAACGGGCATGACAAAATCAAAGAATTTAGTACGGGCCTCAGGTGAGTTGAATATATCATCCCTTACAGCATAGATAAAACGCACAGGATTTTCTACAGGCCTACAGTTATTGATGATCTGGTTAATTTCACGAAGCTTGATGAAAATAGCACCGTCATTATGACGATCAAGATCTTCAAAAATAACCACATTGTATTTTTGCTTTTCAAAAAAATAGACAATTTCATCAATAAACACATTGAGCAGCGAAGGATCTGAAGGACGGGTCGATATAGTGGCGCCTTTGGAGAGGTCAATCTTATCTATGCTGACGCGTCGGTCAAATATGCCAATTCTATGGAGTTTACTGAGAACAAGATAAAAAGTGATGAAAAACGCGCTACTGGCTAAAAGGCCGATACGTATGACAGACGGTATCTGAAGGATTGTCTCGCTAAAGCCCGCAGGAAGCGAAAGTTTTTTCCCGTAATAAGCTGGGAAAAGGAGTACAAGGCCGGACAGACCAGATCCTACCGTTGTCAGCAGGTCCCAGGCCATTTTGCGTGTCTGCGAAGGCGTAACGTCCGCAATCCGTTCGATGCGGGAGTATGGAAGCTCGCTTTTGCGGGCTTTGTACAGTATCTGCTGAAGGATACTGTACTCTATTGATTTTTCTTGTTGTTTTGCCTTTTTCTCTGACTTGGCGCCGGATTCTTCCGACTTTTCTTCCGTCTCAGCCGTCGCCCGGATCATGTCAAAATCGGCGAGAGAAACCGTCATAATTTTCAGGTCGTTCTCACGACATTTTGACCAAGTAAGAAGCACAGAACTTTTCCCTGCGCCGTAAGGACCGGTAACTGCGATGTTTTTAATATCTTGCTGATGACATGCATAGTTCAGCGCATTCACGTAATGCTGCGCATCCTCTTCATCCATTAATGACGGCGTCAACGCGTCATAATCATAGGTTTCCACATTTTTTTTTTCATTTTCAGCCTTAAGGAGGGCCAGAAGCCCCGCCAGCCTTGGCGTCTTCATCATATCGAGTACCAGAGTTCAATAAGTTTGCTTCAGTATATCTGCTGAATGCTCATGATTTAAACGTGATTAGAAGGTCTGGACACCGGTATTCAAGGCTTAACAAATCTCATATTGGTTTTCCTGTTCTGCCCTTTTTCGGATCTTCGATAAAAAGAGACAAATCAGGATATGTGATGCATATACTTAACAGATGCATATGCTTTACATCTGCATATACATTGCATATGCTTTATCTATGCAGCGCTGTTCTGCCACAAAAAATAGCCGGTATCGGCACAGTGTCGGAAATCCGACCGGAAGGAGTAACCATGAGAACCGTATCCATTTTTAAAAACGGCAACAATCGCGCCATTCGTCTTCCTCGTGACATGGATTTTGAAGGAGTGAGCGAACTCGAAATCATCCGGGAAGGGGACAGCATCATCCTGCGTCCCGCCCGGCCGACCTGGGGCTCATACCTTGAACTCGAAAAGGCCGATCCGGACTTTATGGCAGAGCGCGAAGACGTTGTCAGCGACGAAGGACGATTTAACCTGTGAACACAACCTATATGCTGGATACCTGTATCTGCTCGTTCATCATGCGCGAGCAGCCGGAAGCCGTACTGAAGCGCCTGGAGCAGGCAGTGATGCGCGGCCACCGCATCGTGGTGTCGGCCATCACCTACTCAGAGATGCGCTTCGGCGCCACCGGCCCGAAGGCCTCGCCGCGACACGCACAGCTGGTTGACGCGTTCTGCGCCCGGCTCGATGCCGTCCTGCCCTGGGATCGCGCCGCGGTGGATGCCACCACGGAGATTAAAGTGGCGCTGCGCCAGGCCGGGACATCGATCGGCCCGAACGATACGGCGATTGCCGGGCACGCCATCTCGGCTGGCGCCGTGCTGGTGACGAACAATACGCGGGAATTTGCGCGTGTTCCGGATCTGGCTCTGGAAGACTGGGTATATTAAACCCGGGTATGAATTGCAGGATATTAAAAGAATGAATGAACTGAAAATTGACAATCCGGCTCAACGATTACTGGATATTCTTTAAGCAGGAAAAACACAAAAACGGGACCAAAACTGTCGCTTGGTATGGGTCTTTCTGCTGCAGGCTCAGAAAAATAATGAGCAGCATCTTCTTTCCCGCCTGGCTATGCTCTGCCTAATCACATCTGTCAGGTCGATAACCTTCCGTTAAACCCGAACGGAAAGACTGATGAGCATGCACTACGTAAGCATTATGAATTTGCGCTCGAAGAGAAAAACCTGCGCCTGCTGGCCAGACGCATCAAAGCTTACGCGTTTCCGTCACACTACACACTTGGAGACCTGCATCTCACATCCCTGGAAATTGTTGAACTGATAATTGAGCTCGAAATGGCCTATGCGGTCAGGTTACCTGCACCGGATAAAAAACAATTGCTGCATACCCTGGCTAAAGAGTGTGAAACATTACCCACCACTGCCGTTGCGCACTCTGCAGGAAGCCCTCTATTACCGACTTTCAGCCGCACACTACCCTCGCAGGGATACTACTGTGACAATTATTTCAGATACCAGATACGTCGGGATGCGGTGTCCGTGACGCTACAGTTTCCAGAGGGATATCTCATAGAATCGCTGAGAAAAGGCATAAGGGACTTGCTCTGCTTTGTTCCTTCACTGTATCTCAAAATCCGGGAGCAGGATGGTGAATTCTGGCAATACGATGCCCCCGCTCTGGACGAAGTAGATCACTATGAATTGGAAGATTCTTCAACAAGTATACTGTCGAAGGATTTTGATTTTGAAGCGGGCAAGCTGTTCTATTTCCAGCTAAAAAGTGGAAATAAGGGCCCTCAACTCACGTTGCACTTCGCGCACGTAATTGTGGATGGTTTTTGCTCCTTAACAATAATAACTGTCTCTGACATCTTATGTATCAGTCATAGCACCATATCCTGGCCCGGACTGACTCGATCAACATTTCGATAGTAAGAGGGATGGCCTCGCGCGGGTTTTCTGGATAGTAGAGGCTAAAATTCACCTGGTCAGAATCCATTGCAAACGCATCGAAGACGTTCTGAAGGCATTCCGCAGCATCTTCAGGGTCCAGCTTCATGTCCAGATTGAGCGACGTCTCTGGCGTGAGTGTTTTTTTCCGGAACGTCAGCAGTGAGCGACCGTTCCACGGCTCAATGAGTGCCATTACGCATGTCTGGGTGTCATCTACCATAACTTATCCTCCCCGCGGGCGACGGCATTATTCAGTCTGACTGAATTGAAACTGATATTGGCAACGTCTTTGGCCAGAATCACCCAGCCCACTACGTGTATCGCCCGTCCGACAAAGGTGCTGAGCTTATGCGTAAAAAGAATACGCGCGGTCCGGGGCGGGTATCCCCCTACGATGGTTGGCAGCTGAATGCCGAAGGGAAACTTGGCTTTAGGGAACACCCTGCGTGCTGCCCGTGAGGCATAGGAGGTTCCCTTGAGAGCATCGCGCGGTTTGGTGCGGGTAGTCAGGACATTACGTCCGGACAAAATGGCCACGATCGCGCCGAAATCATCAATCCTCAGCTGTTCGGCGACTTCTTCACAGAAAATCATGATAAATAGCTCACCGGCGGTGAGGTTGGGTCTGCCTGCGTAGAAATAGGTGTTATTGAGTTCTTCAGTCGTGTCCACTGCCAGCTCCTGCAGGTTCAGCTTCATTTATCGTCCTGACGCTTCTTGAACAATACCTTCCGCGTTCAGGCCTGACAACCAGTCAGGCACAGGATAAACAGATACGGTACTTCAGCCATATCTCCCTGCAGTTAAAAGACACCAGTGTCAGGCGCAGGGAAATGCAGGCATGTCTGACTTCGCAGCAGCATCCCAGTACCACCAACGGCCGGGCCCAAATTCCGCATCATAGTGAGAGGTTTTTACCTGCCTGCGCTGCAGGTACTCTGGCAAGTTCATGCCGAACACTTCCATCGGAAGCGCATCCACGCCAGGAACGTCCTTGAGCACAAAATCCGGAAACACATCTTCTTCACCGTCGTAGCGCAGAGGCTTGATAAAGGCGCGTTTTTCCTGCCACAGTTTTTCTTCCACAGCCCCCTCATAGCCGGAATCCAGCTGAATAAAGCGTGGGCTGACCGTCATCAGCGCCACATCAATCACGATAATGCAGCTGGTCGGCCGGCTACGCCCGTCTGTTTGCCTGAACGATGTTTCCGGCGGCTCTGTTTCAGCGATAATCACGACTTTCATCCCCCTGCGCCAGTCGCCAGGCTCGCGGCTAAAGCTACGCTCCAGGCGGTGACGAACGTCTTCAGGCAGAACCAAATCTGGAAAACCAGAAAACAGTCCCAGCGGCAGTATAGTCTTCCGTCGTGCTTCACCGGCTTCACTCCAGCCTGCACAGAAACGATGATACGTCGCCATTTGTTCTTTCCGGTCGCTCTCAGGTGTTCCCGGTTAGCGATAACCTGCGGTGTATCTTTCATGACCATGAGCAGCAGAGATTCTTCCAGCTGAACGCGACCAATGCGAATCCGGGCAGCCGTCTGCTGCAGGCGCCAGCTCACCCAGCCAGTGCCGCCGCAGTCGGCTTATTGGTGAAACTGTATGCTGTCATAATGAGACTTCTTTCAGCACCATCAATAGGTTCAGACACTATTTTTAATGCATCTTTTTCAGCCGTAAACGGTAAACCCACGCTGATTTCAGGTGCTGAGGAATAAGGCAAGGCGGGCGCAGCAATAATGATGACCAGCGCGAAATTATTCGAATAATAAGATAAACACGCTCACCAGAAATCAGCGTTTCAGCAACTGCTGGCAGAGAAGATTATCCTGCGCGGCGCGCTGTTGCTCATCGGCCTTCAGTTGCTCCCAGCGGCCAATCACACTGCGCCCCAGCCGCGGTTTATAGGCTAATTTCTGCAGCGCATAGTCAGAATTACCGCCTTCAATAACATTTCGCATCTGCTGGTCGAGGGGCTGCTTACTATCATGATCAATCGCGCACAACACCGCGACGTAATACGCCTTATCTTCCTCGCTGTCGTGTGGGATAAACCACCAGGCGGCCAGGGCGAGGATCAGCAGCAGGGGCAGGATATATTTTACTTTAGCCATTTTAGTTACCGGTTGAGTGCCGTTAAGTCAGCCGGGTATGGCCAGACGCAGGGCGCGTATCCTGCCACAATTTCTGCTCACCGTTAACCTTGTTCAGCCCCTGTTGAGGCAATGTTCAGTTTGCTGGCGCTTCAATCAGCGTCGTACTGATTTGCGCACCCGGCATCATCTGCTGTAATCCCGAAACCAGATCGTTGCTGGCCTGTTGCAGCGCGGAAAGCGGCATAGCGGGCAGACTTTCCAGAATGAACCACATCTGCTGCGCGCTGGCATCCAGTCGGGTGCGCACGCCCTGACGCCAGTTCCAGCGGCGACAGGTTACGCCCTGATCGTCGCGCCAGATCACTTCGCCTGGTTCCGGTAACTCATAAACGACTTCGCCCTCTTTAACGGTATCGAAACGTTCACTGCCGTCAGCAATCACCAGACGTGGCTTGCCAGCATAGGCCGCGATATTTTCACCCCCGACCGGCAGCGCATAACGAATGCTGATGGCGTTATAGAGATCGACAACCGGATCGATAGCGGGCAGTGTGCCATCCCGCAGCACGCGCTTACGCAATGCTTCAGCCGAACAGGGCGTACGTTTCGCTTTGGCACCAAAGGCTTTAAACACCTCAGCCCAGGCGGCGAGATGTGCGTCTGCCCACGGCGCATCATCATTTAATACCTGCTGGCATGCGCTCCTCAGTGCTTCGCTGGCAACTTCTGGTCGGGTAATCGGTGTGGCTTCCACCGCAATGCTCATGGCACGAAAGCCAGGAGCGAGTGTGAAAATAGCCGGATCGATTGACGGATGAACAGATAACATTGAATACTCTCTCAGTGACTAATTTATTTCATAGTAATGACCGATGACCAAAAAAGTCAATATAACGACCGATGCCGGAGCTGATGTCGCCACTGTCAATCAGGCTGTTTCAGACCGCATAAAAAGCTGGCGCAAAAGCCAGAAACTCTCGCTGGATGAGTTATCCCGCCGGGCAGGTGTCAGTAAAGGGATGCTGGTGGAGATCGAAAAGGGTGCCGCCAATCCCAGCATCGCCATTTTGTGTAAGGTGGCTGCCGCACTGGGCGTCTCGGTAGCGGATATCGTTAGTATCTCGCATGCACCTGACGTCTGGCTGATTGAAAACAGCGAAATGCCCGTGCTGTGGCACGGTGAGCAGGGCGGGAGTGCGCAGCTGCTGGCCGGCACCCGTGGGCCGGATATGATCGAGCTATGGCGCTGGCAGATGTTTGCAGACGAGGTGTTCAGTTCCACCGGGCACTCGTCGGGCACGCTGGAATTGCTGCACGTCGAGCAGGGCATGCTGGCTCTAACCGTGGGTGAGCAGACGCTGATGGTTCAGCAGGGCTGTGCGGCGGTGGCCCGTACCGATATGCCCCATGCCTATGCCAGTGCCGATGACCAGCCCGTTATCTTCACCATGACGGTGGCGGAACTGCAGCGCTGACGGCGTTTTTATTCGGCTGTCGCTTCGCCGGGAAAGGCAAGCAGCAGCGTTTTCAGCAACCCCTCCAGTTCGGCGCGCTCTGATGCGGCCAGCGGTGCCAGCACCGCCTCCTGAATTGCGGTATGTGCACGAAGTGCCTGCTCAATCTGTTGCTGCCCGTGTGGTGTCAGCCCGACCAGCATGCTGCGCTTATCCTCTGGCGCAGCAACACGTTCAATCAGGTGCTGCTGCTCCAGCCGGTTCAGGCGATTTGTCATTGCGCCGGAGGTCACCAGCAGTGACTGGTAGAGCTGCGTGGGTGACAGCCGATAAGGGGATCCCGCCCGTCGCAGTGTCGCCAGCACATCAAATTCCCCCTCCTGAAAACCAAACGGCGCCAGTGCCTCACTGCGCGCTTTAGCCAGATGTTTCATCAGCCGCAGCACTCTGCCGAAAATACGCATGGAAGCGGTATCCAGGTCGGGCATCGCGTCGTCCCACTGGCTGACAACGAAATCAATATGGTCATGCATAAATCACCTTTAAATACTGTGGTTATTTTGTCGGGTTGTGCGCAGCCTCTTAACACCAGGGGGAATTTATCTTAACGTTAAGATAAATGATGACAGCCCGTTGCTGTCGTCGTCAATCCTCTGTTAAGGCGTCAATGATGAAAAATAAGGTGTTGTTCCCCATTCTGTTTGCCGTGATCGCTTTTCTTATCGGGCTGAACCTGCGCCCAATGCTGGCGATTATCGGCCCGCTGTTCCCGGTGTTGCAACTGCAGGCCGGGCTGTCGGCGACGACGTTCAGTCTGCTGACCACGTTGCCGGTGGCGATGATGGGTCTGGCCGCACTCTCTGGCCCGTGGCTGATTGCCCGCATCGGGCCGGTAAGGGGAATCGCCGCCGGTTTGCTCTGTCTGACTGTCGCTTGCCTGTGGCGCGGCGTTACGCTTACTCCCTCTCAACTGCTGCTCACCGCGCTGGCGGGGGGCGCAGGCATTGGCGTGATACAGGCGCTGATGCCCGCTCTTATCCGGCAACGCTTTGCTGAAGCAGCGGCGACGCTGATGGCGCTGTTCAGCACGGGCATTATGGCGGGCGCGGCACTGACTGCAGCCGGTGCTGACCCGCTGTTTTCATGGCTGGGCCTGCAACCCGCGCTGGCCCTTTCCGGCGGATTAACGCTGGCAACACTGCTGATCTGGCTGACTTTAGTCAGGCGATCGCCGCAGGTGAGCGTGGCCTCTGATGCAGCGACGATGTCCGTGCGGCTTACCCTGTTGCTGATGCTCTTTTTCGGCATTGGCACGGGTGCTTATACGTTAGTGCTGGCCTGGCTGCCGCCATTCTATATTCAACTGGGCTGGAGTGCTCGCCACAGTGGCTATCTGCTCGCGGCCCTGACGTTAACCGAAGTGGTGGCAGGATTCATCATCTCGGCGATGTTACATCGCTTTCCCGATCGCCGTCCGCTGCTGCTCGGCGTGCTGGGCCTGTTGCTGCTGGGGCTGCTGAGTCTGGTCTTTTACCCGGGTACGATGCCGATACTCTCTTCACTGTTACTGGGTACGGGCATCGGTGCGCTCTTTCCGCTGTCGCTGATCGTTACGCTGGATCATGCACGCAGTGCCAGAGAAGCGGGCATTCTGCTGTCACGTGTACAGGGTGGCGGATACCTGATTGCGGCTCTGATGCCGCTGCTGGCAGGCTGGGTGCGTGATAGCGGAACGTCAATGACTCAGGCCAGGCTGATCATGAGCGCTGGCGTGGTGGTACTGATGGTGATTGCCTGGCGCTTCAGACCGCAGAACCGCGCAGCCTGAATAAAGCCGTTGCCGATCAATGGCGATCTGGCATGCTGGAATAAAATCCCTGAACCCGGAGTGCATTGTGAAAGTGATTGGTCTGTTAGGCGGCATGTCGTGGGAGTCTACCGCGCTCTATTACCGCATTCTCAATCAGCAGGTTAAACAGCAATTGGGTGGCCTGCACTCAGCGGAGCTGGTGCTCTGGAGCGTCGACTTTCAGCGCATAGAGCAACTTCAGGCTGCGGGCGAATGGCAGCAGGCGGGCGAGATTCTGGCTGAAGCGGCTCGTAATCTGGAACGCGCTGGTGCGCAGTTCATCGTGCTCTGTACCAACACCATGCATAAAGTGGCGGCGCAAATCAGTGCCGCAACAGATATACCGCTGCTGCATATTGCCGATGCCACCGGACGTCGCATTCAGCAGGCCGGTATACGTAAGGTCGGATTACTGGCGACGCGCTTCACTATGGAGCAGGATTTTTATCGCGGGCGTCTTCAACAGCAGTTCGGTCTTGAGGTGATGACACCCAATGAAGCGGATCGTCTGTTTGTGCATAAGGTGATCTACCATGAGCTGTGCCTGGGCGAAATCAATCCCTCGTCGCGTCGTCGCTACAGGGAGATTATGCAGTCACTGGTGGCGCAGGGGGCTGAGGCCATTATTCTGGGCTGCACTGAAATTACTCTGCTGGTTGATGCCACCGATGCCAGCGTGCCGCTGTTTGATACCACCCTAATCCACGCGGAAGAGGCCGTTATCCAGGCTCTGACTTAACGCTTATCCTCAATAGGGGAATCGCATGAAAATAGACAATCTGCCGTTTGGCCTGACGCAGTGGGATCAGGTGGAAGAGACAATTCATCCCGGCGAACAGGGACAGGCGACGTGGCGAACCATGAAATTTAACGACATCCGGGTTCGCATGGTCGACTACTCGCCAGGTTATGTCGCCGACCACTGGTGCACCAAAGGTCATATTCTGCTCTGCATGGCGGGTGAGTTGCATACTGAACTGGCTGATGGCCGCCGTTTCGTGCTGACTCCGGGCGTCAGCTATCAGGTCGCGGATGAGGCTGAACCGCATCGTTCTTTTACAACGACAGGTGCGCAACTCTTTATCGTCGACTGAATTAGCAATCCGCTTTTGCAAGGCTTGCCCGCTGGTGGATCATCGCGCCGTTGACACTTTTAAAAGTAAACTGAATCTGCTTTATAAAAATCAGCAAAATTAATGGCTTATTTCATCAGAGTTATCTGGTTCTGACAGGAATTATTTCCATCAGGTTGTATGCTTGAAGCCTTATAAGAACGTTTTGCATTCACCTGATGTGGGGAAGCCTGTGCTGATAAAAAAGAAGAAAGTTCGTTCACATACTGAAGACCGACTGCTGGCGCTGGTGCTGGCGACCACCGCCGGCATCCTTAATGCCATGGCGCTGGGGGCGTTTGGATTTTTCCCATCGCATATGACCGGTAACACTTCGCAGATATCTCAGGAAGTCACCACCAGCGATCTTCACACTATGCTGTTTTTGATGGCGCTGATTATTGCCTTTGTACTGGGCTGTACCGTTGCCCGGCTGGCGGTAGTGGTGGGGATCAGGCATAAGTTACGCACCATTTTCTGTCTGATTATTCTGGCGGAAGGTGCGGCGCTGACGGCGGCGTCGATCTTTGAGCTGATGTTCTACCGGCCAAGCTTTAACGGGGAAGTTCTGATAATGCTGGGCTTTTTGATGGGAGTGCATAATGCAACCTCGACACAGCTCTCCAATGGCCGCGTCAGATCGACCCACATTACCGGTACGCTGACCGATGCAGGCATAGCGCTGGGGTCGTGGATTTTTGCGCATACGTCTCATGCTGTGCATCTGGAAACCGACGACCGTCGCTTCTTCCAGAAGGTTCTTCACACCCATCTGACGACGGTGTTCTCCTTCCTTAGCGGCTGTATTGCCGGATTGCTGCTGTTTAAAAGCTATGGGTTTAACGCGATGGTGGGACTGGGCGTGTTTCTGATGCTGGTAGCACTGACGGCTATCGCCGTCACCGTCCAGCGCACCCGCAGAAGCCTTTACTGATATTCCGGCCCGCTGCACATCGCGCAGCGGGCCGGTTGTTTACTGCTGTGTGCGGGTTGGCCGCACGACAATCTCGTTTACATCCACCTCTTCAGGTTGCTCAATCGCATAGCGCACGGCGCGGCCAATGGCATCCGGTTGTAGCGCGATAGCGCGATAATGCTGCATCGCCTCGGCAGCTGTCGGGTCGGTAATGGTTGAGGTCAGCTCGCTCTCGACCACACCGGGATGGACACAGGTCACCCGCAGCTGACTATTCTCCTGCCGTAAACCGTCAGAAATCGCCCGCACCGCAAACTTGGTGGCACAGTAAACTGCCGCAGTAGGTGACACGGCCAGCGCACCAATTGATGCGATATTGATGATGTGTCCGCGCTGGTGGCCCAGCATGGTCGGCAGCACCGCCGCGATGCCATAGAGTACCCCTTTGATGTTTACATCGACCATCTGATCCCACTCTTCGACCCTGAGCGATGCCATCGGTGATAGCGGCATAATACCGGCATTATTGATCATCACATCAACCCGTCCCCACTTCTCCAGCGCAAACGCCACGAACTGCGCCACCTGTTCGCGGCGCGTAACGTCCAGCGCTTTGATCGCCACCTCTGAACCACTAAACCGCAGCTCCTCAGCCAGGGCGGCCAGACGGCTTTCGCGCCGCGCGCCCAGTAACAAAATGGCATCGGTTTTTGCCAGTTCACGCGCGATGCCTGCACCGATGCCGCTTGAGGCACCGGTAATTAAAATCACTTTCTTCGTCATTTTGTCTCTCCAGTGAGGTTGTCACTGGCGATCATACGGCGGCTGCATTATAAAGATAATCCACCAAACGTTTTACAGACTGGTAACTAAATCTGACCAATGAATGCGGACAAGAATGCCCTCGAAGTTTTTGTGATTGTGGCACAGACCCGAAATTTCCGGCTGGCAGCGGAACAGCTAGGCGTGACCCGTCCGGCGATTAGCCAGAGTCTGCGGCGTCTGGAAAACCGGCTCAACATTACGCTGATGCAGCGCACCACGCGTTCAGTTCAGCTAACAGAAGCCGGACAGCGGCTCTATGCGGAGGTGGCTCCGGCGATTAACCAGCTTAACCGCGCCGTCACTGATATTGCCGAACTGGCGGCTGAGCCACGTGGCCAGTTACGGCTGGCGATCTCCTCAATTGCTGAACGGATGCTGGGAGGCGAACTGCTGGCGAGCTTTATTACTGCTTACCCGCAGATTGAGCTGGATATTACCGTGACCGATGACGAGTTTGATATTGTCGGGCAGGGCTATGATGCAGGCGTGCGGCTGGGAGAAGTGATCGCGCAGGATATGATTGCGGTGCCGGTTTCCACTGCGCAGCGTCAGGTAGCAGTAGCGTCACCCTCTTATCTGGCGCGTGCAGGCACGCCGCAACATCCCGAAGAACTGGTCAGTCATCGCTGCATCGGCTGGCGTAAAGGACCAGGCATGGCGCCTTATCGCTGGGAGTTTGCTGAGCAGGGACGGGAGTTTGATGTCGCCGTCAATCCGCAGCTCACAACCAATGATATGGGGGTGATGATCCGCACCGCCCGCGCCGGGGGCGGCATCAGCTTTGGCATGGAGGAGACCTTTCAGCCTTACATTGCATGCGGTGAACTGGTGACGATACTCGATGGGTGGTTACCTGCCTTTGCGGGGTTCTATCTCTATTTTCCCAGCCGTAAAAATCTGGCCCCTAAACTCAGGGCATTGATCGATCATGTCAGGCTATGAAGAGAGCAGAAATGCCTGTTAAGCAGCGCTAAAATTGCAGACACTGACCGGCTCCAGCCAGTCAAACGGTGAGCCATTCAGAGAGCCCGAAATTGCAATGCACGTCTTGACGTTATACGGGGTTACGGCGTGTCAGTGCTTCAGGCTGTCATGTTGTATCGGGTGATGATATTGATTTTAGAGTAGGGCACGGGCGGTTCAGACGCGGGCAGGAAACCGTGGAACTCCAGCAACGTTCTGAAGGCGTGCAATGCGTCGAGCTGTAAATTGTGCTCAATCAGCGCATCTATTTTACCGGCCTGCAGCAGGGCACAATTCTCCTGATCGAGATCGTGACCGATACAGGCGTTCACATGCCGCTTTTGTTCGGCAAACGCACGCAGGATGCCGGGATTGCCGCCTCCGACCGTATAGACCGCATCCGTGTCCGGATGGCTCTGCAAGAATTGCGTCATCGACTGATGCATCCGTGCATCGATGCCATACCCGCCCGCCACCACGCTAACCTGATGCTGAGGCGCAAACTGCTGCATCGCACGCTGAAACCCCTGGATTCTCTCCTGTTCACCCATGAAATCGCGACTGCCTGTCACCGCCACAATATGTGAACGGCTGACTCGCAGCCATTTTGACATCAGAAAAGCCGCCAACTTACCGGCATCAAAGTTATCCATGCCGATATAGCGCAGGCGCGCGCTGTCGGGTAAATCGCTCATCATGGTGACCACCGGAACGCGATGTTTCAGCAGCGATTCAATAGTGGGATTCAGCTCATCGGAGCAGGCCGCTTTCAGAATGACACCGTGACTGTGAAGCGCCTTTTTGTTCAGCAGCGCGTTAATGGCTTCTGCTGTGAGATTCGCGCCAAAGTGGAAACGCAGCTGAAGTCTGAAAGCAGCAAAGCTGGCGATCTGACTGCTGAGCGCCTCACGAATCAGTGGCTGAAAGCGGTCAGGGGTATGCATGATGACGTCGAAGTAGATCGTTCTGCCTTTGGCGAGCCCGGCTTTTTGCATCAGTTCCAGGTCCGCTATCGCCTGCTGAATCCGATGCTGAGTGCGCGCATGAACGTTGCCACGCTGATGCAGGGCACGATCAATGGTGGCAAGGCTAAGCCCCGACTGGACAGCGATTTGTTTGAGGGTGTATTTAGCCATGCAGGACTCACGACAGCAGAGGATAACCAGAGTTTTATCATAATACCGGCTAACAACTGGGGTTCAACTGAAACACGTTCTTCAAAGTATGACTGGTCGGCAGAGAGAAAATGCGGCATCGGGGACAGGAATAACAGTTTGTATAAACCTGAAACTCAGCGTTACGCTCAAACGACATATTTAATCGCCCCACTTCCGGTATTGGTAAAGTCAGATCCAGGCAGTGATGACACTCTTTTGACTATTTACTGGCAAGGGCATAGTGCTGGCTTAGATAATTCCAGAGCAAGTCTTAAGCTGGATGATTTATAACCGGTTTACCGCTTCGCTTATATTTCCGTTAAAATGGCTTTTTTGTTTTTTGACACCCGATAATGTTAGACTGTATATGCATACACCATCGGGAGGTCGTGTGAAGTACGATAATGAAAAAGAGATCCGTGCGCTGGTTGGCGCGGTCGTCAGTGATTTGATCAAGGCGGGGGAGCCTGTTCATTTTCACGACATTACGGACGCTCTGTTTCGCCTGAGCGAAGAGACGCGTGACAGTAAACTGAAAGCATTGTGCCAGGAAGCGATTGGCTTTTTTACCCGCAAGATGCATTAAGGTTGATGGCGTCGATGGCGGGCGCCATCCAGAACCTTCCCTTCCTGCCATAACTCCGCAGCACCACTTTAACTGAGAATAAGACGCAGTAAACAGCGCTGATAAAATATGCGAATTAAAGAAATTCATTTTAAGCCCTGTTATATTTTTGGTTTGTCAGTTCAGTCAGAATAATCTTCTGTTGGCCTGAAATGAAAACATAATAATTAATTTCATCGGCTGCAATCATTATTCACAAAAAAGCGTTTGGGAAGTTTTTATTCTATAACTTTCCAGGAAAAATATTTTTAATTTCAGCGGGCTGTGGCAGCGTTTTCTTCTGTTTCAAGTGTTACTCATACTGTTCTGACTATGTATGATTTGAGAAATGATTATGACCGGGAGAATGTCCTGCGTAATCGCCGGAATGGCAAAGACGAACATAACGAGTCGCTCAGGCAGCGTTTTGTAGGTCACTTTGATATCTGTAAACGGCAAAGGCCTGTTGTGGGTGAGCACTTTTCATCAGACTTGCAACAAGAGCACCGCAGGTTAAAAAAAAGGAAGACATTCCTTTAACTTGCCTGTCTACCTACTAGTAGATTCAGTGGAAGTGTCAGTCGTAATTATAAATGCTTTTCTGTTATCGCAGGCAAAGGGTACGGAATGCGCGTGGACTTCAGCTTCTGCAATATAGAGTGTATTGATGAATAAACCTTCTCTTGCTGCACGTCAGAAAATCATGCGACTGGCGCTTATTGCGGGGGTCCCTTTGCTGCTGACCGCACTGATCCTGTGGGCAGGCGAGTGGCTGGAGACCAGCAGGCTGACATCGGACAAGCTGGTGGCGGCTCTGGAAAAATCTGGCGGTTACCACCCTGGCTATCGCCGTAATCATGCTAAAGGCGTCTGTATCATAGGCGACTTTTCGGCTAACGGTAACGCCAGTAGCCTGTCACGCGCGGCGCTGTTCGCCCCCGGCGTTACGCCGGTGGTGGGCCGTTTCGCTATCGCAGGCGGTAATCCGAATGCGCCTGATTATGCGGTACCGGTTCGCAGTATGGCGCTGGCGTTTAATCAGAAAAATGGTGAGCAGTGGCGCACCGGCATGAATGCAATGCCGTTTTTCCCGGTGAAAAGCGTTCAGGGCTTTTACGATCTGCAAAGCGCCACGTTGCCGGATGCTAAAACCGGTAAACCTGACCCCGCCAAAATGCAGGCTTTTGTACGGCAGCAACGTGAGATCAAACCCTTTTTTGCCTGGGCTAAACAATATATGCCCGCTTCCAGCTGGACTCGCGATCGATTTAACAGCCTGAACGCCTTTGATTTCATTGATTCACAAGGTCATCCACACCTGGTGCGCTGGAGTATGGTGCCGCACGCTGACTATCAGCCGATGGATGAAAAAGAAAAAGAGCACACTGATTTCCTGCAACGCGATCTGCAGCAGCGGCTGGCGCAGGGGCCGCAGAAATGGGACGTGATTATTACCGTCGCGGGGGGGGTGATAAAAGCAATGACGCAACGATTGACTGGCCTGCCGATCGTCAGAAGATCAATGCCGGAACGCTGACCATCACTAAAATGACGCCACAGCAGCAGGGTGCCTGTAACGACATTAATTATGACCCGCTGATTTTGCCGGATGGCATAACCGCATCGGACGATCCGCTTCTGAATGCCCGTTCGTCAGCGTACGCCAAATCTTATAATGCCCGCACCCATGAACAGGCAGTGGCCCCTTGATGAAACAGATCACCACTTTTCACCCGGCACTGCGCATCATCCACTGGCTGATGGCGGCGGCGATTATGGCCATGCTGTTTATTGGCGTCGCGATGGTATCCACGGTTTCGACATTGCACGGCCTGCTGGTGGCCATCCATAAGCCGCTGGGTCTGATGATTCTGTTGCTGGTCATTGTGCGGCTCTGGCTGCGCTTCACCACCGCTACACCAGCACTGCCGGCCACGCTCCCTGCCTGGCAGAAATTGTCAGCACATCTTTCACACTGGGCACTGTATGCCATGATGCTGGCTCAGCCGCTCATCGGCTGGGCGATGCTGTCGGCGGGCGGCTATCCCGTTACGCTGGGTCATCTGGTACTGCCGCCCATTGTTCCGGTCAGCAACGACGCGTTTGCGGTTTTGCGACCGCTTCACAGCTGGGTGGCCCTGGCGTTGTTCATGACCGTCATGTTGCATCTTGCCGCAGCCTTGTTCCATGCGTTGATTCTGCGCGATGGTGTATTCAGCAGTATGACGGTTTCACGCAAACGCCTCGCCCCTGGTGCGCTTGACAACCCGGCTGACGGTCAGTAGGTTCAGGGCCGTTTACAGATTTGACGTTATTTAATTGTTGCTGCCGGGAGCATGCATGAGTACAGAACGTTCACAGAAAGCCGAAGAAATTATGCATCACACCCGCGTGCTGCTCACCTCTGGCGGTTACAACAGCTTCAGCTATGCCGATTTAGCCGAGCGGGTGCAGATTCGCAAGTCCAGTATTCACCACCATTTCCCAGGCAAAGCGGATCTGGTTCAGGCGGTTGTGAGTGATTATCGTCATCAAGCGCGCGCAGGAATGGCGGCCACCAGCCAGCACTTCGCCGGTGATGTACTGGGCGAAATTAATAGCTATGTGAACTTCTGGGCGACCTGCATAAAAGAGAACAATTCGCCTTTCTGTATTTGCGTGATGCTGGCGGTCGAATTGCCAGTATTACCCAAAGAAGTGGCTCAGGAAGTCAGTGCTCATTTTTCCGATCTCACTGACTGGCTCACTGACGTGCTGGTCAGGGGCGAGAAGAACGGCGTCTTTTCCCTGCGAGAAAGTGCCGCTACAGAGGCAAAATCACTAATGGCAACGGTGCATGGTGCGATTATTTCTGCGCGTGCTTTTAATAACGCTGATGTATTCCTGCAAATTGTTGAACCGGTCATCGGACGATTAGTGAAAGCCCCATGATGCCTTGAAGATGATAAGTTTTATGTGATTTTTTGCCTGTTACCAGTAAATAAATAAAATTGGCGCGGATTATCACCCAGCAGAGTGATACGAGTGTTTTGGGAAAACAGAGAGGGATATTTTGCGCGAGAAAGCACAACTACGTCAGGGCTGTCTATGACCTATGGCCGTTGCGGCCTGCTTTACGATTTGCAGCTACGGTTGGGCGTTTTGTACATAGTAGGTGGATTGGTTTTAGTTATTCGTCAAAAATTGCCTCAAAAGCGGAGTATTAATCTCACTGAACCTGCGTTATCGCCGACAACGCAGGACAGGTAATCAGATATCAGTATCGTCAGGTGTACGGCCAACCACAATTTCCAGCGTTCTGCGCAACACATCCAGTCTGATAACGTCGGAAGTACATTCCAGTTCGGCAATCAGATAAAGAATTATCGCTTTGTTGGTCACACGTCCCTGATCAGCCACAATGTCACGAATCACTGCGCCCAGCAGTTCGGTTTCCGGTGCCAGCAAATCGCCTTCACTACGAAAATAGTCAATAATGGATAAATCTGATGAAGAGTGTTGCATGATTTTTCTTTCTCTGAGGAAAATTCGTTATACGCAATGGGTGAAAACAAAACGAGTGTAGACGCTGTATTCGTTTTGCCCAGCCAGCCAATAAAAATTTCGCTTTAAGGCTGCCGCTTCGCTTATCGCTAGCCGTGTGTAACAGGCACACAATACCCTTTATCAGTGCTTTTTAGACCCATCAGGTGGGCCATCGCTGTTCATACGATGCGTGGTCTTATCACGTTCAGCACCGTCGCCCTGCACACGTTTACGCGCGGTAACCATACCGTTTCGAACTTCAGTGATAGCTTTGCGAATCACAGACACTTTAGTGTCGTCATCGGCATTAGCAGCCATGAGTTCAAGCTGCGCGATTAAGGCGTTACTCGACACCGGTTTGTCTGACTTAAGTAATGTCAGGACGGCTTCGCCGATCATGACATCTGTCAGTTTCTCATCTTCACTTCTGTACATACTGGCTTCTCTGATTACGAATCAATGGCCATGCTGCGGGTCCGTATACGTCAGCGGGTGCAACTTGTTGCACCAGATACGGCTAAGCAGTACTGGGCTTCGGTCCTATGGGTAAATCTTCCTGAATGTTGGCTAAGAGCAGGCGACGATAGAAATATCTGAAGCCGTAAGCGGGTATTAATCTTCGCGACGAAAGAGCATCGCGATTAATTCATGCAAATGGCTCTCTTCTTCTGGCGTCGCAGCCAGTTCAAGGCGGCTCAATAATTTACTGCAAATTGCTTTACGGCTGAGGCTATGACCTGCGCGCAGAATTTCGACTACAACCGAACCCAATGTTTCCTGTTGCGAAGGTGAGCTGGCCTGATTGAAGTAACGGGCAATATCGCTGATCGTTTCCGGGCCTTGTCCGTTCTGACGCATGATGATTTCCTCAGATGGTGAAAATGTATAGCATTCCTGATGCGCAAGTTATACATCTTTTTAAAACTTGTACAGGATTTTGGATTTTTGGAATGATTTTTTTTGTGCAAAAAGTGCTATTTGTTTAAAAACAGGGTGTTACGAGGAGGTGGTGAAGAAGTGAAAATTGTACCATATTCTTGTACAGGAACAAGCCCTCTGGTGTTCCGACCTGATTGTTCAGGCCGGCAAAGGTAAGAAAGAGTGTTAATGCTTAAAGAAGATGTCATCAGCAGAGGCGCTGATAGCCGGTTCGATACCCGCATTTCTGGATAACCAGTTTGCCGGACGGGTAGTGCGTGAACCAATTGTTTTGAATCCCGTCAGCCATTGACGCGCAGTTTGCATCTGCTCAAGGCGATACTCATTCACTTCTGAGTCAGCCATTACCTGGAGTTCTTGAATCAGCAGTTCAACGTTCACTTCCTGACCAGCATTAAACAGGTTCATTGCGGCTTCGCCAATGATGACATTCGCTTTTTCGTCGCTGGAAAAATACAAAATATCCTCCTGGGTGATTGCGGTAAGTAACATTAACTGTAGCAAAAAAATTCATCAGGCTTAATCAATTCGGCCTATCAATTAGATTATTTTAATTGTGGAATTACTGCGTCTGTTGCGAGCATGTCATCCGGTAATGCGACTTCATTTTGTGAATGGCAAAGCGTAGTTGAACGCTTTTTCTATGCCATTACCTCTTTTCTCATTTTGTGGCACGGAATCAGGCAGAAGAGAAATCCGCCTGTCCCGAAACTATAAGCCTGCTGAATGCCACGCATTATCTAAAATATTCCTATTTATATCAGAGGCTAACCGATCTGCTTTACAAAAGCTGACACCTGAACCTGAATGCTGAAGAAACTTAACATCTCACTGCTGGTCGAGAGTTATAGCCTGTGCTATAAAAAATAGCCTATGCTAATTATGTTCTGTTTTTAATCACCTCTGGAGCCCGCCTAATGGTCCCGATAAAAAAGATCACCACGCTGTTACTGAGTGCGCTGCTCTCAACCCTGATGGTGAGCAGCAGCTATGCAGCAGAAAAATTTAAGATAGTCACCACGTTTACGGTGATAGCTGACATGGCTGAGAACGTGGCTGGCGATGCCGCGGAGGTCACCTCTATTACTAAGCCCGGTGCTGAAATACACGAATATCAGCCCACTCCCGGCGACATCAGGCGGGCGCAGGGTGCGCAGTTAATTATGGCGAACGGGCTTAATCTCGAACGCTGGTTTCAGCGCTTTTATCAGCATCTGGACGGCGTCCCGGAAGTGGTCGTTTCAGCTGGTGTCACGCCGATGGGTATTGGCGAAGGGCCTTATAACGGTAAACCAAATCCGCATGCCTGGATGTCACCGGACAATGCGCTGATCTATGTTGATAACATCCGCGATGCGCTGGTGAAATATGACCCGGTCAACGCAGAGACCTACCGTCAGAACGCTGCCGCCTATAAGCAAAAAATTACCGCTGCACTGGATCCGCTGCGCCAGCAGATTGCCGCTATTCCCGAGCAGAAACGCTGGATGGTGACCAGTGAGGGTGCGTTCTCCTATCTGGCGCGTGACCTGGGCATGAAAGAGCTCTACCTGTGGCCGATCAATGCTGACCAGCAGGGTACGCCGCAGCAGGTGAGAAGAGTGATTGACCAGGTGAAGAAAAATGCCATTCCGGCGGTGTTCAGTGAAAGCACCGTGTCAGATAAGCCCGCCCGCCAGGTCGCGCGGGAAACCGGTGCCCATTACGGTGGTGTGCTTTACGTCGACTCCTTAAGTAACGCGCAGGGACCGGTGCCAACTTACCTCGATCTGCTCAAAGTCACCACGAAGACACTGGTGCAGGGCATTAAAGCGGGAGAGAAAGTGCAATGACAGACACCATTGTGGTTTCAGGCGTCACGGTAACTTATCGCAACGGACATACTGCACTGCATGATGCCAGCTTCAGCGTGCCGGGCGGATCGATCGCCGCGCTGGTGGGCGTTAATGGCTCCGGCAAGTCAACCCTGTTTAAAGCGCTGATGGGATTTGTGCGGCTCGCCAGCGGCAGCATCTCGGTGCTGGGGATGCCAACCCGCCAGGCGCTACGCCAGAGTCTTGTCGCCTACGTGCCGCAGTCGGAAGAGGTGGACTGGTCGTTTCCGGTGCTGGTGGAAGATGTGGTGATGATGGGGCGCTACGGGCATATGGGGCTGCTGCGGCGGCCAAAGTTGCATGACCAGCAGATAGTCAGTGAGGCGCTGGCGCGGGTCGATATGCTGGATTATCGCCATCGTCAGATTGGCGAACTCTCTGGCGGGCAGAAGAAAAGGGTATTTCTGGCACGCGCGATTGCGCAGCAGGGCAGCGTGATCCTGCTGGACGAGCCGTTTACTGGCGTGGATGTTCAGACCGAGGCCAGAATCATCAGCCTGCTGGGGGAATTGCGCGATGAAGGTAAAACCATGCTGGTCTCCACCCATAATCTGGGATCGGTCACGGCGTTCTGTGATTACACGGTAATGATAAAAGGCACGGTTCTGGCCAGCGGCCCAACCCGGACTACGTTTACTACCGCTAATCTTGAGCGCGCGTTCAGCGGGGTATTGCGTCATGTGATGGTGAAGGGGCTGGACGATCAGATCATCACCGATGATGAACGCCCCTTTATCGCACCTCATGCCGCACGGGAAGAGGGGAGCTGAACATGGCGCTGTTACTGGAACCTTTTGGTTATCACTACATGCTTAACGCGATGTGGGTATCCGCGATGGTAGGCGGACTCTGCGCGTTTCTCTCCTGCTATCTGATGCTCAAGGGCTGGTCGCTGATAGGTGACGCGCTTTCACACTCTATTGTTCCTGGCGTCGCGGGCGCTTATATGCTGGGACTGCCGTTTGCACTGGGAGCATTTCTCTCCGGCGGGCTGGCAGCGGGCAGTATGCTGTTACTTAATCAGCGCACACGTTTAAAAGAAGATGCGATTATTGGTCTGATATTTTCCTCTTTCTTTGGTCTGGGTCTGTTTATGGTGTCGCTCAATCCGACAGCCGTGAACATACAGACCATTGTGCTGGGCAACATACTGGCGATTGCGCCAGCCGATATTCTCCAGCTGGCGCTGATTGGCGGGCTGTCGATTATCATTCTGCTGTTTAAGTGGAAAGATCTGATGGTCACCTTCTTTGATGAGAACCACGCGCGCGCCATTGGTCTGCGCCCTGAACGACTGAAAATCCTCTTCTTTACTCTGCTCGCAGTTTCAACCGTGGCGGCGCTGCAAACTGTTGGCGCCTTTCTGGTGATCTGTCTGGTGGTGACGCCCGGCGCAACCGCCTGGCTGCTCACCGATCGCTTTCCACGTCTGCTGATGATTGCTGTCGCGATTGGCAGCATCACCAGTTTTCTTGGTGCCTGGGCGAGTTACTACCTGGATGGCGCAACGGGCGGCATCATCGTGGTCGCGCAGACATTGCTGTTCCTGCTGGCGTTTGTCTTTGCGCCGAAACATGGTCTGCTGGCTAACCGGCGTCGTGGCCGCCAGCAACCCAAAAGGGAGCCTGTCTGATGTGGATCCTTGAACCCTTCCAGTTTGCATTTATGAATAGCGCTTTGCTTATCGCGTTTGTCGTAGCGATCCCCTGTGCGCTGCTGTCGGTGTTTCTGGTGCTGAAAGGCTGGGCGCTGATGGGCGATGCCATGAGCCATGCGGTATTCCCTGGCATCGTGCTCGCGTGGATGGCAGGACTGCCGCTGGCGGTGGGCGCGTTTGTTGCAGGGCTGTTCTGTGCCGTTGCCAGTGGATTTCTGCAGGACAACAGCCGTATTAAGCAGGACACCGTGCTGGGCATTGTCTTCTCCGGCATGTTTGCGGTGGGGCTAATCCTCTACATCGCCGTGAAACCCGAAGTGCACCTCGATCATATTCTGTTTGGTGACATGCTTGGCATAACCGGCGCAGATATCATTCAGACCGCGATTATCGCGTTGATCATCGTTATGGTGATTGTCGTGAAGTGGCGTGATTTTATGTTGTTCAGCTTCGACCCTCAGCAGGCGCAGGTCTCTGGCTTACCCGCCCGTCTGCTGCATTACGGGCTGCTCTGCATGGTCTCGCTGACAATTGTAGCGACGCTAAAGGCGGTGGGGATCATCCTGTCAATCTCCCTGCTAATCGCGCCCGGCGCAATCGCGGTGCTGATCACCCGTCGTTTTTCACATGCGCTGCTGGCGGCGGTTGTTGTAGCGGTGATCGTGTCACTGAGCGGCGTTTATCTTTCGTTCTTTATCGACAGTGCGCCTGCGCCGACGATCGTGGTGTTGTTTGCAGTGGTATTTATTGTCGCGATGGTCATTGCGGGGCGGAAAACCCGGCAGCTGGAAAGGTTGAAACATCGTTATAACGAAAAGAGCGTCTGCGGTGATAAACAATCCTGATGCAATAATACGGCGTGGTGAAATTCAGATTTCAGAGTGGCTGGCGTCTAATCAGGCTTATTCTCATGCCTGAACGTTGACGTTTTAAACGGCGAATGATTCATCTTGTCGGGTCTGGCAGTGATATCCGCTCTGTGCCCGGAGCGGATAATTTAATCACTCAATAATTATTAATGGTGGTGTCAGCACCGATTTAGATAATTATGCGAAAAACTAAAGTAGCGCACTTCCTTAGAAATGTATGATTCCGGCAATCCATTCAATCGCGTTGAACAAAAAATACGCTTAGAAATAATTTGTAGCGTGAAATGATTTTTAACACTAATTAATCTGCTGATAGTTATTGTTTTAATTGATAATTATCAATGGGTTGTGTTTTTCCATGCGTGTTTCTCTCTTTCTGATTTCTTAGTTTCCTCTCCCATCGTCTATATATATTTTCTGTCGCGCCGTTATTGATGGCGCAACCAGAAAAAGTTTTAATGATTTTTTTATTCAACCTCATTTCTTAACACCAGAGCAACATAGCAATCTCAAAAGTATAACGGAAAATAATATGAAAATAGCCACGCGTCTTGTCGCAGGGTATAGCCTGCTAATCATCCTTTTTCTTCTCTGCACCGGGACGGCACTCCATGCACTCTGGCAGGCAAGGGACGATATGGAAAACGCTGTAAATAATAAAATTTACCGCTATGAACTGATTCAGAACATGCGAAATGCGGCCAGAGATATGGCGATCGCAGTCAGGAATATTGCATTACTGAATGAACAGAATGACAGACAGCCTGAATGGGACAGGATGGTCGCTCAGAAAGCCATCTACATTCAGAACAGGGACAAACTCACTGCCAGTATGTCGCAAAACGTCTCAGAGGAAGGTAAAAGTGCGCTGGAAAATCTGACCTCCACGGATGAATCCGCACTTAGCCTGCTTATGACGGCGGGCAGGAAAGCGATGGCGGCACCTCAGTCTGAAACCGTTGATTACCTGCTAAAAACCGTAAGGCCAGGACAGCGAACAATGCTGAATGCCCTTGATCGGCTTTCAACTATTCAGATGCAGGTAAGCAGGAAAACCGTTCTGGATGCCAGGGAAGCCGCTGCGCAAACGGCTATGCTGATGTCGGTGATGGTGTTGATTTCTTTCCTCATCGCTATCGCAGCCTGTTACTCCATCATTCGGACGCTCATGCGCCAGCTGGGCGGTGAGCCCGCGCAGGCACAGGCGCTGGCCGCGGCGATTGCGTCGGGTAATCTGACATCGCCTGTTCTGTTACGACATAACGATACCTCCAGCCTGCTGGCCTCGCTGGATGTTATGCAGGCCAACCTGCGCAGTATGGTGGCAAATATCAGAGATACATCTGCATCCGTTGCACTGGCCGCAGATGAAATCTCACAGGGTAATACAGAACTCTCCTCCCGAACCGAACAGCAGGCTGCCGCCCTGCAGGAAACGGCGGCAAGCATGGAACAGCTCACCGCTACCGTAAAAAACAATGCAAGCGGGGCGCATCAGACCGCCAACTCAGCCCGTGAAACCGCGCGCCTTACCCGCGCCGGGGAAGCAGATGTCAAACGTATGGCAGAGACTATGCAAGCCATATCAATGAGCGCGACTAAAGTCCGGGACATCACCTCTGTGATTGAAAGTATTGCGTTTCAGACCAACATCCTGGCGCTGAATGCAGCCGTTGAGGCGGCTCGTGCAGGAGAAGAAGGACGCGGCTTTGCTGTTGTAGCGGGTGAGGTCAGGACGCTGGCGCAGCGCAGTGCCTCCGCCGCACGGGATATAAAGTTGCTTATCGAAGAAGCGGTAACCCAGGTGGAAAGCGGCGTCACAGTCGCCTCGTCAACCGGCGACAGCATTATGCAAATTGTTGGCATGGTGAATGAACTGGCTGTGTCGATGGATACGATTTCCCTTGCCTCATCAGAGCAGATGCAGGGCATATCTCAGGTCAGTGTCGCCGTGACGCAGATGGACAGCGTGACGCAGAATAACGCTGCGCTGGTGGAAGAATCGTCTTCAGCCTCACAGTCGCTCTCTGAACAGGCTCACGCGCTGCGGGGCATGGTAGCCGCGTTTCAGGTGTGACGACCTCTGGCGATAGCGTTCGTCTGTTGAAGGCGCTGCCAGTATCCACATCTCCGATGGTCTGCTTTTCCGGCAGATAAGGATGGGTGACAGGCACCTGTCTGTCACTCCTCGCTAAGACAACATTCGTTTTTTTCATTTTCTGACTACAGAAAAAAGAGCATGAAAGGGAACAGGGGGAGAGTAAAGATACCCCTGTTGCCGCCTAATCCCGCGTAAAGTCAGCCATGCCGCCCTGATGCGCTTTACCGCCAGGCTTGCGCCTGAAAAAGAGTGCCGCAGCCTGAGCTGGAACGCTGAAAAAATCCAACTATCGCGCTAACCTTTTTGATTACCTCGGGTGGAAGGGCAGATGACAGCATTGTGAATGCTGCGCTCAGTGGTAAGGCCTGAGCAAACCTGCCTGTACTTCGCTGCACTACTGGTTAAGCTATTGCGCATAGAAGCTTCGACCAGCCGCAGACCTTGCAGAATGCAAAACAGCACCTGTGATGTGCCCTGTGCGGCGTGGTGTTACAAACCTCACTTCAGAAACATCTCTCCTTATTGTCGTCATCGTCTCATTGGTCTTTTTCCCATAAAGCGGATATTTGCCAGCCGCAGCAGTTGCTCGCCTGAAAACAAATTTCTGACTGGCCAAAAGAGGGGCTGGTGAATGACGCACAGTGAAATAACAAAAATAATTAATGTTTTTTCAGAAAGCAGCCGATTAAGGAATTTGCCTTAACGGTTCAAAGCTGCGAGCAAAAAGGGGTAAGAAACCCGCGGCTTCGCATGAGCCGCCGCGCAGGCTTTCGCCAGTGTTCCGGGGCTTGTACCCCGCAGGTGAGTATAGAAGCGCAGCAGCCGTGCTACGAAAAGAACGGCGCTGCTGTACAGGGATTACCTTTATGGATATGGAACTGAAATGAAAAAAAGCACCGTTGCAGTGATGATGATGGCGACTCTGTCAGGCGGAGCCTGTGCAGATGCAGGTCGATTTTTACCGAATTTTTCTCCGGAAAGCTTTACTGTGTCGACGTCAGCCGGGATGCTGAGTGGCAAATCTCATGAGATGGTTTACGACACCGAAACAGGCCGCAAAGTCAGTCAGCTGGACTGGAAAATAAAGAATGTTGCTATTCTCAAAGGCGAGTTATCCTGGGATGCATACTCATTTCTGACGCTGAATGCGCGAGGCTGGACTTCACTGGCTTCTGGTTCGGGTCACATGGATGACTATGACTGGCTCGATGACAACCAGTCTGACTGGACGGACCATTCATCCCATCCCCGCACAGATGTTAATTACGCCAATGAATACGATCTCAATGTAAAAGGCTGGGCATTACAGGGCGATAACTATAAAGCCGGACTGACAGCTGGTTATCAGGAAACCCGTTTAAGCTGGACAGCTTTTGGCGGTTCATATAATTACGATAACGGCGCTTCTACGGGTGATTTCCCAAGAGGCGAGCGCGGTATTGGCTATAGCCAGCGTTTTTCCATGCCGTATATTGGTCTTGCGGGCCAGTATCGTATAAACGACTTTGAATTTAACGCCTTATTTAAATTCAGTGACTGGGTGCGGGCACACGATAATGACGAGCATTACATGCGCGATCTTACCTTCCGTGAGAAAGCGACTAATTCGCGGTACTACGGAACATCAGTAGATGCTGGCTATTATGTAACGCCAAATGCCAAAGTATTTGCCGAATTCACTTACAGCAAATATGAAGAAGGCAAAGGCAGCACTCAGATTATTGACAGAGTCTCCGGTGAATCAGCATCCATTGGTGGAGATGCGGCTGGTATATCGAATAAAAACTATACCATTACAGCCGGTCTGCAATATCGCTTCTGATTCGATCCTGTACGCCAGATGATAATGTAACGTTAAGCCCCTTAGGGGCTTTTTGATAGTGTTAGCAAAAAAAATATCAATGCTACGTCTGTATATAAATTCATAATTAAATCAATACTATAAACTGTTTAAATAATGTTCAGTCCGGCAGTTCTGCCTTTTTTAAAATTAATTACAAATCTTATTAATCAGATAAATATCGTTAAATGTCATTCCCGTTTGCTGATAGCGTCCAGCATAACGCATCTTAGGAAGAGAAAAAAATGCCGGTCATCCCGAAAGTTATGAAAATTGCTACGTTTTTCACCATTATTTTCCTCACTGGCTGTTCCACGCTGTTACCCCTTAATTACACAGATTACGAAGGTCAAGATGCAGCGACGGTGGTGGCCATCAATCCAGAGGGATTTGTGGGTACATTTTATCTTTCGGTCTATGAGAAGAAAGGCACCTGTTATGACAGGGTTGATCGCCATCAGCTGGAATCAAATCTTATCCCCTCCGCAGGGCACGTTATGACCGCAAAGGTCAAGCCTGGCAGGCTCATGGCTTTTCAGCAGCTCAACACGATAATGAGCCATTACGATGCACACGGAAAAAAAACGAAATTCCCGGAAAGCTATTTGCTCTCACAATGGGTTCCATTTATTCCACAGCCAGGCAAACGCTACTTTCTTGATACTAAATATGGTCCCCGGGAGATTTCGTCGGATTATACCATTACTGTTAATTCAGACCCGGCCAGAATTGCGTCTGATTTCAAAACGCTACCTCAGAATAACTGGGACGCCAGAAATCGTTGTCAGCATCTTATAGGCGGCAGCTAATCATGATTCAACTATCGCTGTAACATCGTCACACTGAAGACATGATATGTAATCGGCCAGTATCGCTGACCAGGGAAGGGTTTGAGCATTTCTGCCACTTTCGCAGAGGATATGGATAGCCTTTAGAAAAGACGGGCGTATGAATCCGCCAGGGACCACCTTTCTGACCAGACTCCTCATCTGAAACGTGTCTGATTAAGCACACCTGAACGCGCCAGTTCTTCTGTCAGAGCTGGCGCCATCAGGTGATCAGCCTTTTCATTCCGCCTGCTATCAGCTCTGCCACTGCAACTGGCGGATGATGTCAGGGCTACAATTTGCGGAAAAATTAGTGAGGTGGCTGCATCAATCCTGTAAGCGAGACAGGCTGGAAAACTCCAGAAATATATCTTTTAAATTCAATAATATGAATTCGCTATAATAAACATTATACAGCGATTTGCTTTCCTTTTTGCCTCGGAAAACGCTGACTTTTTCCCGACATGCCTGCCAGATTGCTAAAAAGCTGCTAAACCTTAAGACACAGATACGCGCGTAAAGATTAGGGTTATCACGATTTTCCCCGATTTAACTCCCGTCAGAACTAAACCTATAAAAAAACCATCTTTTGGCCCCCAACAATGGGAAGCAGACAATGTCGGAAAAAATATCGCTAACAATGCAGGTTAATGGTCAGTCGCAACAGATGCAGGTCGATTCACGGGTCACATTGCTCGACGCACTGCGTGAGCATCTTAATCTGACCGGCACCAAAAAAGGGTGCGATCAGGGACAGTGCGGTGCCTGCACCGTACTGATTAATGGTCAGCGGGTGCTGAGCTGCCTGACGCTGGCGGCCCAGGCGGATGGTGCTGACGTCACCAGCATTGAAGGGCTGGCCTCCACTGACGGTGACCTGCATCCGGTGCAGCGCTGCTTTATGGAGAATGATGCCTTCCAGTGTGGCTACTGCACGCCGGGTCAGATCATGTCCGCCGTCGCCTGCATCAAAGAGGGCCATGCCGGTTCGGACGATGAGATCCGTGAATATATGAGCGGCAACCTCTGCCGTTGCGGTGCTTATCCACACATTGTCGATGCGATTAAACAGGCCGCTGCTGAGATGGCGAAGGAGTCCGCATGAATGAATTCAGCTGGAAAGTTGCGCAGTCTCCCCAGGAAGCCGCAGCCCTGAAACAGCAATCCGGTAGCCAGTTGCTGGCGGGCGGCACCACACAGCTCGATCTGATGAAGTGTGGGGTCTTCACGCCACCGCAGTTAATCGGCATCAGCGGGATAACGGCGCTGAAAAACCTGCAATTTGACGACGAAAAAATCACTGCCGGTGCACTGGTGACCATGAGCCAATTGGCCGACCATCCCGCCTGCCAGCAGAATGCGCCTGCCATCTATGGCAGCCTGTGGCAGGCTGCATCCCCGCAGATTCGTAATATGGCGTCGCTGGGTGGAAATTTACGTCAGCGCACCCGATGTAACTACTACCGTGACCCGGCAACGTTCCCGGCCTGCAACAAACGCAATCCCGGTTCCGGCTGCGCCGCACGGGATGGCGTTAACAGCAATCATGCGATTCTGGGTGCCAGCGACAGCTGCATTGCGGTCTATCCCGGCGATCTGGCGGTTGCGCTGGTGGCGTTTGACGCCATCGTCGTTCTGCAGAATCAGCGGGGGGACATCCGTCGCATCCCAATTGATGACTTTTTCCTGCTGCCGGGTGATACGCCTGACCGTGAGCACGATCTGCGCGATGACGAGATCATTGTGGCCATTGACGTGCCGCAAACCGAGTCACTCCGCCACTCACACTACCTCAAAGTGCGTGACCGCAGCTCCTATGAGTTTGCAGCAGCCAGCGCGGCCGCAGGCTTTACCCTGGAAAACGGCGTGATGCGTGACGTGCATATCGCGCTCGGCGGCGTTGCGACCAAACCCTGGCGCGTCCGATCGGTAGAGCAGGCGCTGGAAGGCCAGCCGTTTAATGAAGAGACGGTGTTTCAGGCAGCAGAGCAGATTACTCAGGAGACGCAGGCGCTGACCCACAACGCCTATAAAGTAAAACTGGCGCCACGAGTGATTGCACGCGCGCTGATGGCAGCAGGAGAAACCTCATGAGTGAAGTAAACGACAAAGCGCGTCCGGATGTGATCAACGCCAGCTCAGCGACAGACACCCAGATTGAAGGCTTGGGCGCTCCCCGCGCGCGTGGCGATGGCAAAGTAAAAGTCACCGGTGAGGCGCGTTATGCGGTTGAATATCAGCCGGAAAATCTACTTTACGGCGTGGTAATCCAGTCTACCGTCGCCAGCGGTCGCATCAGCCGTATGGCGACGGAAAAGGCGCAGCAGGCCGCAGGTGTGCTGGCGGTCTATACCCATCTGAACACGCTGAAAATCAACAAGCCCACGGCGATTGCCGATGGCGGCGCGGCGCAGTCAACCTACACCCCGATTCAGGACGATGTGATTATTCACAACGGTCAGAACATTGGTCTGGTTGTCGCCGAAACGTTTGAACAGGCGACCTATGCCGCCTCGCTGGTGGAGATTGAGTATGAAACGTCTGATGCACTGATTTTTGCCACCGATGAGGGCGTTGAACCTAAACCGCTCCCGAAGCAGGATATCGATATGGGCGATGCTCAGGCGGCGATGCAGCAGGCCGAGGTGCGTCTGAGCCAGCGTTACACCACCCCGCGTGAATACAACATGCCAATGGAGCCGCACGCCTGTGTGGCGGAGTGGCAGGATGGGCGCATTACCGTCTGGGAGCCGAGCCAGTGGGTCGCCGGCGCGCAGGTGGAGATTGCCGAGTGGATGGGCATTGAGGTGGAAAACGTGCGGATCATCTCACCGTATGTCGGTGGGGGATTTGGCTCTAAGCCGGTGCCTTACACCCACGTTGCACTGGCGACAGTCGCCTCGCGGGCACTGAAGCGCCCAGTCAAAGTGTCACTGACCCGTCCGCAGACTTTCACCGGTCTTGGCGGGCGTCCGGCGACCTCGCAGCAGCTGGAACTGGGCGCATCGCGCGACGGCAAAATCCAGGCGATTATCCAGCGCAGCTTCAGTGAAACGTCACTCATCGACGTTTTTGCCGAGAACTGCAGCAAAGTTACCGCCCGCATGTATGCGGTAGGCAATGTCTCCGCCCGGCATCAGGTCAGGCCAATCAATACCGTAACGCCAGGCTGGATGCGCGCGCCTGGTGAAAACCCAAGCGCCTTTGGACTGGAAGTGGCGATGGATGAGATGGCCTATGCCCTGAACATCGATCCGCTGGAACTGCGTCTGCGTAACTGGGCAGATAAAGATTATCAGCTCGATCTGCCGTGGAGCTCGCGCCGTCTGAAAGAAGCCTATCAGAAAGGCGCTGAAGCTTTTGGCTGGGACAAGCGCATCATGGCGCCGCGTTCAATGCGTGAAGGGCGTGAACTGATTGGCTGGGGCATGGCCTCCGGCACCTATCCGGTCAACAAACTGCCCGCCGAGGCGAAAATCATCCTGACGCCGCAGGGAACATTTGTGGTGCAGTGCGGCGGCGCAGATATCGGCACCGGAACCTATACCATCCTGGCGCAGACCGCTGCCGATATTCTGGGTGTCGCCTCCACCACCATAGAAGTGCAGCTGGGTGACACCGAGCTGCCGCGCGCAGGTGTAGCGGGCGGATCGCAGCTGGCAGGTAACGTAACCGCCGCGGTGGACGACACCGCTAAACGGATGCGCGACCAGCTGCTGAAGCTGGCCAGCGAACTACCTCAGTCGCCATTAAAAGGCACACCTGCGTCTCAGCTCACGCTGAAAGGCGATGGGGTGCAGCACATGCAGCGCAGCGACCGGGTCGTGTCATACGCGGAACTGGCCAGCCTGGCACCGGCAGAGAGTCTGGCGGTGAAAGGCGGCACGTTCCCGGATGATATGTCAGAAAGTGACCGCGACAAGATGGTGCGTAATCTTAATGACGGCACCCGTCCTGAAAAATTCTCTGCTCACAGCTGGAGTGCGCAATTTGTTGAGGTCCGGGTCGATGAGGATTTCGGTACCATCCGGGTTAAACGGATGGTGGCAGCGCTCGACAGCGGTCGTCTCTATAACCCGAAACTGGCGCGTAGCCAGTGGATTGGCGGCATGATCATGGGTGTGGGTCAGGCGCTAATGGAGGAGGGCATCATCGATCCGCGTAACGGTCGGGTAATTAACAATAACCTCGCAGACTACTTAGTGCCGGTTAATGGCGACATCCCGAGCATTACCACCATCAACGTCGGCGAACCCGACTTTGAGGCGACCACGATGGGCGGTAAACCGGTGGGTGAACTGGGTATCGTCGGCGTTGCGGCAGCGATCAGTAATGCGGTATTCCATGCCACCGGCAAGCGCGTACGCGACCTGCCGATAACGCTCGACAAGCTTATCTGAACCGGTTCCTGACCTGCTGCCAGCAGGTCAGACTCAGGTCATGCGGGCGCGGGCTAAAGCCTGCGCCCGTTTTTCACGTATAGCGGAGAACGAGAGTGAAGATAGCGCTGATTGTACTGGCCGCCGGGCTGAGTCAACGTTTTCGCCAGCAGGGGGGCGAGCATAAGCTGCTGGCTGACCTTGAAGGCAAACCGGTGCTGCAGCGCACGCTGGATCAGGCCGCTGCCAGCGGGCTTGACCTGTTCGTGGTGACCCGTCCCGACGCCCTGGCAATCCAGGCATTCTGTACGCGGGCGACTGTCGTGCTGTGCGACAGCGGTGGGCTGGGCGAGTCCATCGCGGCGGGCGTTAACGCCAGCCGTGACTACGACGGCTGGCTGATTGCGCTGGGCGATATGCCGTTTGTGACGCCTGAAAGTTACCGTGCCATCAGTGCTGCGCTGGTGGATTCGCCCATCGTCAGGCCAGTCATTGAGGGAAAACCGGGCCATCCGGTGGGTTTTCAGAATCACTCTTTTCCCATGCTGAGCACGTTACAGGGCGATGCCGGACCACAGGCGATAGTAAGGTCACAGGCTGTCCGGCTGCCGCTTCACGATCGCGGCTGCCTTTGTGATATCGATTTCCCTGCCGATCTGCAGCTGATAAAGGAATTTTCATGATAACGCTGGATCAACGCGTGATTAATGCGGCACTGAGCAGTTGCCAGGCGGGCCAGCAGGTCTGGCTCTGCACGGTGCTGCGCACCTATGGCTCTTCGCCCCGCGCACCCGGGACACTCATGACGGTTAACGAAACCGGCGCATACTGCGGATCGCTGTCGGGCGGCTGCATCGAAGAGGACTTTCTGGCACAGCTGGCGGCAGGGGCGTATCGCGCCAGCAGTCAGCGGGTACGCTATGGCGAGGGCGGGATGCGTCCTGACGTCAGCCTGCCGTGCGGCGGCAGTCTGGAAATCGTCATAGAATTTCTGCCGCCTGATGACGCCACGCTGGCGCTGCTGACGGCGATGCAGCGCGCGCTGAGCGGGCAACAGCCGCTGGTAAAACTGATACGCCCGGGCGCGCGTGCGCAGTGGGAGGCGATTGCCGCCGACAGGAGGCTGCCCGCACTGGATGCCAGCGAGCAACAGTTGTTACTGCCGGTGGGCGCGATACCGGAACTCCTGATCGCGGGCTACTCCAGCGTGGCACATGAGTGCATCCGGCTGGGGCAGATACTGGGCTTTCACGTGCGGGTCTGTGAGCACCGACCGGAAATGCGGACGGAGCTGGAAAGTCACTTCAGCGACGCGGATAACGTGACGCTGGTATCACAGCATCCGGCGCGCTGGCTGGAACTGAACGGGGCGCACGCCGCGGTAGCCATTGTGGCACTGACCCACGATCCCCGCATTGATGATCTGACGATGATGGAGGCGATTGCCACACCCGCGTTCTACATCGGCATCATGGGTTCGGCGAAAAACAGCGAGAAACGACGGGCGCGACTGCAACAGATCGCCGGAATGGATCGGGCCGAACTGGACCGCATCCATGCGCCCATCGGCCTGCCCATCGGCAGCAAGACTCCGGCAGAGATTGCGCTGTCGGTCATGGCCGATATCGTCCGGGTGAAGAATAGCGCGCAGTCAGCCGTCTGATCCCGGCGTCTTCTCGGGCGCCAGCCGATAAAGATAGCTGCCTGAAAAGGGTATCGGCAGGAAATCACGGAACAGCTGCTGTAACGTCTGTTCGGGATCGACGTCGCGGAACAGTTGCGGGTAGAGCGTGGCAGCAAAGAATTCGGTCGCTACGACGTGCCACGGGCTGAGATAAAAATTGTGCCAGATAACTCCGGCATGACCGTCGCGCAGCGCGGTGAGCTGCTTCAGCGCATTCTGCTGACTGGTCAGTGCGAGCAGGCTTTGCCGGGTCTGCGCTGTTGTGACGGCGGGGCCGAGTTTTAAGGCTCCCGCTTCATCGGCGCTGCCGGTGCCGGTGGCAAAGTAGTAATCCGGCTGTGCCGCAATCACACTCTCCTCACTCAGCCGTCCGAATACGCCTTTGATCTGCTGGCTGGCGATGTTATTGCCACCAGCAAACGTCAGTAGCTCACCCAGATTGCCATTCACCGAGGTGACGCAGCACTCGCTGCGTCGTCCAAGATGTAACTGCAACAGCACGGACGGTTTCGGACCGTGATAATCCGCCAGCCGACTCGAAATGCGCTGCATGTGGCTGCGGTAGAAGTGATTAAACTGAGCCGCGCGCTGTGGCTGATTGAGCACCTCACCCAGCAAAGTGATGCTGCGCTCAGTGTTTTTCAGCAGATTAACCCGCAGATCGATCTTCACCACCGGAATATGCGCCGCAGCGAGCATCTTCTCCAGCACGGCAACGTTTTCACTGTCGCGCGCCAGCTGCGGCAGGATCACCACATCCGGCTTAAGTGCGATCACCTGTTCGGGATTCATATCGTTAACGCCATCCAGCCCCACGACCGGAATCGTCTCCATCTGCGGGAACTGGCGCGCAAAAACCTGCCAGGTCTGAGGATCGTACTTTTTCAGATCCTGCGGCCAGCCAGCAATATGCTGCAGCGGATTACCGGGCATCAGAAGTGCGACGCTGTAGAGCATCCGGCTTTCACCCAGCATAATGCGCTGCGGATGGTCGGGAATCGTGACCTGGCGACCGGTGATGTCGGTCAGCGTGCGGGAATGTGCACACGCGCTGACCAGCATCACAGTGATCGTCAGCAGCACTGAGCGTAGCGAGTTAAAATTCCACACGGGCCTGTACCATCAGATTACGGGTTTCGCCTTCACGGACGCGCAGATTGCCGCCGCTTGAACTGTAGTAGTGCTGATTAAACAGATTATTGATATTCAGACGCAGCTGGGTTTTTTCACCAAACAGCCGGTTGTTCCACGCTACGAAGCTGTCTGCCACTACATAGTCGGGCAGGGTGAAACTGTTATCGGGATCGCCCGCACGGCTGCCGACATAGCGCGTACCGCCGCCGAGCCGGAACGTGCCGGGCAGGCCACTGACCTGCAGCTCATGACTCAGGTAAAGCGCACCGGCATGACGCGGCGCATTCTGCAGCCGATTGCCATTGTTATCCGGATTCACCCGATCGCTGACGATCTCTGCCTGATCATAGCTGTAGTTCGCACTCAAATCCCAGCCGGGTGCAATTTCGCCATTCAGCTCAAACTCAGCGCCGGTCGATCGGGCTTTATCAATGGCCCGCGTGCTGCCATTAATATTCAGCGACATCGCTTTTTCATCAATCCGGTAGAGCGCCACTGTTGCCAGCAGTTTTGGCGATAGCTGCCATTTGCTGCCGACTTCCCAGCTGGTGCCCTGCTCCGGCTTGCCGACATTGCCATCATCATCCACGTCGGTTGACGGCGTGAACGACTTGCTGACGCTGGTGTAGAAAGAGAGGTCAGGCGTGAGTTTGTAGATCACCCCGGCCTGTGGCAGAAACTTATTGCCCTCATCGTTCAGGATTTCTGACTGGGGATTAACGCCGCGGGAGGCGCGCTGTTCATAATGCTGATAACGGCCGCCCAGCACCACAATCCAGTCCTGTGTGAGTGAAATAGTGTCTTTGGCGTAGAGCGATCGGCTATGAATACGGTTCAGGTTATTGGCTGCTGCGCTATTTTCGGTGCTGGTGTCCGTGACCGGTGACAGGATGTCATAGTCGGGATTGAAGTAGTTGAACTGGCGGTTAACCTTGCCCTGATACTGATGGGCGCGATAAGTCTGATTCATCTCATAGTCGGTGCCTGCCACCAGCGCGTGCTGCATGCCCAGAATCTCCGGATTGCCCAGCAGATCCCAGCTCACATATTTGGTTTTGTGGTTAAACCCACGGTTGGCATCGGCACGACGTGTTACTACGCCAGTGCTGGCATTGACCGCCGTTACGCGCACCTCATCGTTGTCATAACGCCGCTGATTCCAGCCCAGGGTGAGCCGGGTGCGCCACTCATCATTAAACTGCCAGTCATAGTGGGCATTCAGGGTTTTGTTGTGACCCCAGGCGTGATTAGCTTTGTCATCCAGACGATCTTTGTAAGCAATATCGATCGGCTTGCCGTCGATAAAGGCCGTGCCGCGGTCGTAGGGAATGTCATAACGGTAGTCGGCATAGCTGATCAGAAAGCTGGCCTGCTCGCCAAACCATTGCAGAGAGGGTGCCAGCAGCGTGTGTTCTTCGCTGCCAAAGTTGCGCCAGTAATCCTGATTCTGCTTTTCGGCGATCAGCCGGAAGGCAAAGCCATTGCCCAGCGGGCCGGTGACATCCAGCGTGCCTGCACCGCCGCCTTCACTGGCGTTGCGTCCGCTAACGCTGGAGTGCCAGCTGTATTGCGGCTTTTTGCTGACCACATTGATAATGCCACCCGGATTCTGAATGCCGTAGAGCAGCGAAGAGGAGCCTTTCAGCACCTCAACTCGTTCGGTTGTGGCATCAAAATTGAGTCCCTGACTGCTGCGAATGCCATCCCGGTAGACCGACCCATCGGCATTACTGCCAAAACCGCGTCGAACGAAGCCATCTTCGGTGCCAGCCAGCGTGTTAGCTTCTGAAACGCCGCTGACAAAGCGCATCGCATCCGCCAATGAGCTTGCCTGGTAATCGTCCAGTTGCTGCTGCGTGACCACGCTGACCGACTGCACCTCATCAAGCCGAGCGGTTGGCATTTTACTGGCGACGCTGCTCTCGCTGGCGCTGTAATTTCCCTCTGAGTCAGCATCGGCGGTCACGGTCATATCCGGTGCTGTGTTGGCTGCTGCGCTGACCTGTGGCAGCATCATGCTGCCGCAAATTGCCACGACCAGAGCGGGGTGTCGGGCCGGATATCGTGAGTCTTTGTTTTTCATTTTTCTTTTCGTATCTGTTACTGGCAGTTTCTGAAGCAAATTCGCTCTGATGACTGGCTGTCATACAGGGCTTCCCTGGAGGTGGTCTGCAATATGCAGCGCTTTAAGCAGAAGAGAACGGCATTCGGGTTCAGACATCATTGCGCTGACCGGACGACAATGCTTCTCATCTGTAATTGAGAATCATTCAAACATCCAACAAAGTAGTAGTAAACATAATTTGAACAGAATTTACTACATTTCTGCTGTATCGATATTTACTGACTTACAGTCCAGGTGATGAGTTTATTTCGTTGAAAATAATGATTATTATTTCATGGCGAGATGACAGGATACGCTTAAATCCCTATCATTTGCAGGTCAAACTCAGAATAGAATTACGCTTTCACTACAATTTCTGACCGTGGAATATCCTCCATTAATCAGATCGGTAATCAGCCTTTCGGACCTTAAACACCAGCAGCAGGAACAGCATGAAACAGAACCGGCCAGTTAAAAACAGAGTGGATGTGGTGGCAGAGCGTCTGCGCGCCCGCGAAAAGCAGCTTTCTCCTCGTCTGCTGGCTGTGGCACGTTATATCGATCAACAGCGCGAAACGGTGCTCGAAAGTACTGCGATGGAGATCGCCGTCGCGAATCACACGTCTGATGCCACCGTGATCCGCGCCATTCAGGCGCTCGGATTCAGCGGACTGCGCGATCTCAAACAGACGCTCAGAGCCTGGTTTGGTCCCTCGCTGACCTCGGAAGATAAGATGTTCACTACTGTCAGTGAGGTGACCAGTGACGTAAACAGTGCCATCGACTTTGTACTGGCGGGCCACCGGCACGCCTGTGAGGTGCTGTCGCAGCCGCAGAACCGGGTGGCGGTGGCAGACGCCGTGGCGCTGCTGAGTGAAGCGCGGGAAGTGGCTATTTTTGGCATTAACGCCTCAGGGATTCTGGCGGACTACAGCGTGCGGCTGCTGAACCGTATCGGTCTGCCCGCCTTTTCGCTTAATCGCGCCGGCATTGCGCTGGCAGAGCAGATGCTGGCGCTGCAGCGTGGCGACGTGCTGATAATGATGGCGCAGCAATCGGCGCACCGGGAAGGGACCACCGTGGTGCGCGAAGCGAAACGGCTGAATATCCCGATTATCCTGCTGACCAACGCCACCGACTCTTTTTTTGCGCGTGAGGCGGATGTGGTGATCAACGTGCCTCGCGGTGGTGAGAAGGGGCGCATTCCGCTGCACGGCACCATAATGGTCTGTCTGGAGATGCTAATCCTGTCAGTTGCTTCGACGCTGCCGCAGCGCACCGTTAAAACCATGAAACGGCTACAGGATCTCTATCGCGGGCTGAAACCCGCCAGCAAAAAGTAATCTGCAGGATTAAGCCGTGACCGGAATTTTCCGGTAAAAACGGGCTCACCTTTAAGTCAAATTTTCCCGCTTTGCGAGCGCGATCGCGTCTTTTCATCAGCCCGTTTATCAGGGCGACTACGCTTACAGCGTGCTGCGCCTCCGGGTGCGGCTTTTACTCTTTCTCACTTTACTTTTTTTGTGCGGAGCTGCTGATGAAACCCCTTCACGCGCAATACCTTTTCTGTTGTGCCACCCTGAGCCTCCTGTCGCCGCTGCCTGCGATGGCATGGAGTGACCTTACCGTATTTGGTGACAGCCTGAGTGATGGCGGCAACGTAGGACGCTTTACTTATGATGGTGCGACCCATCCGCTCTATGACGAGATCGTAGCGCAGTCGCTGGGTGACACTCTGCGCCCCTCATCCCAGGGCGGAAGCAACTATGCCGAAGGTGGCGCCGTTGCGGTACCGGCGATAAATCCCATGTTTAATACGCAGGATCAGCTGGATAATTACCTTGCGACGCGCGACGGACGAGCCGATTCTGACGGACTCTATATTCACTGGATTGGCGGCAATGACTTAGCGGCGGCAGCCCTTGCGCCGCTCGCTGCACAGCAGATCGTGGATAACAGTGCCAGTGCCGCGGCCTCACAGGTCAGTCGTTTGCTGGATGCCGGGGCCGGCACGGTCATCGTTCCGACGGTGCCAAACGTCGGAGCGACGCCCGCGCTGCTTCAGGCGATTCTGCAGGTGCTGGGGCCGGCCGCCCAGCCTGCCACGGCGGCGCTGTTTCAGTCGCTGAGTACCACCGCCACGCCTGACCGCGCCGCCAGAGAGCAGGCAATTGAAACCGCGCTTAACGAAGCAGCTGGTCAGGTCACTTCTATTCCGCTGATCCGCGATGCGCTTGCACAACAGCTGTTTGCCGCCTGGCAGTTGCTGAGTCAGGAGGCGGCAGCCCTCACCGACCGTTACAACCAGGCTGAAGAGCAGGGGCTGGTGGCGGCACGCGGCAATATCGCGCGGGTGGATATCAATGGCCTGTTTAATGAGGTGATCGATAACCCGCGCCTGTATGGACTCAGCAACACGGCCGGCATGGCCTGTCCGCCCGGCGTCTCATCAATGGACTGCACCGCCTCAACGCCAGGATTTTCACAATCGCAACAGTATCTGTTTGCCGACCGGTTGCATCCCAGCCCGGCAGTGCATGCGCTGATCGCCGATTATATTGAGTCGGTGCTGAGTGCGCCGCTGCAGGTGGCCGCGCTGAGTCAGGCACCATCGATGCTGGTGGGGGATGCGCAGAATACGCTGGATGGACATCTGCAACAGCAGCGTCAGCAGCCCGCCAGCGCCGGAGAGTTTACGGTTTTCGGTGGCTATGCCGGACAGCAGCGAGATTTCCGCAGCGACAGCCTGCTGGACGGTGATGCAACAAGCGCTACCGGCACCGTAGGAGTGGGCTATCAGCTGTCCGATCACTGGCAGGCCGGTGCAATGCTCTCCACTACCTCGCAACGGCAGGATCCCTCGTCGCGCTTTGATTATCGTTTACGCGGCAATCTGGTGGCGCTGTGGAGCCAATTAAATTATCTGGATCGAGGATGGATTAATGCAGATGCCCATTATGCCGATCTGAACTTTGATGATATTGAGCGTAAGGTCAGGCTGGGACCGGCGACCCGTACGGAGAAGGGCAGCAGCGACGGCAAAGTGCTGGGGATGCGGGTGCAGACCGGCTGGGACTTACCGCTGGGCCGCTATGTCTCCACCGGCCCGATGGCCAGCTATGCGCTCGACTACACCCAGATTGATGGCTACAGAGAAGAAGGGAACAGCAGCACCTCGATGCGCTTTGGCGACCAGACACTGCATTCTCAAATCGGGTCAGTTGGCTGGCGTATCGACAGTAAAGATTTAGTGATTAATCCCTGGGCGCAGGTCAGTTACAACCATCAGTTCGGCGACAGCGACTCTGCTGTTACCGCCGGACTGAAATCGACCCGCACTGCCTTTACCCGCAGCAGTGGCTCACGGGATGATAACTGGATCAATATGGCTCTGGGCGCAAGCGTGCCCATTGGCACATCGGTGAACGCATTTGCTGGCGTTTCATCGGTGACAGGTAACAGCGACTATCACCAGGTGACATGGAACGTCGGACTTAACGCCCGTTTTTAAATGATAGCTGTATCAAAAGGCCGTGCAGAGATCGTCTACCGCTGTCTGAAATGGTGCGGCAGACGATGTTGCGCGTTATTCATTACGCCGCGGCGACGGAGCGTTAAACTCGCCCTGGCGTGTGGTTTTCACGCTTCGATCAGTGCCGCCTGCGCCTCCAGCTCACGAACGCGCGGTATTACTTCGCGACCAAAGAACTCCACCTCTTCGTGAAAGTGCAGAAACGCCAGCAGCAGCAGATCGACACCGGCCTGCTTAAGTTCGATAATCCGTTCAGCAATCTGCTGGGGGGGGCCAATCAGATTGGTTTTGAAGCCGTCGTTGTACTGCACCAGATCTTCAAACGACGATTTCGCCCAGTTTCCCTCTCCTTCAGGTGAGGCACTGCCTGCATTTTTGACCTCATGCTGGAAGCCTTTCACCGCATCCGGGTTGGCTTTGCTGATGATCTCCTGAAGCACCGCCTGCGCCTGCTGTTCACTTTCACGCGCAATCACAAATCCATTCAGTCCGACTCTGACCTGATGTTGATTGCGTGCTGCTTTTTCACGGATATCCGCGATCTGCAGACGGACACCGTCCGGCGTATTCCCATTAGTGAAATACCAGTCTGACACCCGGGAAGCCATGTCACGCGCCGCACGTGAGCTGCCACCCTGGAAAATTTCCGGTAACGGAGACAGTGGCTTAGGTTTCATGGCGTAATCGCGAAAGCGATAAAAATCACCTGCAAAGGTAAAGTTCTCTTCGCGCCAGATGCCTTGCAGGCAGCGAATAAACTCTTCGGAACGCAGATAGCGCTCTTCGTGATCGAGCCAGGGTTCACCAATCGCTTTGAATTCGCCCCGGAACCAGCCGCTGACAATGTTAACGGCGATACGTGGCCCATAGAGATGGCTGATGGTGGCGATCTGCTTTGCGGCTAATACCGGATTCCACGGGCCAGGCAGCAGCGCGGCGATCACTTTTAACTTCGAGGTGTGACTGAGCAGATCCTGCGAGAAGGTGACGGATTCATGCTGATTGTCTGCGCCATACCCGGCAGTAAACCGGATCTGCGTCAGCGCATAATCAAAACCCGCCTGTTCGGCGATTTGCGCCAGTTTACGGTTGTAGGCAGCATCCCAGCGGGTTCGCTGTTCTATCTGACTGATCACCAGTCCGCCCGAGACATTCGGCACCCAGTAGGCGAACTGTAAAGGTTGGTTCAGTGACATGGTTTTCTCCTGGCATATAGCTGGATTAATGGAATAGTTAATTTTTCCAAACTTTAAGATATAAAAGAAAAGGCTAAGCACTAACCGTGCCATAAAATAAGCTACTGTTTTTATGGAAGTAAACGGCTAAAGGCGAGCTGGGCGTGTTGCAAATGCGGCACGGTTGAAACAACCGGGTTGCTAATGCAGCAGCAATGCCTGGACAAATCGGTGAACGGTGAATGACTGCCATCACGCTATTGACATCAACAGTGCCAGAATGTCAGTTACCGGGAACGGGCTGTGATAACGTAGCGAAGCGCGACGCGATGAGAACCGGAGGGGATCATGATAGTCAGACAGGCATCGCCTGAAGAGGCGTATCGTTTATGGAATATCCGAAATCAGGCACTCCGCCATGGCTGCCAGCATGCTTATCCACCCGACGTGCTCGCCGCCTGGACGCCGGACCGCATGCCCGCCAGCTTTCCTGCGATGATCCGCGCCAATCCCTTCTTCGTGATTGATGGCCCGGACGGCGTGCCGGTTGCTACCGGATCGCTGGACCTTGCCGCCGCCAGCGTGGAAGCCATTTTTACCCTGCCCGCATTTACCGGACAGGGAATGGCTGGGCTGATCATCGACACCATCAAAGCGGAGGCGCTGCAGCGTGGCTACCACCGGTTGACACTCGCTTCGACGCCGAACGCCGTGGGCTTTTACCAGCAGCATGGCTTCCACCCGCTGGGCGAAAGTTTCTATCCGTCAAAGCTGGCGGGCAGCGATTTGCGCTGTACTGAGATGGCGATTGATCTGTGAATGCCCGCTGCCGTCAGGCTGGCAAAGCTGAGCAAAAGTTTCCGGTGCAAAGACTTCGCAAGCCCCCGCCGGTAAGGTATAGTCCGCGTTTTTTGGAGGAATCATGCTGACTGAATCATCAACTCGTCTTAATAAATACATCAGCGAGAGCGGCATCTGCTCCCGTCGTGACGCCGATCGTTACATCGAGCAGGGCAACGTTTTTATTAACGGCAAACGCGCCACTGTAGGCGCGCAGGTATTTGCAGGCGATGTGGTGAAGGTCAATGGTCAGCTTATCGAGCCGCGCGATGAAGACGATCTGGTGCTGATTGCCCTGAATAAGCCGGTGGGGATTATCACCACCATGGAAGAGGGCGAGCGCGATAACATCAGCGATTTCGTCAATCACAGCAAGCGCGTCTTCCCGATTGGTCGCCTCGACAAAGATTCTCAGGGCCTGATTTTCCTTACCAACCACGGTGATCTGGTCAACAAGATCCTGCGGGCCGGTAACAACCACGAAAAAGAGTATGTCGTTACGGTCGACAAGCCAATCACCGATGAGTTTATTGCCGGAATGAGCGCAGGCGTGCCGATGCTGGGCACGGTGACCAAAAAGTGCAAAGTGAAAAAGGAAGCGCCATTTGTCTTCCGTATTACGCTGGTCCAGGGTCTGAATCGCCAGATCCGTCGCATGTGTAAGCATTTCGGCTTTGAAGTCACGAAGCTTGAGCGCACCCGTATCATGAACGTCAATCTCAAGGGATTACCGCTCGGGGAATGGCGCGACCTCACCGATGACGAACTCGTTGAGCTGTTTAAACTGCTGGAGAACTCCTCTTCAGAAGATAAACCCGCGAAGAAAGCTAAAGCTCCGGCTAAAACGTCGGCCGCAAAAAAACCGCAGAAGAGCGGTGCGAAACCTGCTGAAAAAGCGGATGCGGCTGGCGCCTCGCGCAAGCGCTTTGTCCAGCCGGGACGGAAGAAGAAAGGGCGCTAAACCCAGTCCGATGCAGAGAGCGATATTCTCGCCCTCTGTGCTTTCACGGGCGCATCACGGAATAACGCGCGCCGCCCGAAAGCGGGCAAACAGATCGCAGAACATCTCATCCGTCGCGCGATAACCGTGAAAGCCCGCCCGCCGCAGTTTGCTGCCGTCGCCAAACATGTCGTAGTTCCAGCCAAAAATAAAATCAGCGAAAGCGCCGTCACTCAGTGCCAGAATATCTGCTTCAACTAATGTGTTATCCCCGGCGATTTCCCGCCACAGCGCACGATAATCCTGAAATAGTTGCCGGAACGACAGCGAAACCGGCGGCGCGATCTCCAGTTCAAACCAGGCTGCAATGACCGGCCATAGCTCACTCCAGCGCCAGAGATCGCCATTATTGATATTAAAGGCCTGATTGCGTGCGTCAGAAGTGCGTGCGGCCCAGATCGTCGCGTCGGCCAGCAGAGTGGCATCGGTAAAATCGACCATACTCTGCCAGGTTTCTGGCGAACCGGGAAAGCGTAAGGGCAGCCGCGCCGCGCGACAGATTGAAGCGTAGAGCGCCAGGCTCAGCGCCAGGTTCATGCTGTTGCCCGGCCTGTCACTGCCGACCACACCGGGCCGCAGCGCACTCCAGTGCCAGGCTTTACCATGCTGTTGTGCGCTCAGCCAGTTCAGCTGCGCGGCGTTAAACTCAGCACCCGGTACACCAGGATCGCTTTCCCGCGCCGGCGTTTTAAAGCGTCCGAGATGGGCGCCATACACCTTGTATCCCTGCATCAGACTGACATGCTCAAGTGGGGCGACATCCTCCATGGTCTGAACCAGATTTTGCAGCATGGCAAGATTTGGTCCGACCATCGTTCCCCAGTCAGAAGCGTTCAGCCAGGCGCTGTAAAAGATATGCGTGACGTCGGTGAGTGATGCCAGCCGTTGCTGGCACTGCTGACTATCGCGCAGATCGACCGCTATAATCTCTGTTCCGCTGACTGCAAAGTCTGACCGATGCGTCAGTGCCTTGACCTGCCAGTGGTCTGCTACCAGTGCCTGACTCAGTTGCTGACCCACAATCCCGCTGGCACCCGCCACCAGCGCAACCTTTTTACCCTGTGTCGTTTTCATGATCGCTATCCGATTAAGAAAGAAGCCGCATTCTCACCTGTGTAAAATTCTGATTAAATCCCCGTAACCGGATATCACTTATCAGGAAAATCTATAAATGCAGAACAAACTGACTGCGATGCAGACCTTCATCCGGGTGGCGGAAGCGGGCTCCTTTTCGGCGGCAGCACGGCAAAACGGCATGAAGCAGTCGGCTGTTAGCCAGCAGATCGCCGCACTGGAGGAGGCACTGGGCGTGGTGCTCCTGCATCGCACCACGCGAACCATGGCGTTAACTGAGCCGGGTCACCATTATCTGCAACAGGTCAGGCAGCTGCTTGGTGCGATGGACGAACTGGAGCAGCAACTACGGCCTGAATCGCAGCCGCTTCATGGCAGAGTGCATATTCAGTTGCCGAGCGGCATCGGGCAGCGGCTGATGCCGCATCTGATCGCTTTCCAGCAGGTGCATCCTGCGCTGCGTCTGAATATTGCGCTGGAGGATCGCCTGTCGGACCTCATCGTGGAAGGCGTTGACGTGGCGGTTCGTGTCAGCGAGTCGCCACCTGCCACGCTGGCTGCCCGTTCGCTCGCCACGATTGAAACCGTGCTGGTGGCTTCCCCTGAGTGGATAGCGCGCAACGGCCCGCCGCAGACGCCCGATGACCTTATGCGCTATCCGCATATACGTTTTAGTGGTATAGCGACTGATGCGCCGCTGCAGCTGGTTTCTGCGACCGCGAAAGTCTCTGTTCCGGTAGAAAGCGTGTTTCGGTCTAATAACAGCGATGCCTTGATGCAGGCCCTTGAAGCAGGCCTCGGTATCGGCGGCTTACAGACGCTGCCTGGCGCAGACGCGCTGGCCTCCGGCCGACTGGTGCGGGTGTTACCGGACTGGCGAATGCCCGACCGTTATCTCTATGCCCTATTCCCGGATGCCCGTTTTATTCCTTATAAGGTCCGTAAGCTGGTCGGACGGTTAAGTGAGGTGTTGATGCAGGGATCAGGGCAGAGCCAGATCTGATGCCCAGGCGATTTTATTAATTCGCAGGGTGCAGCAAAACCCGGAAACGCTTAAAACCCTCGCAAAGCTCTGATATGACCGTCCGGATGGTGTGCAGCGCATTCTTTCACACATGCGCCTGGTATCCGATGCCCGGCGGGTTAACTCAGCCTTCTCTTACGCCTAATCAGACAGTGCTTTTGCCACCATAAGCCAGATTTTTTAAAAGGTTCACATTCAGACCAACGACACTTTTCACCCTCATCAGGGCGTGGCAGGATAAGCGCAATCTATCAAGGAGTGTGCCTGATGTTACTGAAAGGTATGAACGATCCGCTGCTGAAAGCGTATCAGCATCCCAAATCACGGATGATGATCAGCCGTTTCAGGGGGCTGGCGGGCGACAGAAGACTCAGTGACTGGCAGGCATTCTGTATTCTGGTAACCGGCTTTACAAATTACTGGTATGTGCAGGCTGGTCACTACAGCATTAATATCACGCTCACCAAAACTCGTCAGTTCGACTTCCTGCAGGACTTCCTTCATTTCACAGTCACCCTGGATGGATTGATCGGCGATGAACATTTTCGCAGCCCGGACTTTGTACTACCACATTACGATGTGCCTTATGAATTCTGTCGCTGGCGCAACAAGCGCAGCTATGACGCCTTAACCACCTATGTGAGTAAACAGGGGGTGAAATCTCATAAAGGGATGTTTGTCGCCTCGGAAGGCGCGTCTCCGGAAGAGCAGGTGATGAAATGGGAAGGGGTGGTCAACGTCTATGACAAAACCTTTTTCAGTGTGACTAACTTCAATACAACTCAGGAATTCCTGATTAAAGACCTTCGTAAATCCATTCAGGATGGATTACTGAAGCACCTGAGTTTTTACCGCGATCTGTTTCACTATATTTTTCCCACACCGGCAGAGGCACGATTGCAGGCGCGTGACGACAGGCGCTATCTGATGAAAAGATAGCGCCCGGTCATTTTACTTTCAGTCACTGGCATCCGCACAGAATGGTCGCTGTAAGGCGGATCAATCTGTTATGAGCGAACCGCTCTGAAAGTTTACCACTTCATCTCGCCGGTATTCACTTTCGCGCTGAGTTCAAGTGACGCCGGCTCAGCCAGTTTTGGCCAGGCGGTGTTCATGGCGGCAATTACCGCTGCTGAGGTTTTATGTTCTGACAGCGCCGCTTCAAAACTCTTCAGATAATTCAGGGTGAAATCCACAGCCTGTGAGCCGGCTGGACGCTCACCCAGATAGTGGCCCGGAATAACATTTTTCGCGTTGAGCGTCTGCATCTCAGTGAGGATATGGCGCCACTCACTGCGGCTCTTAACGGTCTGAGTGTCAGCCGTCCAGACGTGGATGCCAGAGGAAAGGGCTGTACCGCCCAGAATGGTGCTCACAGAGGGGATCCAGATGTATGCAGCATATTGATCAGGATGACGCAGTTCCAGCGCCTCGCCATCCACGCTGAAGCGGGTCTGATGCGTAACGTCTGGCACAAAGACTTTATCCGGTGCACCCTGTTTCATCTGAGGGCCCCAGTATTTCAGCTTGGCGTCATGAGTCTGCTGGATATGCTTTACCACCGCAGGTGCGGCAACGATTTTGACGTCCGGCCAGGCTTTAACAATCGGCTCCAGACCGAAGTAGAAATCGGGATCGCCCGAGGTGATCACAATCTCCTTCAGCTTTTTACCACGCTTTTTAATCATCTCCACCAGCTTCTCACCATCCTGGATGCTGAACTGGGCATCAAACAGAATTGCTTCGGTTGGCCCGGAGACCAGGGTTGAGGAGACGGCAAAAATACCTTTCTCCTGCGGATTATAGGTTTCCAGTTGCAGCGTGGCCGCGCTGGCGGAGGCGGAAGCCAGAACGAGTATCACAGGCAACAGAGCAGTTTTCATTAATATTCCTCAGAGATATATGCCCGACTCAGGCAGGTGTATCGGGCGATGTGCAGAATCAGTAGCGCTATTCTACGCATCTTGCTATCTGTTAGAATTCCCGGAATCAGAGATGCTGAGTTTCATAATCCGAACAGGTGAGTGGGATGGACAGAGTGACGGCAGCTGCCGTTTTTAACCGGATATGTGAGCTGGGTAGCCTGAGTGCTGCTTCGCGTGCGCTGGGGATCTCGCGGCCGATGGTCAGCCGTTATCTGGAAGAGATGGAAAAGTGGGCGGGAACGCGTCTGCTGCATCGCTCGTCGCGCCGGCTGACCCTGACGCCTGCCGGTGAGGCGATTCTGCAAAAGACCCGCCAGCTGGCTCTGCTGTCAGAAGCGATCCAGCAGGAAACCACCCAGAGTGTTCCAGCCGGAACGCTACGCATCGCCTGTGCCCATTTTACGGCGCTTCATCTTGTCGGCCCGGTCGTCCCCGATTTTCTTGATCGTTATCCGGCGCTGCGCATCGAACTGGATATTAACAATCAGCCGGTAAGCCTGATCAGCGAGCGCATCGACCTCGCCATCCGTATCACCGATGCGCCAGAGCCGGGAGCAATCGCACGCCGTCTCGGTGAATGTCACTCTGTACTCTGCGCCTCCCCCGTCTATCTGCAGAAGCGAGGCATTCCGCAAACGCCTGGCGATCTGGCGCAGCACAACTGCCTCTACTACAGTCGTTTTGCCGGTCAGAGCTGGCATTTCACGGCGGCTGGTGGCGAGAAAATCTCTGTCGCCGTTAAAGGGAATTTCAGTGCGGGCATTTCGTCACTGTTATGTGACGCAGCGATTGCAGATTGTGGGATAGCGATGGTGCCTGAACTGGAAGCACGCCCTGCGCTTGAAGCGGGAAAGCTGGTTGAGTTATTGCCCGATTATGCGCCGCAGCGCATCGGTATCTGGGGGCTTTACCTGTCGCGTGAGCACCAGTCTGCCGCGCTGCGTCTGATGCTGGATGAACTGCAAAACAGCATTCAGAGCCGGTGATGAGAGGAAATCGAACTGAGAATGATGGGGACATTTATGAATGATGATCAACAACTGTACTGGAACCCTATGGTGCCAGAACTGACCGTTACTGACTTTGCCGTTTCGCTGCATTTTTACACCGATGTGCTGGGCTTTGAGGTGCGGATCCAGCGTCAGAATCCTGACTTCGCATACCTCTGCTTTGGTGAGGCGCAATTGATGATTGAACAGTGCCATCCGCAGGGGTGGAACACAGCTGAACTGGAGAGGCCGCTGGGGCGGGGCATTAATTTTCAGATCGAAGTCGATGACATTCAAGCTGTAATGACAGGTTTGCAACAGCATGCCGTGCCACTTTTTCGTGCGTTGAGTGATAACTACTATGACACCGGCGAGACAACCGCCTGCCAGCGGGAGTTTCTGGTACAGGATCCAGATGGTTATCTGCTGCGCTTTAGCCAGTATCTGGAATAAGCTGAAAGCGTTTTCGACACTACCAGTGATGACTTAAATAGCGTAAAAAACGCGCCTGTATTCTGCATTTTATTTTGAATGTTCAGTCATAATAAATATATGTTTTAACTTTACCGGCTTTATTTCAGTCGTAGAGGAAATTCAGCCTGCCATTTACAGCAGGACAATTAATGATTACCCGATCCGCTAACAAAAAATCCATGCGTAGCATGGTAATGAGTGTAAAGATTAAATAAAGGGGCTGAAGGTGTGGCTTCTTTCTGAAAAGGTCATCAGGAAAAAGAACCCAGGCGAAAAAATCTTTCACGCTATGGTCTACACTCACGTTACTTAGCTGGATTAGATAATTCTTAACATTGTCTTTGTAATGAATTTCATTTGGGTAAGTGTTTAAAATTTACATTTATTTTTTCACTCAGCACTTAATCTTTGGGCATGTATGCCGATAACAGGTGATACATACTCAGGAGGACGCACTATGAAATTATTTTTATCTCTCTGCTTTACCACGTTGCTGATCACCCTGGCTGGTCCAGCGAGTGCAGATCCAAATTCAGGTACTATCATCTTCAGGGGAGCCATAACGAACGGTTCGTGTAATATGAATATCGGGCAGAATCCTGTTGTGTTTGACTGCTATGATCCCGCTCGTGGCAAGGCTGTCGTTACAACTGCTGACCTGATGAACCCCAAATCCCTGACTGGCTTGCCTGTAGAAGTAAAAATGCACTGGTTTAACCCTGCGAAATCGAAAGGGATTATTGAGGTCAGCTATCTCTGATTCCCATAACGGATTTTAGTGTTTACCTGAAAACCCCAGTGCGATCTGCAGGTCATAACTCGCAGAGAGTGAATAAAGCATAAAGTCCCTGACATAATAAGGTCTAATCTTCCGTATACCTGTTCAGCAAGAAACAATGTGCTGCACCTTCACCAGGAGATTCAGGTGAGTGAATTCCAGGTGCAGGCTGATGATGCTGACAATTTATTAAAACTCTTTTATTTTATGTGTTCTCAAGCGCTATACCGGTTCCCGAATGGATAAAGATAAAAACCCACCTTTATAGCTAAAGGTGGGTTTTTAATGGTTTTATAAAAAACATCCGGGGATCACGAAGGATCAGAAGAGCGCTGAGTAAAGTACTTCGTACTTTGACGCTTCTCCTTTTTACGACGCAGAACCAGACTGGTGGTAATGATCAACAGTGTTAATCCGCAGGTTGCCAGTAATTCAGCCTGATGCTTCGCGTCAAACAACATGATCACAAGTACGGTCGTGATAAACAGAATCGTTACCCACGTCAGGCCTGGGAATAGCCACATCCGGTAATTCAGGACTTCACCCGCCTTTTCGCGCTTTTTACGCAGCACAAGATGCGATACGGCAATCACCAGATAGACCAGCAGCGCAATCGCCCCCGACGTCGCCAGTAAAAACTCAAACACGACACTTGGCGCAAGGTAATTCGCAATTACTGCCAGAAACGCAGCAGCGGTCGAGAGCAATACCGCAACCCACGGCGTGCCGCTGCGATTAGTGCGTGAAGCAGCAGCAGGCGCATCTTTGCGGCGGGAGAGGGAGTAAAGCATGCGCGATGAGGTATATAGTGCAGAGTTAAGACAGCTGCACACCGCCATCAGCACCACCAGGTCGACAATCAGCCGGGCATGCGGAATGTTCATCGCCGTTAATACCGTCTGCCATGAGCCCTGTTCAACCAGGCCAGGCGTGTTCCACGGCACCAGTGCGACCACAAAGAAAATCGACAGCAGATAAAACAGCGCAATGCGCCAGATAACCGAGTTAGTTGCCTGGGTAATCTGCTTGCCAGGGTTTTTAGACTCGGCAGCGGCAATAGTGACGATTTCGGTACCCATAAAAGAGAACATCGTGGTCAGGATGGCCGCTACAACCGCACTCATACCATTCGGCATAAACCCGTGCGTGTCATAAAGATGCGACAGGCCACTGGTGTTGCTGTCAGGCAGCAGACCCAATACTGCCGCCCCCGCCACACCCAGAAACAGGATAATGGCCACGACCTTGATCAGCGCAAACCAGAACTCAAATTCCCCATAATTTTTAACGCTGAGCAGGTTGGTAATGGTCAGCAGTAACGTGATGGCAAAGGTATATTGCCAGATGGCGACCTCGGGGAACCAGGCGTGCAGAATCGTCCCCGCTGCATTGGCTTCAAGTGGGATCACCAGCACCCAGAACCACCAGTAGAGCCAGCCGATGGTAAAACCGGCCCAGCGACCCAGCGCTTTGTCCGCATAGGTTGAGAAAGAGCCTGAATCGGGTGAAGCGACGGCCATCTCGGCCAGCATCCGCATAATTAACACCACCAGCGCACCGGCAGCCGCGTAAGAGATCAGCACCGCAGGACCGGCTTCAGAAATAGCGTGGCCGGAGCCGACAAACAGCCCTGCGCCAATCACACCCGCAATTGAGAGCATACGCACGTGGCGCGGTTTCAGGTTTTGAGCCAGCGAATCTTCATTCGCACTCTGATTCATCGTCATGTAAACGTCTCCAGGCGACGTCCGGCCTGAATAGCCGGACGAAAGGGGAACAGGCTTGCGTGAACGCACAGCGAAATCAGGCCGGGACGACGGGATGTCCGGCAGAAGCAACACAGTGATTAATTACCGTGGAGAGAATGGTCAGCGCCTGGCTGAACTGGGCATCAGGAATGGTGAGCGGGTAGAGGAAGCGGATGACGTTGCCTTTAGCTCCACAGGTCAGCAGCAGCAGGCCCTGTTCCATTGCCATCTTCTGAACCGCCTGCGCGGTGCTGGCCTGATAGAACTCCATCGCCACCATGGAACCCAGCGCACGTACGTCAGCAATGTCCGGATGTTTGCGTTGATGCTCCAGCAGTTCAGCTTCAAGCCTGGCACCGAGATCGACGGCGCGCTGGCAGAGCTGCTCCTCTTCAATCACATCCAGCACCGCATGGGCTGAGGCGATAGCCAGTGGGTTACCGGCATAGGTTCCGCCCAGGCCCCCAGGCGCAGGTGCGTCCATGACCTCTGCACGACCGGCGATGGCGGAAAGCGGCATGCCGCCTGCCAGGCTTTTTGCCATGGTGATAATATCGGCCTTCACCGGATAGTGCTCCATGGCGAACAGCTTGCCGGTCCGGGCAAATCCACTCTGGACTTCATCCGCTATCAGCAGAATGCCGTGGCGATCGGCCAGCTCCCGCAACTGCACCATAAACTCTGCCGGTGCGGCATGGAATCCGCCTTCCCCCTGCACCGGCTCCAGCACGATCGCGGCCACATCATGCGGTGCAATGTCCTGGGTAAAGATTTCGTCGAGGCTGATCAGTGACGCCTCAATGCTGATCCCCTGAACTGCGCTGGGGTAGCGTGCATGGAAGACAGAAGGTGGCATCGGGCCGAAGTCCCGCTTGTAGGGCGCCACTTTACCGGTCATCGCCATCGTCATGAAAGTACGACCATGGAAAGCGTTACCAAAGGTGATGATGCCGTGACGGCGGGTATAGGCACGAGCCACTTTGACCGCATTTTCCACCGCTTCCGCGCCAGTCGTGAAGAAGGCCGTTTTGGCCGATCCGGCAATGGGCACGCGCTGATTAATGCGCTCGGCCAGGGAGATATAACTTTCGTAAGGGGTTATCTGAAACGCTGTATGGGTAAACTTTGTTAACTGATCGGCAATGGCCTGTTCAATACGTGGATGGCGGTGGCCCGTGTTCAGCACCGCGATGCCGCCAGCGAAATCGATCCAGCTTTTACCGGCCTGATCCCATAAGGTGGCGTTTTCTGCCCGGGCAACGTACCAGTCGCACAGCGTACCGATGCCTTTAGGGAGAGCCTGTGCTTTGCGCTGCTGCATCAGGTTATTATTTTCGCTCATTTCATCCACCTCGTTAATATGCGTGTTTACAATTCCCGACAAACACGTTTATTTATGCCTGAGGCGTGGTGAGTTGCCAGAGCCAATTCTCAGAGGAAAGGTGGAGCCAATTGCGACTCTTGTACGCAGATCATCTATTAGCACGGTTACAGTTTTTAAGAACCGGCTCATTACATCAGCGGTTGCTGAATTGTATGCAGGCCGCAATCGCGGAAGAGGTGTTTCCCCGCGGAAGCCGTCTGCCGCCAACCCGCGATCTGGCGCGCGAACTCGGCGTGTCGCGAAACACGGTAATGCATGTTTATGAAAGTCTGATGGCGCAGGGGTATGTCACCGCGCGCACCGGCAGCGGGACATGGATTGCCGAGACGTTGCCGGAGAATTCTCTGCAAAGTGATGCGATTGCCGATCTTCAGGCGGTGAGGGCGCAACGACCCGCGACGCTGTCAAAGCGGGGTGCCAGTCTGCTGGGGCATGCAACTGCCTCGCCCTATCAGTGGGGCGCGTTTGTGCCCGGCGCACCCGATGTCACCGAATTTCCTCACAAGCTGTTCAGCCAGATTCAGGCGCGGCTGAACCGCGAACCTGACGTACATCGCCTGGTCTACAGCAGCGGCGGCGGCTGTCCCGATCTTCGCCATGCGCTGGTGGATTATCTGCGGGTGGCGCGTTCCGTACGGGCCGATGCTGACCAGATCCTGATTACCGAAGGGGTTCACCAGGCGGTTGATCTGGTGACGCGGGTGTTATGTGATCCCGGCGATCGGGTCTGGATGGAGGAACCGGGCTACTGGGGAACACGTAATCTGCTGCGCATGAATGGTCTGAAGATTCGCGCGATGACGGTGGATGAGCAGGGACTGGTACCGGACAGCGGCCCGGCCCCTAAAATGGTGTTTGTAACGCCTTCCCATCAGTATCCGCTGGGGGTGCACCTGAGCCTGGCGCGTCGTCAGGCATTGATCGCCCTGGCACGCCGTCATCAAAGCTGGATTGTTGAAGATGACTACGACAGCGAATTTCGCTTTTCCGGTCAGCCTCATCCCTCACTTCAGGGGCTGGAAGCCGATGCACCGGTCATCTACATGGGCACATTCAGCAAGACACTCTATCCCGCTCTGCGTATTGGCTACATGGTGGTGCCGAAATCGCTGGCACAGCCGTTGCGCATCGCGGCGGCGGAACTCTATCGCGGCGGACACCTGCTGATTCAGCGGGCGCTGGCTGAGTTTATCCGACTGGGCCACTACATGGAGCATATTCGCCGGATGCGCCTGCTTTATCGTCAGCGGCGGCAGTTTCTCTGCAGGCTGATTGAGCGCTATCTGGGGCCAGCATTTTTACCGGCATTCAATCATGAGGCGGGACTGCATCTGGTGATGCCGCTGCCAGCGGGCGCGGATGACGTTGCGATAGCTGCAGAGGCGCTGAAACGCGGGGTCAAAGTGCGACCGCTTTCGCAATACTATATGCATCCGCAGGAGGCGCGCGGATTGCTGTTGGGTTATGCCTGCGTCAATGAGCGGCAGTGTCAGGACGCCTTTGGCACACTCAAAGCCTGTCTTATGTCCGCAGGGATGGTCTTTAGTCCGCCGCGTTAGCGGTTCATGGGTTTTAAAAGGCAGCAGTTTCAGGGCTGGAGCTGTGCTAACGCATTGACATTTCATCAGCGTCACCGAGAATACAGCTCTTTGCGTTTCGACCAGAAAATACTGGAGTTTATCATCGCCCTTAATCCCTTTTCTGCACAGGCCAGAGCGGCTATTAAGCGAGGCGCTGCGCTGGCTGCGGCGTTATTGCTGGTCAGTTGCGCATCCGAACCGCCGAAATCGCTGGTGACCCCTTTTCCGCCGGTAACGAAACAGCCATTACCTGTGCCCGGCAAGCCAGCACAGCCTCAGGCTAGTCAACCGATGCGGGGTGTCTGGTTAGCCACGGTGTCACGTCTCGACTGGCCGCCCGTGGCGTCGGTGAACGGCACCAGTCCGGCGCAGCGTATCCGCCTGCAGCAGCAATCCCTGACCAACAAACTGGATAAGCTGAAAAGCCTGGGCATTAACACGGTGTTTTTCCAGGTGAAGCCGGATGCCACGGCGCTCTGGCCCTCAAAAATCCTCCCCTGGTCGGATATGCTGACTGGCAAAATCGGTGAAGATCCAGGATATGATCCGCTGCAGTTTATGCTGGATGAGGCGCACACGCGCGGCATCAAAGTTCATGCCTGGTTTAATCCCTACCGGGTATCGGTCAATACTAAACCTTCGACCGTCAGCGAACTGAACCGCACGCTGTCACTGCATCCGGCCAGTGTTTTTGTGCTGCACCGCGACTGGATCCGCACCGCAGGGGATCGCTACGTGCTCGATCCGGGCATTCCTGAGGCGCGTGACTGGATCACCAGTATTGTGGCCGAGGTGGTGGCGCGTTATCCCATCGACGGTGTGCAGTTCGATGACTACTTCTATGCCGAATCAGCAGGTTCGCTGCTCAACGATAATCAGACCTTCAGTCGCTATGGGCAGGGTTTTGCCGGTAAAGCGGACTGGCGACGTCACAATACTCAGCAACTGATTGAGCAGGTGTCACGCACTATCAAACAGCTGAAGCCAGACGTTGAATTTGGTGTCAGTCCGGCGGGCGTCTGGCGCAATCTGTCGCACGATCCTGCTGGTTCCGATACCCGAGGCGCGGCAGCGTACGACGAAGCCTTTGCGGATACCCGTCACTGGGTGCAGCAGGGTCTGCTGGATTACATCGCCCCGCAGCTCTACTGGCCTTTTTCCCGTCAGGCTGCCCGATATGACGTGCTGGCAAACTGGTGGGCAGAAGTGGTGAAACCGACTAAAACCCGGCTCTACATCGGTCTTGCGCTTTATAAAGTCGGCGAGCCATCAAAAATTGAACCTGACTGGACGCTCCAGGGTGGTGTGCCTGAACTGAAAAAGCAGCTCGACCTGAATGAATCTAACCCCAATATTGATGGCACCATTCTGTTCAGAGAGAACTATCTGAATCAGCCGCAGACTCAGCAGGCGGTGAGCTACCTTAAAAGCCGCTGGGGAGGCTGAAATGCCCGGACAGCATGACCAGTGCGGTTAAGTTTTTCCCTGTGACTTACTGCTATTCTTGCGCTTTATGTGGGAGGAACCATGAGCGAACTGATTAATATTTTTACAAGTCATAAAAGTGAACGCAGTTTCACTGAGCAACCTGTCGATGAAGCGGTGCTGGATCGTATTATCAGTACTGCATACCGCGCACCGACATCAGTAAACTCACAGCAGGTTTCTGTGGTGATCACGCGTGATGCCGGACGTCGCGCAGAGATCGCCGCCATCGCGGGCGGTCAGCCGTGGATTGCCAAAGCACCCGTCTTCATCACTTTCGTGCTGGACATGCATAAATCGGCGGTGGGAATGGCCGCTGTCGATCAGCAGCAGATTGCCCATCAGAGCATTGAGAGCATCGTGTCGGGTTCTACCGATATTGGTATTGCCCTGGGCTCAGTCATGGCCGCTGCGCGTGCAGAAGGTCTGGGCATTGTGCCGATTGGCGGAATCCGTCGCGATCCACAGGCGATGATTTCACTGCTGGAGCTGCCGCCGCTGACCTTCCCGGTTGCGGGTGTGGTCATCGGTCACGTGGACGAGCCTGCTCATCAGAAACCGCGTCTGCCTCTGGCTACTTTCCGCCATGATGAGACCTATCAGACGCAGGGGCTGGAGCAGCAGATTGCAGCTTACAACGATGAAATGGTTCAGCACTGGAAAAACATCGGTCGTCACGACGGTGAGAGCTGGAGCGAAAGCGTCAGCGGTTACTATAAAAATATCTACTTCCCGGCTGTATTGCCCGCACTGCTGAAACAGGGTTTCGGCACGGATAAATAATTCCTTCTGCGCGAAGTGAAAAGTATCAGGCCATCCGTCCATTGTGACGGGTGGCCTTTTTCATTTTGTTACTATAACGAAATGTGACTTTCTTCTTTGTAACACATAATTTCCCTGTTAACCGAAGCGCTACTGCCTTTAACACTTACTTTCCAGGGAAATAACATGTCTCAGCGTTCACTCTATGCGCTCTGTTTAATGAGCTTTTTTCTGGCTGATGTCCGCGACGGGTTGGGACCTTTTCTGGGCATATTTCTGACGGAACGGCACTGGCGTCCTGATGAAATCGGACTGGTGATGACCTGTGGCGGCATCGCCGGACTACTTGCCACGCTGCCTGCTGGGATAGCTGCCGATGCGACCCGCCATAAAAAAATGATTGTGCTGCTGGGTTGTCTGGTGATCACCGTTGCTACGCTGCTGCTGTGGTACAGCAATCAGACCTGGACGGCGATGGTCTCGCAAATTGTGGCGGGAATTGCTGCGGCGTTTATCGGTCCGACCGTGGCGGGGATCACCCTGGGGCTGACCGGTCAGCGCGGCTTCAACCAGCAGATGGGACGCAATGAAGCCTTCAATCATGGTGGTAACACCATTGCAGCGTTGCTGGCGGGTTTTTCTGCCTGGTACTGGGGCATGGGTGCTGTCTTTATTCTGATGACGGTGATGGCGATTTTTGCTGCCTTCGCCACACTTGCGATTCGCGGTGATGAGATTGATAACGAGGTGGCGCGAGGCTTTGAACAGAATGAAGAGCGTCAGCCAGCGCTGAGCTTATCGATGCTGATGCGTAAACCGGCGCTGATGATAGCGGGCGTGACGCTGCTGCTGTTTCACCTTGCCAATGCCGCGCTATTACCAATGCTGAGCATGCGCGTCGCCTCCGCAGGCGGACAGGCGGCGGTTAGTCCCGGTCTGTACGCTGCGGCAACGGTGGTGATTTCCCAGCTGGTGATGATCCCGGTCGCGCTGTGGGTCTCGAAACGGGTGGAAACGCACGGCTATCGCCTGTTCATCATGGTCGCCCTGATGATTTTACCGCTGCGCGCGGTTATTGCAGCAGGCTTTGCCGAACCGCTCTTTGTCATTCCGGTTCAGATTCTGGATGGTATTGCGGCAGGGATTCTGGGCGTGGCGGTGCCGGGCTATATTGTGTCTCTGATGCGGGGGACCGGCCATGTTAATGCCGGGCAGAGCGTCATTATGCTGATGCAGGGCGCAGGCGCTGCGCTGAGTCCGGCCATGACCGGAGCAATCGCCGCGCGTTATTCTTACAGCACTGCGTTTGCAGTTCTCGGGGCGATAGCCCTGCTGGCGCTGATTTTATGGTGGCGCACCGGTAGCTCACCTGCCACCCGCCTTGCCTGAGCAGGAATAAAAAAGGCTGCCCATTGGGCAGCCTCTTCTGGCAAATCCATTTGCGACCATCCGTTATTTATACAGTTCTGGGGTCATGTGAACACGATTATGAGTGTTCGCTTCCGTAATTTTGTACTGCGCACCCTGCTCCTGAGCCTGAGCGGCGATTTTCGATTCTGCCTCATCCTCTAACTACGACCTATTTGGGAATTCGATTAGCCATACTAAATGTATGGGTTAAAGGTTGTTATGTAAACTGACCCGCTCCCCGTATGTGATCCATCCATAATCAGGAATATCCGGGTAACGGATTCATCGTTATGTAAATGGGCCTCAGTGGTGGTGGCCGCCTCCTGCAAAATCGCCTGTGCGGCCTGCAGGGCGGACATTTCGCCGTTTACCATCACAATATGGCAGGCAAGATCGTTCAGCAGAGGGCTGACCGTGAGGCGCGTCAGGTTACTGCGACTCTCCTTGCTGCCGTCGTATGCAAACATCACTCGTGCGGGCGGCGTAAACGTCTCCGGCACAACCATCACCGGCCGTTTCTGCAGGCGAATGATGCTCTCAAGGTGGCTGCCCACCGGGTTATGCGCACCACGGCGACCCAGCACCATTAGCCGTGTTCAGCCCGGTTTCGCGAGAATTTCATCCAGGGCACTCGGTTAGTGGCCGCCCATCAGCTTGTCCACTTCTTCGGGCTTATCGTGTACACCGAAGCGGTCAACGAGGGTGCGTGTTGCCTCATTCATGCCGCGGATATCCACTTCTGTGCCTTCGCGGCGGAACTTAATCACCACTTTGTCGAGCGCGCTTATCGATGTGATGTCCCAGAAGTGCGCGTGTGTGACGTCAATCACCACGCGTTCAACCGCCTCGCGAAAGTCAAAGTGGCTCATAAAGCGATCGGCCGAGGCAAAAAATACCTGCCCGGTGACGATGTAGGTACGGGTCCCATTGCTCAGCGTGGAGTTAACCACCATAAAGCGAGCCACCTTGGTGGCAAAGTTCAGCGAGGCTATCAGCACGCCGGTCAGCACGCCAAAGGCAAGGTTATCGGTTGCCACCACTACCACGACCGTTGACAGCATGACCACGCTGGTTGAAAGTGGATGGCTGCGCAGATTGGCAATGGAGCGCCAGGAGAAAGTGCCGATGGAGACCATGATCATCACGGCCACCAGAGCTGCCATCGGTATCCGGGAGACCCAGTCGCGCAGGAATACCACCATCAGCAGCAGCACCACGCCAGCTGTGAGCGTGGAGAGACGCCCGCGTCCGCCCGACTTCACGTTAATCACCGACTGACCGATCATCGCGCAGCCCGCCATGCCGCCAATAAACGAGGTACAGATATTGGCCACGCCCTGCGCCTTGCACTCGCGGTTTTTATCGCTCGGCGTGTCGGTCATGTCATCCACAATAGTGGCGGTCATCATTGATTCCAGCAGTCCCACCACGGCCAGGCCCGCAGAGTACGGCAGGATAATCATCAGCGTGTCGAGGTTTAACGGAATATCGGGGATCAGAAAAACCGGCAGGCTGTCAGGCAGCTTGCCCATGTCGCCGACGGTGCGCACGTCCAGGTGGAGCCACATGGAAATGGCCGTCAGCACGATAATACAGACCAGCGGTGAGGGGATGGTTTTGTTGATATACGGGAACAGATAGATAATGGCCAGGCCCGCTGCGGTCAGGGCATATACGTGCCAGGTCACATCGGTGAGTTCCGGCAGTTGCGCCATGAAAATCAGAATGGCCAGCGCGTTAACGAAGCCGGTTACTACCGAGCGCGAAACATAGCGCATCAGGCTACCCAACTTCAGGTAACCGGCCGCCAGTTGCAGGACGCCGGTGAGCGCCGATGCGGCCAGCAGATACTGCAGGCCGTGATCTTTTACAAGCGTGACCATCAGCAGGGCCATAGCGCCAGTAGCCGACGAAATCATCGCCGGACGGCCACCGAGGAAGGCCATAACCAGGGGAATACAGAATGCAGAGTAGAGTCCGACCTGCGGATCCACACCGGCAATAATGGAAAAGGCGATCGCTTCAGGTATAAGCGCGAGCGCGACCACAATACCGGCAAGAACGTCACCACGGACATTACCCAGCCAGTCCTTATGTGTCGAGGACAGCAACATAGTCATTTCTCAGTTTTTGATTGCGGTTAGCCCGTGAGGGCAAAAAATTTACAGACGAAAAAGCACATCCGCAGACGGGATGTTTTTGAGTGCGCGCCGAAGTTTATTCAGTGCGACGGAGAGGGGATGAAACTCAGGGTGGCGTAAGACGCATGGCGGTGTTTATCACTCCTTCACGGCTGACAGAGCAGCGCGAGTAACCAGAAAGACCGTCTGAAGAGCTGTTCAGTACCGGTCATGAATGCCAGCCGTGCAGCTGACGCACGGCAAAAAGCGTTTTTTACTCTACACCAGTTGTTAACAGGGTCAACGCAGAGGACGAAAATGCCGTTTGCAGAATGGGGGGCGGCGGCACTCTGACAGCCGGTTATTCTGCAGGCCTTTGTAATCAGGAAATGGATATACAAATATGGTTTATTGAATATATTATTAACATACAGAGCTTCTCTGGGAGACTCAGTCAGTAACCATCAGGAGTGACCATGTTGTCAGTAAACCCCCTGCAGCTTTTTAAAAACCTTTCAGATGACACGCGGCTCAGCCTTGTGCTTCTGCTGCGCGAAAAAGGTGAGCTCTGCGTCTGCGAACTCTCAGACATCCTGAAACAAACGCAGCCTAAAATCTCACGACATCTGGCTCTTCTCAGAGCAGGCGGACTGCTTATCGACCGGCGGGATGGAAAATGGATCTATTACCGTTTGTCTCCGCACATGCCAGCCTGGGCAGCAGCAGTGATTGAACAGGCTTACCTTTGCCAGCGGGATGACATTATGCAACTCAGCCAGCAGGCTGAACGCAATAATGCGACAACTAACGGCAAGCCGGTCTGCATGTAAAAATTTTATCGAAACATATCCGAATTTTCGAATATGTTATAAGCAGCACGGATCAATGGGCCATTTTATTCAAAAAGGAGAAGATATGTTTCTGGCGGGTGCGATTTTCGTCCTGACCCTGATACTGGTTATCTGGCAGCCAAAAGGACTCAGTATCGGCTGGAGTGCCGTTATCGGCGCTGCGCTGGCACTGCTGACCGGCGTAGTACACATCGGAGACATCCCTGTGGTCTGGCAGATTGTCTGGAACGCCACGGCCACGTTTATTGCGGTCATAATCATCAGTCTGCTGCTCGATGAGTCAGGCTTTTTTGAATGGGCCGCGCTGCACGTCTCCCGCTGGGGAGGCGGTAAAGGCAGGCTGCTTTTCACGTATATCGTTCTGCTGGGGGCGGCGGTGGCGGCCCTGTTCGCCAATGACGGGGCGGCGCTCATTCTGACGCCGATCGTTATCGCTATGCTGCTGGCGCTGGGCTTCAGCCCCGGTGCCACGCTGGCATTTGTGATGGCGGCGGGCTTTATCGCCGATACCTCCAGCCTGCCGCTCATCGTATCGAACCTGGTCAACATCGTCACGGCGGACTTCTTTAAGCTGGGTTTTAGCGAATATGCCTCGGTGATGGTGCCGGTGAATATAGCCTCAGTTGCCGCCACGCTGGTCATGCTGCACCTGTTTTTCCGCAGGGATATCCCCGCCACTTACGACCTTGCGAAGCTTAAATCACCGCGTGAGGCTATTCGCGATGCGCGCACCTTTAAAACCGGCTGGATTGTTCTCATTCTGCTGCTGGTCGGCTTCTTTGCCCTCGAACCACTCGGCGTGCCGATCAGCCTGGTGGCAGCGGTGGCGGCTTTTATTCTCTGGCTGGTAGCCCGTAAAGGCCATGTGATTGATACCGGAAAGGTACTGAAAGGTGCGCCCTGGCAGATCGTTATCTTTTCGCTGGGCATGTATCTGGTGGTATACGGACTACGCAATGCCGGGCTGACTGATTACCTTTCCGCCGCGCTGAACCGGTTTGCAGAGCATGGTGTCTGGGGCGCAACGCTCGGCACCGGCTTTCTGACGGCGGCGCTTTCCTCGGTGATGAACAACATGCCTGCCGTGCTGGTTGGGGCGCTTTCGATTGACGGCAGCACCGCGCAGGGCGTGGTGAAGGAGGCGATGATTTACGCCAACATCATCGGCTGCGACCTCGGCCCGAAAATCACCCCTATCGGCAGCCTCGCTACCCTGCTGTGGCTGCACGTCCTGGCACAGAAAAACATTACCGTCAGCTGGGGTTACTACTTCCGCGTGGGCATGGTGATGACCCTGCCGGTACTGTTTGTGACGCTGTCGGCGCTTGCTCTGCGCCTGTCTGTTTAACACTGGCAACGGTGCTGTGACTATGCAGCGCCTTAACGGAGTACCACTTATGACTGACATTACCATTTACCACAACCCGGCCTGCGGGACATCCCGCAACACCCTCGCGCTTATCCGTAACAGCGGCGCCGAACCCACGGTTATTTTGTATCTGAAATCGCCACCGTCGCGCGATGAGCTGAAGAAGCTGATTGCGGACATGGGCATCGGCGTGCGTGCCCTGCTGCGCAAAAATACCGAACCTTACGAACAGCTCTGCCTGGCAGAAGACCGCTTCAGCAATGAAGAATTGCTCGATGCCATGCTGGCTCATCCGATCCTCATTAATCGCCCGGTGGTGGTGACGCCGCTCGGAACGAAGCTGTGCCGTCCCTCCGAAGAGGTTCTGGACATCCTGCCGGACCCGCAGAAGGGCGCATTTACCAAAGAGCAGGGTGAAACAGTTATTGATGAGCACGGGAACCGTGTCAGCCTCTGATTTTTTACCAGGCTGCGGGCATAACAGTGTGAAAAAGCCGGCATCAGCCGACTTTTTATATGCTGCGCTGGTTTACCCGCTCAGGGAGCTGCGCGGCGAGTCATGTCTGGCGCTTGAGGAATTTGCACCCACCAGACAGCAGGTTGTCTGCTCACGCTCATTCGGTTCACGTATCACTGAGTACATGGATATGCGGCAGGCGGTATGCGCATTTGCTGAGCATGCCGCCGAAGAGCTGAGAAAAGAAAGGCAGTACTGCAGGCAGATAACCGTTTTTGTGCCGACCAGCCGGCATGCTGACGGTGGGGTGTCTTACGGTAATCAGGCAACCGGCAAACTGCTGACCCCGTCGAACGACACCCGCGATATTATCCAGGTCGCCATAGATGCGCTTTAACGGATATAGGTAGACGGGCATCGTTATATGAATGCGGGCGTAATGCTGGGCGACTTCTATAGCCAGGGCGTGGCTCAGCTCAGTCTGTTTGATGAATACTGTCCACAGGCTAACAATGAGGTTCTGATGCGGGTGGTTGACGGACTTAACCAGAGCGGGAAGGCCGGCCTGTTATTTGCAGGGCAGGGGATCCAGAAATCCTGGTCGATGAAGAGAGACATGCTGTCGCCAGCCTATACAACGCGGGTATGGGACCCGCCCCGGGCAAGATAAGACTCCAGTCAGGCTGTAGCAATACTTCACCCGGATGAATACTCTCCCGGCCTCTGTCCTTGTCAGTAGCTGTTGTAAGCGAAACGGAAATATCTGTACAAAGCCATGTTTTTTGTATAATTTGCGCAAAAAAGGTCATTTTCGAATCATACAGTGGGGTCAGTCATGCAACTCAAGCTGAACAGCACAGGTTTCAACAGCGATATCGCTGACTATTTCAGCCGCGCAAAATTACCTTCGCAGCAGGAAATTCTCGGTGCAGTTGTTGCTGAGATTCTCCGCTCAGGTCAGATACTGAACCGCAAAGCTATCTGCTTAAGGCTGATTGTACGTCTTGATAAGGCTTCATCTGATGCAGAAGAGCAGCAGTTGCATGCGCTGATAGAGCTGTTGTTCAGTAAATGAGTTTTACTACGCTGCCGTCTTTTCGGTGTTGTGAGACAGGAGACCAGTTGCGGTAATGACAGAACAGGATATGCAATTGTTGCGTGATGTGTTCATCGGGGAGGCGACCCTTGCCATACTTAATGACAACACACGCGTCTCATGGCCGGGCATACTGAACAAGCTGAACAGTTTTCTCAAAACAGAGAGCGATACTTACAGGATTGATGCCCTGAAACTGGCAATCAATGATGTCAGCGACGAAATCAAAAGGCGCGATGCACTACAGAGAAGTTGCATGGGAGAATTCACCATGAACTCAACCGACAATTACGATGATCTGACCTGGCATTGATCGTCTTTTCATATCCCTTTTTTCCGGATGACAGGGCAGTGCCCTGCGTGCGGTGTCTGCAGAGGTATCCCGACAGGGGGCATGTTCTCTCTGATTACTCAAAGGGAGATGTGTATTGACCTTCTCAGTCCTGGTGTGCTGCGCGGCTGTAGGGTAATTCTGATGGGCCTTAAAGAGGCAACGGGATCATCCTGATCGGCTTCCGGCGGTCGCCAGATCGGTTTTAATTAATTCACTTCATCTGCTGCTCAATAAATTTCAGACAACTGAAGCGGACTTTACTGTGAATGATGCTATCACGCAGTCACTGAAATGCACGCGTAATGGTGTCAGCTGTTTCAGTATTGTTCCGCGTCGGCACCCTCGTTCATGCCAGCCATCTCATCTGAAGTAATATGCGCTTTGTTTTTTCAATTTGTCTCAGGATGGTTTTAAGATACCCCGTAGCATCATGTAATACTTCCTTTCCGGGAGTGGAAAAACAGTACTCCTCTCATTATCTTCCCTATTTTTTCATGACTGAAAGGTGATTTTCAGGATGTGAATTTAACCAATAGGTGAGTGTCTGTATGAAAATATAAATCCGCCTCACCCGAAATCCCACATGAAAGCCTCAACCCTCAGTGCCGGGGGCTTCAACCTCATCGTGCTGATGTCCGGCAGCGCCAGAAGCGGAGTTGGATGACCTCACCGCGCATGCATTAACGAAATAAATGAATCTCACTGCCCCTGACCGCACCGGTGTGGAGGAAGAGATGGCATCGGGTCACGCCCGGTTTATCCCGGCCGTTCAGCATTACCCTCCGGGGATATGCCCTTCATGTGATAAGCTTATTCATAAATTATGTTTCAGTTTCAGACTGGATGAGGATATGAATACCTTGGATAACAAAACCGGCAGCTCCGTGCCACCTTATGTGCGCAATTCGCTGGGCCGGACCATGGCCTTTTTCCTGCTGCTGACCGTGCTTGCCGTCGTGGGTGTTAATATATGGACGCTGTGGAACTCCTGGCAGCACAATCAGAAGTTACGCGAGGACGATGCCCGCAACCTGTCGGTTTCGCTGGCAAAACAGGCGGAAGACGCCTTCCTTCAGGTGGATATTACGCTGGCTGATGCGGTCAGGCAGCTCACCCTTAACGGGCTTAACTATGCGGCAACACCCGCCTTTGCCTCGCAGCTTAAAGAGAAGCAGGAGAGGCTGCGTCAGCTGCACGGCCTGTTTATTTATGACGCGCAGGGTAAGTGGATTGCCACATCGGGTAATTACACGCCTGCAAAAGGGAACAATGCTGACAGAGAGTATTTTGCCTGGCACCGCACACACACCGGGACGGGCGTGCACGTGGGGCGTGTTATCCGCAGCCGCTCGACGGGCGACCTGGTCATTCCCGTATCGGTGCGCCTGAATGATGAGGTAGGTCGCTTCGCCGGCATCGCGCTGGCTACGGTAAAGGTTGACTACTTCCGGCAGTTCTACAGCTACTATACGCTGGGTGAACGCGACGTCCTGGCGCTGATACTGGCTGACACTTCTGTGTTGTATATCCGGCCTTTTCCGGACACGGCCATTAACCGCAGTCTTTCATCCAGCCCACTGTTTACAACGGTCCTGAAAACGTCTGCCAGCGGCAGCGCAACGTGGCGTTCAGCTCTGGATGGCGTCGAGCGGGTATATGGCTACGCTCGTCTTGAACAGTATCCCCTGATAGTCACAGCGGGATATGACCGTGATGCAATCAGGACAGCGTGGCTTTCTGCCAATGCTGCCGACGTTGTGCTGAACCTGGTGTTGCTTATGATGATTACCGGCATGGGTATGTTTGTGCTCAGACAGGTAAAGGCTAACGTCAGAAACCAGATTGAACTGACGCAGGTTAGGGATGAACTTACCACCATCAACCACACGCTGCAGACTCTGGCGCTGATTGACGGACTGACCGGGCTGGCGAATCGCCGTCAGTTTGACGCTATGCTGGAAAAGGCCCTGCAGCGCTCGTACACGTCAGGCGAACCTGTATCCCTGATTATGTTTGATATTGATTTCTTCAAGCGTTACAACGACACGTACGGACACGTGGGAGGGGATGCGTGCCTGCAAAAGGTGGGCGTCATTCTGAAGGGACTCACTCACCGCAGTGGCGACGTGGTGGCACGCTACGGCGGCGAGGAGTTTGCCATTATTCTGCCTTTCACCGGTAAAGCCGATGCAGAAAAAGTGGCACGGCGGGCGGTAGCGGCCGTTATGAGTGCCGGAATAGTTCATGAAAGCTCCGGGCTTCCGGAAGGGGTCGTTACCCTCAGCGCCGGTTACTGCGCTCTGATTTCTGACGGCCAGGCGGATCAGGCTGAGCGTCTGAAGCAGCAGGCTGACAGAGCACTTTATGAGGCGAAAAGCAGCGGTCGCAACCGCGTTCATGGCATGAGGTAATATGGTTTTCCGGGACGAGGCATGTTGTCCGGTACTGGGAGATTTTAGCCCCCACTTATTGATACCGGACTTTCATTGCTGCTGATTTTGTACGCATACTTATCGCCGGTAAATGCGCTACTGGCACAGATCTGACCGCTGCATAAGTCGATGTCCGCTTCTGGCTCATAGCGGACTTTGTCGCGCGCGCATGTCCGCGCTGTGCCAGGAGCGGACATTAGTGACCATTGCTCGGCCACTTGCTGAGTAGCAACATGGCATGCCCTCTATGTCTGTTAGTATGCGCACATTACTAATGTTTCTGGGTAAGAATCACATGTCTCAAATAACCATCCATATTCTGAACGCTCAGGATAAACTCACTGTTCACAGTGAATGGCTGCGAACTAACCTGACCGATACCTACGTACAAGTCACAAGGTTGATGCCGACTCCTTCAGTAGATGTCGTAGTTAAGGCCGGGAAGTTGGTTATCCCTGAAAAAGGGCATGCCGGTTATTGTCCTGAAGCTGGTGTTATCTATGTAACCGTCGATCCTGAAAACCCTGCATTCTGCAAAAACGTTGCGCACTCTATTGAGCGTCTATTTGCTCATGAACTTCACCATGCTGCAAGGTGGGCAGGACCGGGATACGGCTCAACGCTGGGAGAAGTGCTTGTCTCTGAAGGACTGGCCGGGCATTTTTCTCTTGAGCTTTTGGGGGGTGAATGTGAGCCCTGGGAAAGCCTCAGGTCTGATATTGTAAAGCCCTACTATCCACTCATGCTTGAAAACTGGCATCGCACTGATTACGACCATAATGCCTGGTTTTTCGGAACAGGAGATTTACCAAGGTGGCTGGGTTATACGGCAGGTTTCAACCTTATAGCCAGGTATCTCGCATCATCCCCAAACTTGAAAGCATCAATGCTGGCGAACATAGATGCTGAGGAGTTAAAGGCTTTTATATGACGTACATACTTTTTATTTCCTTTAAGCTTTTATTCAACTTTTAAGCGAAAGTCGCATAGTCCGCTCTTCGCTCATAGCGGACTACGCACTTACCGTTGTCAGCGTTGTCTTCAGTTTAATGCCAGGCTGGTGCAGTCAGGTTGATAGGTTTAATTGAACAAGTTGGCAGTGTGTGAAGTTCGTTCGGCAGACATTCGGGAAAAAGACTGCAAAGGCGGCTAACTCAGCATACTGAGCCAGATTTTATGACCAGAGCCAGCGAGAAAAAGAGAAATCACATCAATCAGCTTTCGGGCTCTGGCGTTTAAATCGATATGGCGTCATCTGAGCACAGAGCACGATTTACATTCAGCGTAATGTGTCGCAAACCGAAGGGGTGATGCTGGAAGCCCTGGAATGAAGGTTGCGGCAAAGCTATACGGTGGCACATTAACAGGAGCTAATAACAGCAAAGTACGCAAAATAATCTACAGTTCGCTCGCTGAGTAAAAATTTGCCTCCTGCAATAGCAGGAGGCATCGGATTAGTGGCTAAAGTGTTGATCAAGCGGTGCGCTGAACCAGCGATTGTTCAGCACGTTTTTGATAACAAAGTTTTTGTCTACAGCTGACAAGGAGTTGTCCTGCTCAATGCGGGTGAGAATATCTTTATAACTATAGGTCTTGTTGCTCATGTAGATGATGGCTTTCTGCCTGTTGGCATCCATCATCAGAAGTGATTCCCCCGCAGCTGCATTTTCCGGAGTCCATTTCTTCCATTCCGGAAGGGTCTGATCGTTTGGTGACCCTGTTGCCAGGAAGTTTTTAATGTAGGTATTAAAAGATTCTCCTAGTGCCCTGGAGCCTTTTAGCTTCAGCGCATCCTGCGTAAATTCAGCATACTTATCTTTATCCCAAAAAGGCATAAACACGCCGTGGAAAGAACCAATGGCGGATAATTTGTCACCAGTAACAAACGCATCCGTGCCATAGCGGAACTCCATGCCATACAGCGGCGCGTGATAATTTTTATACATCACCTCAGCAGACTGATTAACATTAAACAGGCTGTATAGCAGCCCGCCATAGTGATTTGCAAAGGTGTATTTATTCAGCAGGGTGGTGTTGTTTTCAAGCGTACCGTCTTTCACCTGTGTGGCAAACATAGGGTCGTTACGGGCGAAGAAAGAAAACTCCTGTTGCCCTGTGGCCATAATGGCTGGGACGGCATTATATTTTTTGGTCTCAAAGCCATCCTTCGGGATCACCACACCATCGCGGTAGAGATGGGGAAATTGATTCATGCGAATCCCCGCATCGCCAAACAGCATTGCCAGTTCTGCGGCGGGGAGCTGATAGAGAAAATGACGGACCTCTGGCGAGCCTGACAGGAGCCAGATTTTCGCCGCTCCGGCATCTGGTTTAATGCCATGTTTGACTACCAGAGGTGCTAGTCTTTGCGCGAACACGCTTTCCGCTTCATGTTTGTCAGAGGTGGTCATGCCGCCACTGAAAACAATGGCTTTGTCGAAGGTATTTTTAAAATAGGGTGATATAAGCATCGCCATCACGTCTCTGCCGCCAGCCGAAAATCCGGAGACGGTAATATTATTTGTGTCACCACCAAAAGCCTGAATATTATCTTTGATCCACTCCAGTGATTTTTTGATGTCGAGTAAGCTGTAGTTTCCGGAATCATTCAGCGGGTTGCCATCGTTAAGGGCTTTTAATGGATTAAAGCCGAGTGCGCCCAGACGATAATTTACGGTAACAATCACAGCATTGTATTTTTCAGCGATAAACGCCGGAGCAAACTCACTGGAACTGCCCAGCTGATTATTGCCGCCGTGTATATAAACCAGCACCGGAAGCGGGGTGCTGGTCCCAGTTGGGCGATAGATATTGAGATTCAGGCAATCCTCATTACCTTTGACTCCGTTAGGGGATACCTGGATACAGTCGGCGGCGGGCCGGGTCGCATCGAAGACGGTGTTTGATGCGTCCGGAGAAACCGGTTTTTTCCAGCGCAGTTCTCCGACCGGGGCTTTCGCATAAGGAATACCGGTCCATGACAGCGTATTGTGATGGTCTTCGCCTTTGACCTTACCAAATTGCGTCGTAATTTCGGGGGAGATATTTTGTGCGGTGGCTGAAGAGGCAAGCAAAAAGAGTAAAAATGTCGGGGAAAATCTGAACATAGAATTTTTCATGCGTACCGTGCTCTGGGGAAATATTTCTTATACATGAAATGTCGTAATGCCCGGTAATGTCAGGCTCACAAAACAAGATAAAGCCAGCCCCATTATCGCGTGTTGCTGTTCTTTTGCACTCAATGTCCGTTCCTCGCTCATAGCGGACGTTTATCTGATTCCATCCGCTTTGTGCCAAAAGCGGACGTTGCAACTTTCATGTTACGTTAATTGCTGAGCAGCCCTGGCTTCTTTCACCCGCTCATCCAGAAAGGCAATCAAAGCTTATAATTCGCAGCACGGTTGACGCTTTATTACCCACACAGCCGACTACAACACTTGAAATTATTTCAAGCTGGTTTAATCTAGTGCACTAGAAGATATCAGGCGAATTAATGATGACACAATCCCGCAGCGTTGGTATGGAGCTCTCTTTTGCTCTCTATGGAGCGGCTAACCGTATGGCCAGGATGCACAAGCCCTTCCTGGAGCCGTTAGGCCTGACGTTCCCGCAATACCTGGTGATGCTCAGACTGCTGAACGGATCGCCCTTATCTGTGGGCACGCTTGGTGCCTGTCTCGACATGGACACGGGGACGATCACGCCTCTTGTCAAACGCCTTGAAAGTGCAGGATTTGTTACTCGTACTCGTGACCCAAACGATGAACGACGTGTGCTGGTCGATCTGACCCCTCGCGTCGAGAGCATCCGGGAAGAAATCCTGAGCGTTAGTCAGAAGATCAAGAGCGCCTGTAAACTGGACGAAGCGGGAATGATCGAGCTTCGCGACACCTTGCGCGATCTCAGTAGACCACGACAGGATTAAAGAGACTGTACATGCCCTTTTTGCACCATTTTATCTAGTGCGCTATGGTCTAGTAAGCAAGAGATGTTTGTGCGAAGTGGTAATCACCACTAACTCTCATACAAAGGAAACCTTTATGACTATGACTATGACTCCAGTCCATCTCCGAACCGAAACATCATCAGATGAGACACTGCCATTTAGCGAGGCAGCCCACGCGCGTCACTCTATCCGTGGCTTTCTCGACAAGCCCGTGCCGTTAAGCCTTATCCGCGAGGTGCTGGAGGATGCCCAGTGCGCGCCGTCCAACTGCAATACGCAGCCCTGGAATACTCACATTGTCCGCGGCGAAAAGCTTAAGCAGCTATCTCAAATCCTGCACGCCAAAAACGACGCCGGAGAATTCACGCCGGACTTCTCTTTCGACCAGAACGACTACTACGGCGAATATCGTAAGCGTAACGACGCGCTGGGCAAGGCCTATTATGAAGCCATGAACGTGATGCGCGAGGACAAGGAGGGGCGGCGTCGCGTGGGCGCGATGAACTACTCGTTCTTTAATGCTCCCCAGGTCGCGTTCCTGTTTATGCCCTCATTTGGTGACAATGTCCGTGTTGCAGGTGACATAGGTATGTATGGCCAAACCTTCCTGCTGTCGCTCGCGGCGCGCGGTCTCGGTGGTATTCCCCAAACTGCGCTTGGTTTTTTTGCCGGGACAATCCGTGAATTCCTCGGCATTCCCGATGAGTTGAAATTGCTCTTTGGCATCTCTTTCGGCTACCCGGACGAAGCGGCACCCGGCAACCGGATCCGTATGGATCGCGTACCGGTGGACACCAGCGTGACTTTCCACGACTGAAACACCAGGGCGGCATCATTTTGCCCGCCCCCAAACGGCAATTGCTCATTACGAGGATGACATCATGAAGATTGGCATACTGGGCACAGGTAACATTGGCATAACGCTGGTTATGAAACTCAGCGCTGCTGGTCATGACGTAAAGGTTGCCAATTCGCGCGGCCCTGACACGATCGAAGGCGACATCCTGACCTACGGCGCTCAGGCCGTTACGTCCACTGAAGCAGTGACGGGGGTCGACGTGGTAATCCTGTCGACGCCGCTCAGCGCCATTACGAAGATCGCTCCGCTGTTCGCGAGCGTGCCTGCCAGCACCGTTGTCATCGACACATCGAACTACTATCCCAAACGTGACGGCGAAATCGCTGACATCGAAGCCGGACAAACCGAGAGTGAGTGGGTTGCAGGGCAGCTGGGTCGTCCCATTGCCAAAGCGTGGAACGCCATCACCTCCGCCTCCTTCGCACAGAAGGGTGTCCCTGCAGGATCGACCGGGCGGATCGCCATTCCCGTTGCAGCCAACGGCGAGCGGGAACGTGATGTGGCGATGAGACTGGTCGACGAGACCGGGCTCGACGCGGTTTATTCGGGACCGCTCAGCGAATCATGGCGCCAGCAGCCCGGCGCACCAGTTTACTGTACGGATCTGGCGCGCGATGAGGTGCCCGATGCCCTGGCCGCAGCCGAGCGGGGCCGCCTGCCGAAACGCCGCGACCTCGCGATCGAGGCGATCATGGAACGGGTTGGCGACAGCACTACCAACCCCGACGCGGACTACGCCGTGCGTCTGACGCGCGCGCTCTTTATGTAGCTGACGTAGCGGGCAAAGTATGCAGCCCGTTGTGGGGGATTCAGACATCTCCTTTCCTGAAACGTGGCGTTGCCCTGACGCTCTATCAACCAACTGAATAAGGTATTGTACTCATGACAATACATCAGAAGCCCGTCGTCCTTGTTCTGGGCGCTACCGGAACTATCGGTAGCCATATCGTCAAAGAACTTGACGATAAAGATGTTCATCTGCGCATCGCTTCACGCAAGCAAGACACGGTAAACCAGCTGCGCAGGGAAGGAAAAGATGGCGTTTATCTCGATCTCGATAAACCGGAGACCTTCGCGCTCGCGATGGCGGGCGTTGATCGCGTCTTCCTCTTAACCGGCTACAGCGTTGCCATGCTCACGCAGAGTAAAACCCTGGTGGATGCAGCCAAAAAGTCAGGTGTGAGCCATATCGTTCATGTGGGTGTGTTCGCTGAATGGGATACCACGGATGCCCACTTTGTATGGCACCAGATGATTGAAAAATATATCGAGGCGAGTGGCATTGCCTGGACGCATCTCCATCCAAATATGTTTATGAATGTATTCACCGGCCTTTATATCCCCAAAAATTTCACCTACACAACTTACTGGGGCGATCGGAGAGTCGGCTATATCGCGCCCGAGGACATTGCCGCCGTCGCTGCAAAAGTGCTCTTCGATGGGCCTGCGCGTCATGCCGGACAGCATTACTGGCTGAGCGTGGAAAGTTTGAACGGTGAAGAAATAGCCGTGCTGATGAGTGAGGTGACCGGGCTTGAAATCAGGTGCGAAGACAAAGGACTGGAAGGCTTCCGTCAGCTGATCGATTCACTTATTTCTCAAGGTGCTGACAGCTGGTATGCCAGTGCAAACATTGATTTTGTTACCCAGATGCTTGATGGCAGGATGTCCTATATGTCGATGGTGCAAAACGATCTTCCTTATATTCTCGGCAGGCCAGCGAAAACGGTGCGGGAATACTTGACTGAAAATAAAAATGCGCTAATTGCTTCAGCAAAGAACCCCCAATAAAAAAGAATCAAGGCTCTTGAGATGCTGACATTTTCTTCACGAGCACGCTTTTACCCGCCTTACTGATATAAAGATTTTTTGCAGCAGGTTCGCTGCCCTGACACACGTGACTTAACGTGTGTCAGGGCCTTTAAGGCTTTACGTAAAACGTTTCGATGAATAATACCCATCGGCTTTCCTGTCTCAGGCATTCAACAATAGATATGTAATTTTATGATGCTCCGGGGCCAATACAAATGAAAAGTTTTACCCACGATCTCATTGTCTGGATTGAAGAGAATCTTGATAAAAAAATCATCCTCGACGAAGTGGCAGAGAAGTCCGGTTACAGCAAGTGGCATCTCCAGCGACTGTTTCGCCAGGAAACTGGCATGAAACTGGCCACCTACATTCGCGAACGCAGACTGTCTGAATCGGCTATCCTGCTGAAAATGACCGGCGCACCTGTCATCCATGCGGCTGAACAGTTCGGCTTTACCAATCAGCAAGCTTTCACCCGGACCTTTACAAAATATTTTTGTCTGCCCCCGGCGCGTTACAGGCAGACGAAAGAGTGGCATTTTCACGGCCTGCAGCCCAGCCTCTTATCATCCGCTCGCACCATGCCGGAACCGGAAACAGCATGGCTCAGCGCGCCCTCGCATTCTGATGTGACCTTTAGCTACCAGTGTGAAAGCGCCGACCTCTACTCTATTGCTTTCCACACGGAGCAGCGTGAGCAGGGCCTTAAAAAGGCGGCGCGCCTCCTTCGCGGAGAATCACCCACCTGGTTCGCAGAACGGTTTGAACCTGACAGCTCCTCCGGCAACATCCGACTGATACTGACCTTTGGCTGTCGCGAGGATAAAGATGAGCATGGCGGGCAGAATGCATCCAGTCCGGGCATGTTCCTGCGCTTTCCGTTTGAAGGTAGTGCGGCAGAGTTGACTGAAATGCAGATGAATGTTTATCGGCACATTCTGCCGCGCCGTGCTGAAGCCCGGCGTGAAGGTGACGACCTGTTTATTGTGGGGCCGGACCACGAGGCAAACCTCATGTCATCCCATTTTTGGGGGGATTATTATATACCGGTGACAGCAGGCAAAATGCGTTTTGAACGGTTTCCTGACATCCTTAAGGATATCTAACGTACCTGTGGATAAGTTCTCCAGATGAAGTAATAACAGGCCTTGAAAACTTCATTTCCGGCAAAATGACAGGTAGAAATATTGCTCTGTGCACGCATTTTGTTCCAGCAGATGCGCGGATTGCATGTCGATTTTTTCTGATAAACGTGCCGGTAGCAGCATATAGAGTGGCAAAAATTGAGTATATGCAGGTTAACGTTGGTAAACGTCCGCTCCTCGCTCATAGCGTACCTGTCAGCACGCATTTCCACTTTGTGCGAGAAGCTGACGTTCCATCATCCTGCTATGCTAAATCGCGGGGAGCAGTTCAGCAGGTCATAAAAAGCGCTATGTCATGCCTCATTTTTTGCAATATTTCTGTGAATTTATAAATCTGAATTATTCAGACAGTGCCGACTTCACTCCTTTTTTATCCTTATAAATATCGCGCAGATAATGCTCAATTTGCTCCAGACTTCGGCCGCGGGTTTCCGGGATGAATTTCAGAACAAAAGCGCTGCCTAAAACTCCTACGATGCCATAGATGCCAAATGTGCAGGCAAGCCCGAATGAGGAAAGAAGTACCGGAAAAGACATAGTGATTATGACATTAGAGCACCAGAGCGCACATACTGCGCCGCCCATACATATACCGCGAATTTTACTCGGAAACATTTCTGACAACATTAGCCAGATAACAGGTGAGTAGAAGCCCTGCATGAAGCAGAGGAACAGTAACATTGCCCCAAGAATGAAATAACTGCGTAACAGATTGACATCGTTACCCATATGTTCCGGCATAAAAGCCGATATGGCGGCGAGAAGAAACAGGCAGCAGGTGCACCCTATCTGGCCCATCGCAGCCATGGTCCGACGACCGATATAACCCAGCAAAACAATGCCGATCAGAACCATGATGACTGACACCACACCGTTAGCTATGGTCGCAAACAGTGAGGCATTCGTGCTCATACCGGTATTCTGTAGGATAATGGGGGCATAATACATGATGCTGTTAACGGCCGTTGCTGCGTGGAAAAAGGCAAAGGTGAGACCGATAAAAAAAACTTTGCACATCCAGGGCGTACGTAAATCCTGCAACGAACCTTTTTGCTGCGCTTCTTCCGACAAATTTTCTTCGATTTCCATCATTTCCCAATCTACATCTTCTTTTGCTCGTGTCCGGCTCAGAATACGGCGAGCCTCAGCAAAGCGCCCTTTAAGCGCATACCAGCGGGGAGAGTCAGGCATAAAAAGCATACCCAAAAAGAGAACGACTGCCGGTAGCGTGGCAATGCCCAGCATCCAGCGCCAGGTGTTTTCGCCACCCCAGAGTGCATTGAGCGCGAAATTCGAGATGTAAGCCAGCATCTGACCGGAGACAATCATTAATTCGCTGATGGTGACAAGCTGTCCGCGCCTGTTTGCTGGTGCAATTTCTGCCAGGTAAACAGGCACGGTACTTCCAGCGCCACCGACTGCCAGTCCGAGAACCACGCGGGAAATGAGCATAACTTCCAGGTTAGGCGCAACGGCTGTTCCCAGCGCTCCCAGAGCAAAAATGACAGCAAGGATAAGGATGATATTACGACGGCCAAGGCGATCTGCCAGTCCACCTGAAATCAGCGCGCCTGTAGCCGCGCCCACTAACAGTGAACTGGTTACCAGACCTGTGGTGAAGGGGGTTAGCTGTAGTTCAGGCCCCATAAAAAGTAATGCACCTGAAATCACGCCGGTATCATAACCGAACAACAAACCGCCTAAAGTAGCAATGGCGGTAATGACCTTCACGAGAGGTTCAGTTCGTACTTTACTGTTGGGGCCGGAGGCAGGATTTTTCGAAATATAATGTTCCATCAGGCTACTCCATCTGAAGATTAGGCTATGTGGGGTACATTTTTTAATGGTCTGTTCAGGCATGAACATATTTTTGATAAGGCTGCCGCTTTACGGCAGCCTTAAGGGGAAAAACTACTGACTGATAGTCTGCTGTAACGCAGCAACTGATGAGGTAACACCTGCCTCAACGGACATGGTTAAATCCTCCATCTCCAGTGAAACCCAGTCGTTGTAGCCCATCATGCGTACGACCGAGAAGAACTCTTTCCACCATTGAAGGTCCTGACCACAACCTACAGCCACATAGTTCCAGGCGCGGTTTGCGACGTCCTCAACCGGTTTGGTTTCGAGCAGACCGTTGATGTTAACCAGTCCACGCTCAAGGCGTACGTCTTTACCGTGACAGTGATGTATGGCCGGTCCAAGTGCGCGGGCGGCAGCGATAGGGTCGGCACCCATCCAGATAAGATGACTGGGGTCAAGGTTCAGTCCAACCATAGGTCCCACGGCGTCACGCAGCCGGAACAGGGTTTCCGGATTCCAGACAAGCATTGAACTGAAGTTCTCCAGCGCAAATTTTTCTACGCCGCTGGTCTTCGCCTGCTCGACCAGATCCCGCCAGTATGGAATAGCAACCTCATTCCACTGATAGTCCAGACAGTTTTTCAGCGTGGGTGGCCAGCTGACGGTATAGGTGATCCAGTTCGGGATGGTGTCATGCGGACTGGCCGGAGGCAGGCCGCTCATCATTACAATTTTTTTTACACCCAGTTCCCCGGCCAGCCGCAGTGCATTTTCAGTATCCTGTCTGTGGCATTTCCCCAAATCTCCCGGATCCAGAGGGTTCCCGGAAACGTTCAGAGCCGCGATGGTCATGCCGCGGCTTTCAAGCGCGTGAAGAAACTGCTGACGCTTTGATGCGCTTTCCAGAAGCTCAGCCGTTGGGACATGCGGTGCTGAAGACCAGCCTCCGGTAGTCATTTCAACGCCGTTAACACCCAGCTCAAGCAGCTTGTCCAGCATCTGCTCATAAGGCAGGTGGCCGAGACTGTCCGTACAGAAAGAGAGTTTCATCGTCATTCCTTATTCGTAGTTAACCCAGCTGGAACCGCTATCTGCCGAGCGCACACAGTTTTCAATCCAGCGCACGCCTTCGGCGCCCGCGTTGATGTCCGGATAAACCAGCCCCTCAAGAGTTTTACTGTCGCCGCGCTGAGTCGCGCTGATGGCAATGGCGAACTTGAGATAGATGTTGGCCCATGATTCAGCCAGCCCTTCGGTATGCAATGCCCCAAGGCGCTCATCGGCCAGGGCACTTTCATCAAGGTAGGGCATACCATGATGCAGCATCTGGTTAGGCTGGCCCTGAACCTCAAATTTAAGTTCTCCCGGGTTATAATCGCTCCATTCCAGGCTGGCCCGGGAGCCGATAACGCGAATACTCTGGCTGTCCATTGAGCCTGCATTTATTGCAGAGGCCCACATGCGTCCTACGGCACCGTTTTCATAATGCATCAGCACCATAGCGTTATCTTCCAGTGGTGCCCGGGACGGAATGAAGCTCTGACGATCGCATAACAGACTTTTGATTTTCAGGTCAGGAAGTACAAGCTGAGAGATGTAAAAGGTATGCGTTGAGATGTCACCCAGCACAAATGACGGACCGGCAATTTTAGGGTCTACGCGCCATTTCTGCGCATCGCTGAACTTGTCCGCGTTATCAGTTGCGCTAAATCCATGTGTGTACTGCAGTTCAACCATGCGTACATCACCAATTTCGCCCTTAGCAATCATGGCGCGCATCTGCATCAGTAATGGATGGCCTGAAAAGCCATAGGTAACGCCCACGATCAGGCCTTTTTCCGCCGCCAGTGCTTTAATTTCCTGCGCTTCAGCCGAGGTAAAAAACAGCGGTTTTTCACAGATAACATGAATCCCGGCATTAAGCGCAGCTCTGGTGATTTCAAAATGCGTGCCATTAGGCGTGGCAACAGTAACAACTTCAACACCATCTTCACGCTTAGCTTCTTCAGATAGCAGCTGTCCATAATTCTCATAACAACGTTCGGCCGGTAAGCCAAGGTTGATGCCGAACTCACGGCCTCGGGTGGCATCGACGTCAAATGCGCCAGCAACAAGCCGGAAGGCAGTGTTATCGCGCAGTGCACCCGAACGATGTTTATAGCCAACCTGACTGAGCCGGCCGCCGCCAATCATGGCCCAGCGTAGTGGGCGGGAAATACTTTTTTCACCGTTTAGCATAAATACTCCGAATTAACGCTTTGCACCCGGGTGCAAAGATGGGTTTAATAAAAATCACTTCTGGTTCTGCTGGATAAATTGTTCGTAGTTGGCTCTGGTAACAGTCTGGTAGGGGATCCAGTGGTAATTATCTGTCTTCTGCTTATTAATCAGCGCATTTGCCACTCTTACGGCACCGGTAGCCTGTGCTTTAGCATCCTGGAAAACAGTTACAACCATCTCACCGTTTTTAATAAACTGCAGTCCGTCAGGAGTGCCGTCAATGCCAGCAACCATCACGTCTTTTTTCTTCGCCTGGTTCAGGGCCATAATGGCACCGATGGCCATTTCGTCGTTATTGGCGACGATCGCATTGATTGACCTGCCGTTAAGCAGCCATGAAGAGACCACGTCTACCGCCTCATTTCGCTGCCATTTTGCGGTTTGTTTCTCAATCACCTTCATATTTTTATGCTGCGCAACAAACTCTTCAACAGCGCGGGTACGTTCGCGAGCCTCCTCATTCGAAAGTGCACCCATCAGAATGGCGATGTTGCCTCGGTAATTCATTAGCTTAGCCAGTTCTTCGATCTGCATTTTGCCACTCAGGGCAGAGTCCGATCCCACATAACTCATTGCCCCTGTCAGCGGCACTTCTGGTTTACGATTCACGAAAATCAGCGGGATTCCGGCATTTTTAGCCGCCTGGATCATTGGAAGTACACCCTGAGTGTCGACCGGATTAAGTATGATGGCGTCTACCCCCTGATTAATAAAATCATCAATCTGCTGTACCTGGAGCGCAACATCGCCTTTGGCATCAGAAAACTGGCCTTTCATGCCCTGCGTATCCAGCTCATGCATCATTTGTGTGCGAAGGATCGACACAAAGTTAAGGTCGAAATTTGCCAGCGCGACGCCAACCTGCGCCGTTCTTGCCTGAACCGCCGTAGCCAGTGTCAGGCTTATCAGCATCAGTAAACCGAGAGTCTTTTTCATGATTGAATCCTGTAGCAAATTAGTATGTTCGGTCCCTGACGTGAAGAGCGACAGCTTTATGCTCAGGTTAATTTCCGCTCCTGCGTATGCCGTCTGATAAAGCCATAATCATTTTGCTCTCGGGTGCAAAAATGCATCCAGATGCAAAATCTTTTCACCCTGGCATGATGGCTGAAGAAGATGTAGAGAATGTGTAAGAGCCTGAAAATTTAGTCAACAAGCTTTTAAAAAACACTCACACGGGATCACATTTTTTTTGCAATCGGGTGCATTAAGTTTGATTACGGTGTAATTTCTAGCCAGACTCTGGATAAACCACACGTCTTTGAAAAAGATTAAATTCTCCTTAATCTCTAAATTGCATGCATGCATTTAACAACCGGATTTTTATGACAAATAAGGCAGCAAAGCGTCAGAAGGTAACGGCACGGGACGTAGCATCCCGCGCTGGAGTGTCTAAATGGACGGTTTCCCGCGCTTTCACACCGGGTGCCTCCATTTCTGATAAGGCCCGCGGAAGAATTCTGGAGATTGCGCAGGAACTGGGATACCGCCCGAATTTACTTGCCAGGGGGTTATCGCAAAAGCGTACGCACATCGTAGGCGTGGCGATCGATGAATTAAAAAATCCTCACTCAATGCTATTGCTGGACGAGGTGACACGGCAGCTTCAGAGCTTTGGATACATGGCTTTGCTTCTGAATATCACCGGCAATAATTACAGTGCCGTAATGTCGCTGGCCGATCAGCTCCAGGTTGATGGGATTCTTTTTATGGGTACAGCACTGACGCCCGAATTCATTGCCATCGCCCTGGATATGCATTCTATACCGCTGGTGCAGGTAGGCCGCAATACTGAGGGTCAGGGAATAGACGTCGTGAATATTGACGACTACCAGGCCGGACGGGTCATTGCCCGCTTACTTATGGAGCAGGGTCATAAGAAATTTGGCTATATGGCCGGGCCGGGCAGTAATGAGGGGCATCTGCAGCGTAAGGAGGGGTTTCATGATGCATTATCCTCACAGGGATTTGGACTGACACTCGAATTCAGCGCCGAGCATTACGATCGTCGGCTGGGTTATGACCTGATGAAGCATTATTTGCTTGAAACGCCAGTACATGAACGCATTGAGGCACTGTTCTGCGAGAATGACATACTCGCCCTGGGAGCGATGGAGGCGTTGCGCGGTGTTTCGGGAAAAGATTCTGTTGCAGTCGTTGGTTTTGATGACATTGATGAAGCTGCGGCCCCTGCCTGGCAACTTACTACATACAGTCAGCGTCTTGACCTGCTTGTAAAGGAGGCGCTGAACCGGCTTCTGTTGGGAAAATCGGATCCGGACGGTCTCTGGAAAAAAGGAGAGCTTCGCGTTCGCCGTTCACATCTTCATATTTCTGATTGAGGAGATGCAATGAAACTGTCATTACATGGAGTTTCTGTATGGTACAGCAACGCAGTGACGCAATTACGTATTGCTCGTGAGGCCGGTTTTACCGGGCTGGAATTACTGCCTGAACATATATTTCGTTATCTGGAAAATGGTGGCAGCTATGCAGAATATCGTCAGCTGATGCAGGATAACGGCATTGATATTACCTGTATTAACGCTCTCAAACGTATCGGTCGCTATCAACCACAGGCCCGTGCTGAACTTATACAGGAGGCCAGGATGATTTGTCATGCTGCTGCTGAGCTTGCCTGTCCTGTCGTTCAGATCATGGCGCTTGATGAAATCAATGAACTTACTGAAACAAACCGCAACACCATCCTGCACGATAACATCTGTGCCATAGCCGATATTGGTAAACCTCTTGGCATCAGATTTCAGATTGAAGTTGTTGCCTTCACACCCTTTAATTCATTACAGCAAGGTCTGGACATAATTGCCGCATGCGGCAGGGATAATGTGGGGCTGGTTATTGACTTCTGGCACTTGCACGCAGGCGGTAAGACTCATCCGGACGAAGTTGCCAAAATGGATCCCAGCCTGATTTACGGTGTCCATTTCTGCGATGGTCGCGCTGCTCGTAAGGACGAGGCATGGGATGAGTGGGTACTTCGTGATTACGCACCGGGCCAGGGTGAAGTGAACATTGATAGCTGGGTCAGAGCCTTACGTAAAACGGGCTACAACGGTGTATGGTCTCCTGAATGGCTCAGCCCACATGCCTGGGAACACGACGTATTTGAAGCAGGAAAGCTGAGCATGCAAAGCCTGAAGCACTATGGCATAAGTGATTGAATCCGGCCTGACTGAATTCTAAACGTTTACGCCTGAGCTTCTGCTTTCACGCATAGCGGACTTTAAAGCACCAATAATTTCAGTAGATTTCCCATTCCACATAAACGGCGACATGTCAGCACGCATGATGGCCATACTGGGGTAGATGGCTGCGGGTCAGGACGTTTACTCCATTGATGAGTCTTTTCTGGACGTTATCGGGATTGGCGGCATTATCCCGCTCGAGACATTCGGCCAGCAGATGCGCGAGCGTATCTGAAAGGAAACCGGGCTGATAATCGGCGTGGGATTTGCACCGACCAAAGCGCTGGCCAGACTTGCCAATCACGCGGCCAGGAAGTTGACACAGACGAACGGCGTTGTGGACCTGTCTGACAGAATACGCGTGACCTGCACGCCTGAAATCCGGAAGGCAACAGTGACCGTCAGGCATTCCTTTGTGAAATCGTCCACCCAGGTCAGGCACTTGTTCCTGCGACCGGTGGCGAGCGCGTCCATGACAAAATCCATCGACCAGGTCAGGTTGGGCGCCGCCGGGCGGAGCAGCGGCAGATGTTCTGTTGCCAGCCCTTTACGACGTTGTCTGCGTTTTACGCCCAGCCCTCTCAGATGATAAAGGCGGTACGCGCGCTTGTGATTAACCAGAAGCCCTTCACGGCGCAGTAACTGCCATATGCGGCGGTAGCCAAAACGCCTGCGCTCCAGTGCCAGTTCAGTAATGCGCCCTGATAAATGCGCATCAGCCGCCGGACGCTGGGATGAATAACGGCAGGTCAACAGGGACAAACCTGTCAGCCTGCAGGCACGACGTTGCGACAGACCGGTCGCATCACACATAAACTCAACGGCTTCCCGTTTCTGATCTGTCGTCAGTACTTTCGCCCCAGAGCCACCTGAAGCGCCTCCTTATCCAGCATGGCTTGGGCAAGCCGCTTCTTTAGGCGGGCGTTCTCGTCTTCAGGTGACTAAGCCGCTTAACCCCGGGCACTTCAATACCGCCATACTTCCTGAGTCAGGTATAAAAGGTGGCGTCGGAAATGGCGTGCTTGCGGCAGAGCTCACGGGCAGAAACCCCGGCTTCAGCTTCGCGGAGGATACTGATGATCTGTTCGCAGGAAAAACGCTTCTTCATGGGGATGTCCTCATGTGGCGTATGAAGACATTACTGACATTGGTGTGTACTCATCAACGGGGAGCAGGTCAAGGGTATTAGCCTCCGATGGGGACAGTAGTAACCCCTGTTAACCCTATCAAAATTAACTATTAGTCAGGAAGCGGTGAGCGTGCTAACTCTTTATTTGAGGGTCGGCCAGCGCGTGGGCTGTTTCTGCAATTAAACCCCTGAACCAGCGATGTGCAGGATCGTCGCGATAGCGCGCATGCCACCCCATTTCAACCGGAAAAATGCCGAGATCAACAGGCGCGGGAACAATTCTGAGCCGCTGATCTCGGGAAAGATGCTGACAGATCAGGCGAGGCAGGGTCGCGCAGTAGTCCGTGACCGCAATCATCTCCGGTACAGCCAGAAAATGTGTCACTGACACGGCAACCTGCCGACGCAGGCCGCGCTTTTCAAGTGCCTGATATAAACCTGCGCGCATGCGGCCAGGCGGCAGGACATTAACGTGTTTGAGCTGCTCATACTGTTCTGCGCTGAGGTTTTCGCCTACCAGCGGATGATCTGCGCGTATCACACATGCCAGACCTTCATTCATCAGGTGCTGCACAACCAGATTATCAGGAGGTTCAACGATACGACCCAGCACCATATCAGTATTGCCTGAAATTACGCCGGTTTCCGTTACGTCGTTGCCAAAAGGGGTAAGGCGAAGCCTGATACCGGGTGCGCAGTCATGAAGACGCGCCACAATGGCAGGCATCATGATGAATTCAACATAGCTGTTAGGTGCGAGGGTAAAGAGTCGGGTGGCGTGCAGCGGATCAAAGTCCTGCTGACCAAGGATCACCTTGTCGATGGATGACAGGGCAGTACCGACCACCTGGGCCAGTTGTTCCGCTTTCGGTGTCGGGCGCATACCGTAGCGCTCGCGGATAAACAGGGGATCGTTGAGCGTTTCCCGCAGCCGGTTTAATGCATTAGAAAGTGCCGGCTGGGTAATACCCAGCCGCTCTGCGGCGCGAGTGACGTTGCGCTCTTCTATCATAACCAGCAAAACTGGCAGTAAATTCAGATCATATTTCATTAAGTTATAATTCTATGTGAATATCTAAAATTAAAGAAATAAATTTCATAAATATTCTGAAACGCGCCATGATTAACGGGTCAACACAGAAGATAGCGGTTCACGCGCTGGTTCTGACTATCCTTACACGTGAGACCGACTGACTGTTATACGGAGCATAAATGAAAATTTTAATGGTTTTGACCTCGCATGATGAGTTGGGCACCACTGGCAAGAAGACCGGTTTCTGGCTGGAAGAACTTGCGGCACCTTATTATGCATTCCTGGATGCGGGCGCTGAAATTACCCTGGCTTCACCGAAGGGCGGACAGCCGCCACTCGATCCAAAAAGTGATGAGCCGGATTCTCAGACTGATGAAACTCGCCGTTTTCATGCGGACTCTGCAGCTCAGGCCGCGCTGTCTTCGACCGTGAGGCTTGATACGGTTAATCAGGAAACGTTTGATGCCGTTTTCTATCCGGGCGGTCATGGTCCTTTATGGGATCTGGCAAACGACAAACACTCCATTTCGCTGATTGAGCAAACCCTGCAGGCTGGTAAGCCGGTGGCGCTGGTTTGTCACGCGCCAGGTGTTCTGCGTGATGTGAATAACGCCGATGGCACACCGCTGGTAAAAGGCAGGAAAGTAACCGGGTTTACTAATAGCGAAGAAGAGGGCGTTGGCCTGACTGACGTCGTGCCTTTCCTGGTGGAAGATGTGCTGAAACAGAATGGCGGTCTTTACTCACGTGGTGATGACTGGCAATCCTACACTGTGCAGGACGGTTTGCTGATTACCGGACAGAACCCAGGTTCTTCAGCCGAGACTGCCAAAGTTTTACTGGCAAAACTGGCGAAATAAGCGTTTTACAGCATGCTGTGTTCTGAGGGCGCCTGTGGGCGCCTTTCTTTATTGCGGGTATTAAGTGAGAAGATTGATAGTGACGGTGTAAATTATTTGTATTTAATAAATCAGGGTTTTATTTTTCTTAACATTGATAATAAATTTGAGATGTGTTTTCAGACGAAAATATAAGTCCTCGAGTTCCACTGAAAATATAAACATGTTTTTAAAACCAGTGTTGACATCATTTTTCATATCCGTAAAGTAGGACTCATCAGCGGCAAGCAGTTGCCCTGATAGACTGAAAAACCAAAGGCGTTATGAGTAAAGGTGCCGACAAATGTTTCAGTTGAAGTTGTCGGTGGTTCTGTTAAACACTGTTCTTTGAAACTGTTCGTTAGTTAATGATAACCCTGTTAAATGGAGTCGAAGTAAGTCTTTAAGAAGTCTGTAGTTGGATGTTAATAGCAAAAAGCATGCAACAGGACGCTTGTAGTATCGCGTCGCGATGATGTAAGGCCTCGTAGTTCTGAACGTTACGTTACGACAGGATACGATTGCGGTTTAAACGTCGTAATGAAAGTAAGGCAACGCATCAAAGAGTCTATATCGCGATGGGGGTGTGCAGATTTATACGGGCCTGACCTGTCTTTGTCTCCTGAAAGACTATCAGGTGGTTGAAACCGCTAATAATAGTGACATTTCTGTATCGTGATCATTATTATCCGCAGGATCTGTTCATAAATAGCAGTACCGAAGCAGTACCTATCAATTAAGTTAGTTAATGTTAAATGCTAAATCTGTAGTACCTTAAAAGCCCTGACTATTTCAGTCAGGGCTTTTATCATTTGAGCCTGTCTGTCAGATTTTTCAGGGGTCTCATTATTCGTTGTCATTTTCGAATTCTTTCCCGTTAACCACTACCTGCCGCATTCGCGCATGCTTAATTTTACTCCAATTCATGCATCCTCTCCATCGCTTCGCATCAGGGCTCCTTGCTCTGCTGAGAGTATTCACAAGGTGTGGCTTTAGCACTGTCATCTGGAATGACTGCGGGCATTTACTCGGCGCAACACCCTCATCGCTGAGATCAGCAATGAACATCACGTTGACTCATCACAAGACATATCCACTATATGGCAGAGCAGATGCGGCTGTACCATCGCAAGGCGTTCTTTGACGAATACCGTCCAGCGCTGATCCGTAAAAATCAAAAATAATTAACAACATTAATAATTCAGTCAGTAAATGGAATGTACTCGCTTCTGATCCCGGTTCTGCTCATCACTCAATGTTTAAAATCAGAAATGTGTCATGGCAGGGTAAGCCATTTTCAACATTTCCCACTGACAGTGACGTCAGCGAACCTGGTGATACCCCCGATAGCGTCTCTCCGGCGGGCATGGCGGACTTTCGCTGCGGGTATGCTGACCATGCTGGTTCTGGGTGCGGGCGGTCTGTGAAGCTGCTAAAAGTCGCCCCGCAGCCGCTCAGCCCCGTACCGGCTATCGTCGATGCGCACGTACTGACAACGCTGGCGCAGCTGCCGCCATTGTGGCAACAGGTGTATGGCTTTGTGCTCGCCGCCAGAGCTGGACCTGTCCAGACAGAGACGCTTAAAGCGCAGTGGCAGCAGCACCTTATGGGAAATGCACACCCACAGAATCATTATCCGGCTGGCATCAGGGGATGGAAGATTGCAGGCACTGACATACCGCCTGAATATGCTTGATGAGCGCAAAGGCAGGTATCCACCGGCTCGGAACTGAAATCGATGGTGTTCACGATAACACAGAACTTCAGCCGTTCAGTTCCACTCGAAGAGCAGCTTTATCAGCTGGGGCAGTCAGAAAGTACGACATCAGGAAGAGCAGCACAGCTGGCGCAGGTCGATATGCAGTTTACTCAGTTGCAGAACCGCTATGCGCTGATTAAAAACCAGTCAGAGTGATGACGGACAGCGATAAGCACTGGGACGATCAAATGTCTGCCGGGTCGCTTATGGCAAAATCGATAATCTGCGCCATAGTCAATATTCACCGATTAATTGCGCTTTAGCTTTTATTAAATCCATCGGCGCATAGGTTATGCGCTATTTAACAGAGGTTAAAATGTCTACAGAATCTTTAGAAGATATCTCCGGCGATCTCTCCCAGTTCGTTGGCACACATTTTGTCTATACCTACGATAATGGCTGGAAATATGAGTGGTACGCCCGCAATGAAACGACCTGCGACTATCGTATTCATCAGGGGCTGGTGGGCGGTCGTTGGGTGACTAACCAGAAAATGCACGCAGTGCAGTTTGCACCCGGCATTTATAAAGTAGACTGGCATGAACCCACCGGCACCTGCGTCAGCCTGCTGTTTGATCTCAATCGTACCCTGCTTCACGGGACAATTTTCTTCCCGCAGTGGATTGCCGGAGAAGGTCAGCATCCGGAAAAAACCATCTGCTATCAGAATGACTTCATTGAAGATATGCACCGATTCCGCGACGAAGGCCCGGCCTATCCTTATGTGATCATTCCTGAGTTTGCGAAAGTGACTTACATGAAAAACGAAGGGCCGGATAATGATGAAGTCATTAATCAGGCACCGGGGCAGATGCCTGCTGACTATTTTGATGGTAAGTAACTGATAGCACGGCCCGCCGCTATGGGCGGGTCGCTTCTGCCTGGCGTGCCAGCGTGCGGGCCAGTATGGATGAATAGAGTGGTTTCCCCCCCAGAAACTGCGCCAGCAGCGTAGCCCCAAGGCAGGTAATAATCATCGGCAATATCAGCTGATAGTTATCGGTCATCTCCAGCACCAGCACAATCCCGGTTAGCGGTGCCCTTACCGAAGCCGCAAACAGTGCGCCCATCCCGGCGATAGCAAAGGTTCCCGCGTCCAGATGATATAAGGGGAACAGATCCGTCATCGCTACCCCAAAAGCTGTCCCGAGCAGCGTTCCCAGTGCCAGCATCGGCGCAAAGATACCGCCCGGCGCACCTGAGCCAAAACAGAGCAGGGTAGTGACCAGCCTGACCATGAAGATGAGCAGCAGCAGGGTGAACGGAAATACACCATGAACCGCCTGTGGAATCAGTTCTGAGCCGCCGCCTGCGCCAGGCGCGAACAGCAGCGCCAGAACACCGCAGCCACCACCCAGTAATGCACCCGCCAGCACTACGCGTGCCGTTTTGCCGGCATAAAAGCGAGCAAAGAGGTCCTGCGTAATAAATATCAGGCGGTTAAACAGCACGCCTACCATGCCGATGATCATACCCAGCACCAGATACATCCACAGCGTCTGCACTGGCGCATCAGCCAGTTTGCCAACGGAGATCACCGCCTGTTCGCCGTTGAAACAGCGAAACACGATGCTTGCCATAATCACACCGGTAAACACCGCTTTAATCGAAATCAGGTTATAACGAAACTGAGGACGCATCTCCTCGATGATAAACAGTATGCCTGCCAGCGGCGCATTAAACGCGGCGGCCAGGCCTGCTGCCGCACCCGTTGCCAGCAACGTATGACGCGCTTCGTTGCTGCGCATCCCCAGAACATCAATCACCATGCGGCCGATATTGCCACCCAGTTGCACTGTCGGGCCTTCACGTCCCAGTACCATCCCGGCACCCAGCGTGCCCATGCCGCCAAAAAATTTTACCGGAATCACCCGCCACCAGCGCACAGGTCTTAGCTCTTCCAGCGCCCCTTCAATTTCAGGAATGCCGGAACCACCCGCTTCGGGCGCAAAACGTCTGACGAGAAAATAGCCGACCATCGCGAGCAAGGCCGAAATGGCAAAAGCGGCGGCGTAGAGCATCCAGCCCTGAAACTGTGCGGGGATAAGCGTAGCGGCGCGCCACTGCTGTATTGTTTCAACGGCCCGGGCAAACGCCACGCCCGCCAGACCGACCAGCGTACCGACCAGCGCGGCGCAAAACAGCATCGCCAGCGGCGTTTTGTCACGATAGAGCAGGGCGCGAAACATCCGGCTGCGCGCCGCGATAGAACGGGGAACGTAAACCGGCTGCGGTGATTCTTCATTCATTGAGAGGCATCTTTGTTCAATCAGACCAGCGTGCCAGTTTACTGAGTGATAAGGTGAAAACAAACGTCAGGATCAATTTCAGCCGGGAAATGAGTTAATCGGTCTGCGGTGGACAAACCACTTGTGCCATGCGTTCGCGGTAGGCTGGATTGTCCTGGTTTTTCAGCGCCTGAGCCGCGGCGGTCAGCGTGAGCTGATTTTGTTTCAGGTTATGCTTGTCATTGAGAAATGTCTGGCGCAGTTTTTCATCGGAGAAGGCTGGCGGTAGCTGACACGTCTGGCGCAGATCGTCGGTTATCTGCTACTGACGCAGTGTAAACTGCAGCCTTTGATAAGGCCCGGCGGACACAAGCATGGGACAGACTGAAAGCAGTATAAATAACGTATTGCGAATCACGTTCATGATGATCTCCTGACTGCTGAGGACAGGAAAGGCTCTTCGGCAGTTTTCAGTTGAGTGTAATCGCATTGAGTGATTAGCCTGAGCACAGCACCATCGACCGGGTGCAGCAATGTCGCCACGGTTGACGCAATAATCATAGTAATACTGGCGCGACAGGGAGCTGACATGCAGCCACATTCCACTGAAATTCTTACCGCTGACTGCTGTATCGTCGGCGGTGGCCCGGCCGGGTTAATGCTGGGTTATCTGTTTGCCCGCGCGGGAGTGCGTGTAGTCGTCATCGAAAAGCATGCTGACTTTCTTCACGACTTTCGCGGAGACACCATCCACCCTTCGACGCTGGAAATCATGCATCAGCTCGGACTGCTGGAATCTTTCCTGACGCTGCCGCATCAGCGTGCCGAAAAGCTGGAAGCGGAAATTGCAGGACAAAGCATTACGATGGCCGACTTCTCACGTCTGCCTGTTCAGTGTCGTTTTATTGCCTTCATGCCGCAGTGGGATTTCCTGAACTATATGGCAGAGCAGAGTGCCCGCTATCCGGGCTTCAGTCTGCTGCAGTCGACTGCCTTCGGGTCGCTGATTGAAGAAAATGGCACGGTCATCGGCGTGACGGCTTCACGCGGCAATCAGCAGTTGCATATCCGCTGCAAACTGGTGGTCGGTGCTTACGGTCGCCATTCGCGCGTACGCGACGCGGCCGGGCTGATCGGACAGGAATTTGGCGCCGCGCGCGATGTCATCTGGTTCCGCTTAAGTAAGCAGGCGCAGGATCCCGATTTGGGCATGGGGCATAAAGGGCCGAAGCAGAACTTTATTGTTATCGATCGTGGCGATTACTGGCAGTGCGGTCTGACCATTCCGAAAGGGGAGTTTGAGGCGAAACAGTCCGCCGGTCTCGACGCGTTTAAAGCAGAGGTGGCGGCGGTGTCGCCTTTTGAGGCGGCGCGCATGACGGAAATCGAGAGCTGGGAGGCGTTCAAACTGTTGTCGATACGTATCGACCGCCTGAACAAGTGGGCGAAACCCGGTGTGCTCTGCATTGGTGATGCGGCGCATGCCATGTCGCCGATTGGCGGGGTTGGCGTCAATCTGGCGATTCAGGATGCGGTGGCGACGGCGAATCTTTTGACCGATCCTCTGAAGCGGGGAGAACTGCAGCTGCGCGACCTGGAAAAAGTGCAGAAGCGCCGTCAGTTCCCTACCGTTGCCACGCAGTTTTTGCAGATCAAGATGAGCCGTAATAAAGCCAGAAGAAAACCTGCGGGAAGCAGCAAGGTTCCCGCGATTATCCAACGCCTGCCGTTTCTGCGTTTTGTGCTGGGTCGTCTGATTGGTCTGGGCTTCCGAACGGAGTCGCCACAGGTTGCGCGTATGAAGTAAGTGCGTTAAATGATTTCGACAGCAATCAGATATCGTGCGACACTGTTTCACTGTGAAAGTACTGTCAGATTGAGCCGCTATTTATCTGATAATTGGGCGCTAATTGAGCATTATTAAGCTAAATTATTTTCGATTTTTGCGCCTGCAAAGGAGAGGTTTCAGTGCATAACGAGCAAAACGGCAGCGACGTAAAACGCCTGAGTGCAATTAAGGCACTTTTGTCGCCGGATGAAACCCGGGATAAGGTGCTGGAGAGATTCGTGAATCTCGCCAGTCAGGTGCTGGGTATTTCAGGCAGCTTCATTTCGATTATTGACGATAATAATCAATACATAAGAGCGTCACGGAACTTCGATCTTAAACAATCGACCCGTGATGAATCTCTTTGCCGCCACGTCGTTGATGGTGAGGGACATCTGGTGGTGGTTGACACCTTACTGGATGAGCGCTTTGTCACGCACCCGTTTGTGAAAGGCGATCCGCATATTCGTTTCTATGCCGGTGTCTCGCTGCAGAACCTCGACGGTGCGGTGCTGGGCACGCTCTGCGTCACCGATACCCAGCCACATCCCTTTACGGATGAGAAACTCGCCACGCTGCGCTCACTGGCTACGCTGGTCACCTCTTTTCTGGATGCCTGGAACAACGCGGGTTTTGCCGACGTCATTACGCACCTGCCGAATCGCCCACGCCTGATTCGTGATATTCAGCAACTTACCCTTGTCGCACCGCAGAGCCGCTTTCGCCTGATTCTTATCGACTGCCTCGACATCATTCGTGCCTATGAGCTTTCCCGTGCGGTGGGTATTGCGCCGATGGAGAAATTGCTCAGGCAGATGGCGCAGGATGTGGCACACCGGCTCAATCTTCCGGAGAATGAGACGCTCTATACTTTCGCCCCAGGCCGTTTCGCCCTTGTTCAGCCCTACTCAGGCCGTTATTCAGCGCATAACATAAGCGATCTGTTCAAAGGCATGCGGGCCGATCTGGCGGAAAATATCACGCTCGATCTGGATGTCTTTACCGGCGAAACAGAGTTTGTACCGGGACAGATGGATGCTAACGAAACGGTACGTCAGGCCGTTAGCGCGCTACATGAAGCGATTGATGAGAACATCAGTGCGATGTCGTTTGATGAGAGTTACGACTCGCGGCGCACCGAAGACTTTTTGATCATGAATGATCTGGCTCAGGCGCTGAATAAAGATGAAGAGTTGTATCTCGCCTGGCAGCCTAAAGTGTGTCTCAAAACCGGTAAAACGGTCGGGCTGGAGGCCCTGATCCGCTGGAATCACCCTGAGCGGGGTGAGCTTTTCCCATCAGAATTTATTCCGTTAGCCGGTAAAACCAACCTGATCTCCGATCTGACCAACTGGGTTATCGATCACGCTGTTGAGCAGTTGGCGCGCTGGAATCGCGAGTACGACCTGATTCCGGTCTCGATCAACGTCAGTGAACGCGACTTTGCCAGGCCCGATTTTGCCGATCAGCTGGTGGCGAAATTAGCGGCAGCGCAGTTACCTAACTCGATTATGGGTATTGAGTGTCTTGAGAATGAGCTGATCACCAAAAGTGATGTGGCGATCAAAGGGCTGGAAGCGCTGAAGTCGCACGGCTTTATGGTCTCTCTGGATGATTTCGGCACCGGCTACAGCAATATCAGCTACCTGCAGGATATCCCGCTGGATGTGATTAAGATCGACCGATCGCTGATCTCGCGTATGGGCGAAGACGACGCATCTAAAATCATCGTCAGATGCATTATCCAAATGCTTAAAGAGCTGAATTACACCGTGCTGGCCGAGGGTGTGGAAGCAGAAGCCACGCTGGGACTGCTGAAAACCTACGGCTGCGATCAGATTCAGGGCTACTTCTTTTCAAAACCGCTGCCAGCCAGCGACATTGAACACTGGCTTTATCAGAAGTCACGCTAGTCAACCCGCCCGCAGCACTCGCTGCGGGCGCGCTTATCACTCACTGCCGATAGCGTAACGCTCAACCGGAGTGATGTGTTTAATCAGCTTATTATCAAACAAAAACTGCTCATAAGTCTGATAGCGTGCGCGATCCAGTTTTGCCGGATCGGCGGCGAACAGCGGCAGCGTAGCCTGCCATGCCTGATGGTTTAGCGGTGTATTCAGCTCAGGATGCGCCTGTGCAAATGCCTGCCAGCTCTCTTCGGGGTGAGCCTGCAACTGTGCATTCCCCTTTTTCAGTGCCCGCAGAAACTGTTTAATTTTTTCTGCATGCGCCTCATCACGGTTAGCAACGATAATCAGCTCATCATAGGCCGGCACGCCGTAATCCTCGACGTTTAACACCACCGGATCTTTGCCAGCAAGTTTCATCTCCAGAGCTTCGATATTGCGATAGCCGCCTATCACCGCATCAACCTGCCCGGTCATCAGGGCGCTGGTGAGCTGAAAATTGACGTTAACCCGCTTTACCTGATCGGCCTTAATGCCGTCATGGCTCAGCATGGTCGCCAGCGTTGCTTCTTCAATGCCGCTGACGGAATAACCGATACGTTTTCCTTTCAAATCCGCTGGTTTTTTCACCGTTTTGTCCAGCGTCATCAGCGTATTCAGTGGCGTATTAATCAGCGTGCCCACACGCATCAGCGGCAGGCCCTGGTCGGCGAAAAAATGCAGCTGCGTCTGATACGTTATCGCTAAGTCCGCCTGCTTAGCGGCGACCAGACGCGGCGGCAGCGCAGGGTCGGAAGGCGGCACAATGTTAACCTCCAGACCCTCTGCCGCAAACGCACCGGTTTGCTGAGCCACCATAATGGGTGCATGGTCGGGGTTGATATACCAGTCGAGCACCAGCGTCAGTTTTTCCATCGCCTGAACCTGCGAGGCTAAGGAGGCGCTGAACAGCAGGACAAACAGGGGCATTTTAGTCATAGGTTGTCTCATCAGTAGGGTCGTCAGTGTGGCTCGGGAATCCAGGTAATCAGGCGGCGAAGCAGAAGGTCGATGATAAGCCAGAGGGTCAGCGTCATCAGCACCAGAATAAACAGGGCAGCGAAACAGAGGTCGCTCTGCATCCGGGCGTTGGCATTCAGCATCACGTAGCCCAGCCCTTCAGCCGATCCGACCCATTCACCAATGATGGCACCGATCGGCGCGACGGCCGCTGCCATCCGTAAGCCCGAACCCAGGGCGGGCAGTGCGGCTAACAGCCGGACATGACGCAGTTGTGCTATGTGTGAAGCGCCCATCGTGCGAGCCAGATCGAGATAGCCAGGCGTGACGCGACGCAGGCCATCAAAAAAAGCGGAGGTAACAGGAAAGAAGATCACCAGTACCGCCATCACGACTTTGGCGCTCATGCCAAAGCCAAACCAGAGCACCAATAGCGGTGCCAGGGCAAATACCGGAATCGCCTGGCTGGTGATCACCAGCGGCATCATCCAGCGCTGTAACCACGGCGAAAAGGTCATGCCCAGTGCCAGCACCGCGCCCAGCAGCACGCCGAGCGCCATACCGATGAGGATTTCAGTCAGGGTGATCAGGCTGTGATGGCCGAGATAGCCAGCGTTGTCCCACAGTGCGGTAGCAACCGCAGCGGGCGAGGGCAGCAGAAAGGCCGGAACGGAAGTGAGTGTGGCGAGCCACCACAGCGTAATCAATCCGGCAGAGAGCATGACTCCACGGCGAAGCGCGGCGAAACGTAATCTCATCCGCCCAGCCTGCTTAGCTGTTTCAGCAAGGTGGCCTGACTCTGGATCACGCTGGTATCGTCTGCTGCCCGTGGTGGCTGGCCCTGGAGTGGCGGGCAGGTTTCAATGCCTGCTGAACCCATTACCAGCAGGTGATGACCGAGGCGACAGGCTTCCGCGGCATCATGAGTGATCAGCAGCACGGTATGTCCGGCCAGCACTTCTGCCGCCAGAGTCTGAATCTGTGTCCGGGTCAGTGCATCCAGCGCCGAAAAGGGCTCATCCATCAGTACAATGGGCTGACGGGTATAGAGGGTACGCGCCAGCGCTACCCGCTGACGCATACCGCCCGAAAGTGTCGCAGGTCGCGCACGGGCACAGTGGCTCAGGCCAACCCGCGCCAGCAGATGCTGCACCAGATCACGATCGGCTTTCTCACCTTTCAAGCGGCTGGCGAGGCAGACGTTCTGTTCCACCGTCAGCCAGGGATAGAGCAAATCCTGTTGCCCCATCCAGGCGATGCGCCCGGCCAGCGGCAGACCATCGCTGCCCTTAATTTGTCCCGAAGTGGGCGGCGTCAGACCGGCAATCACTCGCATCAGGCTGCTTTTACCTACGCCGCTGGCACCCAGCAAAGCGGTAAATGCACCACCCGCGATCTCCAGATTAAGCTCGCTGAACAATGGCTGCTGATCCAGCGTCAGGCAGAGCTGGCGAACGGAAATACCCGGCGGCACGGCATCGTTCAGCGGCTTCATGAGCTGCCCCGCAGACCGTCAGCATGATTAAGACCCATCTGCCAGAACGCCGCTTCCAGCCGGGTTGCGGTCGTAAAAATCTCCGACAGTGAGTTAATACGTTGTTCACCGGCGCGCTGCTGAGCCAAAGTTTCAAACAGCAACAGTGAGGAACCGACGCCCGTCAGGTAGGACTCATCGCCGTAATTCTCAATCCATGCCGCGTAAGGATTCCCCTCAAAGCAGGTCGCAGGATCGTCCAGCAGCCTCAGGCCGATTTCCGCATAACCGGCGACGCAGGGCATCAGCGCCGTCATCAGCGCCAGCGCATCTCCGGTGTGACCCACGTCCAGCACGTAGCGGGTATAATTGATTGTTTCCATTGCCTCAGGTTCGCTCGCCACCGCCTCTTCGCTGATGCCCCATTGCTGGCAATAAGCCAGATGCAGCGGCAGTTCGCTGATAATGGCGTTCAGCGATGCCGTCGCGCTGCGTAACGCAGCCGGTTCAGAGAGCTTACTGATCAACAGGCCCCACGCACGGGCGAAGTGCAGCAGGAACAGATAATCCTGGGTGAGATAGTGGCGGAAAGCGGCGGGTGGCAGCGTACCCTGACCGAGCTGCTGCACAAAATTGTGCCTGACATAATCGTGCCATTGCGTGCCCGCTTGCTGGCGCAGACGACCATAAAAACCGGTTTCGAAAAGCGGATGTGACATAGGATCTCCAGTAACAGGGAGATCCGGGCATAAGGTCTGGAACAGGGGATGAAGCAGGAGATGAGGCAGAACATCTGCCGACCCGTCCCTTCGCTGGCATGACCCAGATCAGGTTCAAAGGGTTCGGCTTGCGCCATCTCAGCCCATGACAGGACACCCCTCGGAGACATTCGTTATACGATATTTATTGCTGGAGTACAACGACACCAGTACGCGTTATTCAGTAACAATGTCACTCAAGATTGGCCCCGTTGCTGGCAATCACTTTCTTATACCACCAGAAAGACTTTTTGCGCGTGCGCGCCAGCGTGCCGTTACCCAGGTCGTCGCGGTCAACGTAGACGAAACCGTAGCGCTTGCTCATTTCACCGGTTGAGGCGGCAACCAGATCGATGCAGCCCCAGCTGGTGTAACCCATCACCGGCACGCCATCTTCAATGGCATCGCCCATGGCGCGGATGTGTTCACGCAGATAGCTGATACGATAATCATCATTGATCTCGCCATTCGCGTCGATTTCATCGCGCGCCCCCAGGCCATTCTCTACCAGGAAAAGTGGCTTCTGGTAACGGTCATACATCATATTCATAGTAATGCGTAAGCCCAGTGGATCGATGCCCCAGCCCCACTCACTGCGTGGCACATGGGGATTGGTCAGGGATTTCACCACATTGGCTGCGCTGCTGTTCTGTTCGTTCATTTCCGCCGAGGCGCAGCGAGAGGCGTAATAACTGAACGAGACAAAGTCGACGCTATTTTTCAGGATATCGGCATCGCCATCAGCGATCTCAAGCGTAACGCCTTTTTCCCGGAACACGCGGGCGGCGTAAGCCGGATAGGCACCGCGTGCCTGCACATCAATGAAGAACAGGTTTTCACGATCCTTCTCCAGCGCCGCCCAGACATCCTCTGGTTTACTGGACCACGGATAAAAGTTGCCGCCTGCCAGCATACAGCCGATCTGATTCGCTGGATTCACTTCATGCGCGATCCGCGTAACCAGCGCGCTGGCAACCAGTTCGTGATGCGCCGCCTGATACTTCACCTGCTCCTTATTCTCACCCGGTTCGAACACCAGACCCGCACCGGAAAACGGGCTGTGCAGCAGGATATTGATCTCGTTAAAGGTTAGCCAGTATTTCACCAGGCCATCAAACGCCTCGAAACAGCTGCGGGCATAGCGGGCAAAGAAGTCGACCATTTTGCGATTGCGCCATGAGCCATATTCGGTCACCAGATGCATCGGCACATCGAAATGACAGAGCGTAACCAGCGGTTCGATATTATATTTCCGGCACTCCTCAAAGACGGCACGGTAAAAAGCGATGCCCTCCGGATTGGGCGTCAGTTCATCACCGTTTGGATAGAGGCGGCTCCAGGCAATTGACGTGCGAAATACGCTGAATCCCATTTCCGCCATCAGCGCAATATCTTCCGGATAGCGATGATAGAAATCAATGGCATCATGGCTGGGATAAAATTCATCATCCCGCAGCGTAAAGCGCTTTTCCAGACCCAGTTTGACCGCCAGTCGGTGTGGGCCATGCGGGATCATATCGACGGTGGTTGCGCCCTTTCCGCCCTCACGAAAACCGCCTTCACTCTGATTGGCGGCTAACGCGCCGCCCCATAAAAATCCTTGCGGGAACCTTGAATCAGACATGCAATCCTCTTTTCCGGGTCAGAATGACCCTTTCCTTTAGTGGCTATTAATCGCGTTGGTGCGTTCGGTAAGCGGCGCGGGATGCGCGGCGGTAGCGGATTCGGATTTCGTTTCAGTTTCCGCTTCAGGAATATCTTCAAACCCTAACAGCAGCGTCAGCACAAACGACAGCACCACCGACAACACCATAACCGCACCGACCCAGACGATACTGATGGGATTGCTGGGGTCAAAAAACTGAACGCTGGTGAAAAGACCCGGTGAGGCCATTGAGTGGCTGGCCAGCCCGCCAATGCCCGCGACCGCGCCGCAGATAAAACCGCTGATCAGACAGGCGATCAGCGGACGTTTCAGACGAACCGCCACACCATACAGCGCCGGTTCAGAAATGCCTGCAATGATGGCAGACGCTGCTGCTGCCAGTGCCGTCTGACGCAGTTCGCGGTTTTTGGTGCGGAACGCCACTGCCAGCGACGATCCGCCCAGCGAGAGATTGGCACCAATTTCTGACGGCATCACCATGCCCTCTTTGCCGGTTTCAGCAATGGTCTGGATAATGGTCGGTGTGAACACACGATGCATCCCGGTCATCACCAGCAGCGGCCAGATGGCACCCATAATCGCGACGGAAAGCCAGCCAAGATAGCCATGCACGGTGTAAACCAGCGCAGAGATGCCGCTGCCGATCCAGATGCCAATCGGGCCAATCAGCACAATCGCGATAGGGGCAGCAATCAGCACAATCAACATCGGTTTCAGAAAGTTTTTGGTAACGGCCGGGGTAATACGGTCCACGCCGCGCTCGATGTGCGACAGAATCCAGGTCATCACCAGTGCCGGGATCACCGTGTAGGTATATTTCACCGCCGTCACCGGAATGAAAGCGAATTCAACGTGCTGGCCCTGCGCCGCTTTTGCCATCAGCTCAACAAAATTGGGATGCACCAGTACGCCAGCAATCGCGATCGCCAGCGACATATTGGTTTTGAATTTCAGCGCCGCAGAGGCTGCCACCATGACAGGCAGAAAGAAGAATGCGCCGTCGCCAATCACGTTGAGGATCACCAGCGTTGACGAACCTTTCTCAAACACGCCAGCCATATCCAGAATCATCGCCAGCAGCTTAACCATCGACCCGCCAATAATCGCCGGGATGAGTGGTGACATGGTGCCCACCAGCGCATCCAGAATGCCCGCGCCGATGCTTCGCAGGGTGATTTTGCGCTTCACCGGTTCAGGGGCTACCGCACCGGGCGATCCCAGTGCCAGTACCGCCTGGTAAGCCTGAGAGACGTTATTGCCAATGATCACCTGGCACTGCGTGTCGTTGTGCACCACACCCATGACACCTTTAATCGCTTTGAGGCGGGGATAGTCGACCCGAGTTTCATCTTTCACCACAAACCGCAGACGCGTCATGCAGTGAGTGACAGCTTCGATATTGGTGAGGCCGCCTAGCGCATCGACAATGGCGCGTGACACCTCGGCATAGTTCATGGGCATGATCGTTCTTCTCTGTAGGGTAAATCGGTTAGCATTTTTATGTTTTTAGCGGCTGCTATCAGGTAAATAGGAAACCGATTTCACAAAATCATGAAGTGCTTTCTTTGAGCCGACAAGGGGATAAATCAGCCAGATTTCTTTTTTGTGAACTTCATCACTCCCAGCGAATCAGGTATTTGCGCCAGCGGACAGGGTAAATATTTCCAATATTGAGAGGCTTGGGTAGACTGCAGAGCGACGCAGCGAGGGAAATTCACCATGGCAACGATTCAGGAAGTGGCAGAGAGAGCAGGCGTCTCAAAAGCGACAGTGTCACGTGTGCTTTCTGGCAATGGCTATGTCGGGCAGGAGAAGCGTGAAAGGGTGTTAAAAGCGATTGCCGAAACCGGCTACCGTCCCAATCTGCTGGCCCGCAACCTGGCGACTAAAACGTCTCAGACCATCGGACTGGTGATCACCAATACGCTCTATAGCGGCAGCTATTTCACTGAGTTGATGGCGCACTCCGCACGCATCATGGAGCAGCAGGGCCGCCAGCTGATTCTGGCAGATGGTAAACACACCGCTGAGCAGGAAGAAGCGGCGATTCAGTTTTTGCTCGACCTGCGCTGTGACGGCATCATTATCTACCCGCGCTTTCTGAGTATCGACGCGCTGGATGCGATTATCTCCCGCCATAAACAGCCGATACTGGTCATTAACCGGCGGCTACGCGTCAACCAGAGCTACTGCATTTACAGCGATCAGCATACCAGCAGCGCGAAAGCGGTGAGCCATCTGCTGAGTCAGGGACATCGCGATATCGCGTTTATCACCGGTTCGCTGGATTCCCCGACCGGCGTCGAGCGTCTTTCCGGCTATCGCGCTGCGCTGGCTGCTAAAGGTATTGAAGCCGACGACCGCCGTATTGTGGCTGGGAAATGGACGGCGCAAAGCGGCATGGCGGCAATGGACTGTCTGCTGGACCGCAACGTCCCCTTTACTGCGCTGGTGGCGAGTAATGATGAGATGGCGATTGGTGCCATCAAGCGGTTGACCGAATGTGGCATCGCGGTGCCCGATCGGGTATCGGTGATAGGCTTCGATGATATTCCGCTGGCACCTTATATCACGCCGTCTTTATCCAGTATGAAGCTGCCGGTGACGGAGATGATCGATGAAACGATTAACCGCCTGCTGACCATGCTGGATGGCGGTGACTGGCACAGTCAGGCGCCTTTTACGGCCAGCCTGATGCTGCGCGATTCCGTTACTAAAGGCCCCTGGTCCGCTTAATTTGACGCGATTTGTATCACCTCAATGGCCTGTTCCCTGAGGTGTGCGATGGTTCCGGCATCCAGCGTCTCATCGGTAATCACATGGCCGACCTGGTAACCGGATGAGAGCGGATAAGGGCGAATCTGCCCGAATTTAGAGGAATCGGTCAGGGCATAGCTTTCAGCACCTTTCGCCAGCACGGCATCCACCACATCACAGCGCAGCATATTGCGGCCGGTGAAACCGGTCTCCGGGTGCCAGCCATCCACACCCACAAACGCTCTGTGAAAATGGACCTGCTGAATAGAGTAACGCGTCAGCGGGCCTACCACCGACTCACTGCTTTTCTGCAGCAATCCACCCAGCACAATCACTTCACAGGTGGCGTCCCGCAGAAGCTGGGCGATATAGTGGCTGACGGTAATCAGTGTGAGATCGGCACGGTCAGCCAGCGCACGTGCCAGCAGCGCATTGGTACTGCCCCCTTCGATGAACACCGATTCACCCGGCTGCACCAGGCTGGCGGCGTGTTGCGCCAGCGCCTGCTTAGTGGCATAGCGGGTATTCATGCGGGTGCCGACATTGTCACTGTCCAGCGCCAGCGCGGAGCCATGCACCCGGCGCAGCAGCCGGTCGCGTTCCAGCAGCGTGAGATCCTGGCGCACCGTCACTTCAGAAACACCGGTCAGCTGCGCCAGTTCACTAACCGTTACGCTGCCCCGGCTGTTAACCATTTGAATAATCTGGTGATGTCGCGGATTCATAATTGGGTTTCGTCAGGAATAAAAGGAGCAGTGTATCAGGGAATCTCCCGCGCCGGTGCACAACGCGGGGTCAGGGTCAGTCTAAATCCAGTGAACAACGTCCGTTACTATTCAGATCTTCCGGCTTAAAACGTTGCTTCCACCCGGCTTCATAATCTTCCGGCGGAAAATCATCCGGCGAACGTCCCTGTTCCAGTGCCTGCGCAACCCGCCGGGCATAGGCGCGGTTTTTATCGCACATCGGCGCAGCGGGGATATACATCACATTGCCCCAGCCCTGCTGATCCTCCACCGGTGCAACAGAATGGATCACATCACAGTGCCACCATACTGAATCGCCCGCCTCCAGAGCCGGGATTGAACAGAGTCCGGCGATCAGGTGCGGATGCCACTGCGCATTGACAGGTAATACCCGACCCGGCGCGACGCCACAGAGTTCATCTTCAGGTACATCGGAAAGCAGCGGTCGCAGCAGAATATACGCCATCGCCTGGGGCACCGGCACCACATGCAGCAGACCCTGACCGGGGATCATATCGGAGAGTGCGGTCCAGCCCTGAAACGTGCGGAACACAGAACACTTAGTCGTGCCAGGCAGATCATACTCATCAACGTCGGTACGATGTGCCGCATCCCAGGGATCGTAAGCGGCAAAATCACCGTGAAACAGCTTGCTGAAAACCTGCTGATAAGCCGGCAGTAACCAGCGTTCCAGCGCACCGGAGTCGGTATGGGCACCTAATCCTTTCGACGTGGTGCCCGGCAAACGGCGACGGATGCGATCGGGATAGATGACGCTGACATTGGGATCAAACCACTGTTTGCCCTGAGAGTTAACTGTCCATAACCGGTTCAGAAAAGATTGCGCATCAGCCATTGCCGCACTCTGCCGCGCTTCCATCTGCGCCTGTGACCAGTAAATCGGATAGATTTCGGGACGTGAGGCAGCGAGCGTGCCGAAAAAGTCATCACCGGGACCGCGGTACTGCTCATCAAAACGGTTGTGATCCAGATAGTCGAGCATCGACTTATCCCACGCCAGCGCCTGGTCACGATCGAAGTGCTGCCTGATCACGACACAGCCGCGACATTTAATCAGTGAACGGGTTTCATCCGAAACCTTTCCTTCTGTAATGTCCTGCATCGGCACGATCGGCCAGGCAGTGCCGGTTCGCGTCTCGTCCGCTTTTGCTTCAGCAATTGCAGCAGTGATGTTATCGCACACCTGCTGGAAAAGGGCGTCCACGTCACCGATTTGCTGGCGTAACTGCTGTTTTATTTCGCGGATAGCGCGCTTAACGTCATCAGGCAAAGGTGTTGCTCGGGATTCATTACGCATTTCACACTCCTCACAATTTGGGGTTGAGTTACGAATGTAATTAAAATAACCTTCATTCGTAATTTACGGTCGAGGTTAACATCCTTTTAACGATAAAAAACGTGCGTTGTAACACAACTTCTTAACCGGAACGCTCTGAAAGCCGTTAGCAAAGTCACTATTTGCATTCTCATTAATCCACACAGCGAGTAAGCTTTATGAATCAAATCAATCAGCCGACAGGACAGAACGGCGAACGTAAAGGGGCAGGCGAGATGGCGGTTAAGATGATTGCGGTGGATATGGATGGCACCTTTCTGGACGATAATAAGCAGTACAACGTTCAGCGGTTTTCACGTCAGTATGCGCTGCTGAAGCAGAAGGGCATCCGTTTTGTGGTGGCCAGTGGTAATCAGTATTACCAGCTGCAGCGCTATTTTCCCGACATCAAAGATGAGATCGCTTTCGTGGCAGAAAATGGCGCCTGGGTCTCTGACTGCAATGAAGAGATTTTCTGTGGTGAGTTAGCGCAGGAGAAGGTGCACAAGATTCTCGATATTCTGGCACATGAACCGGACATCGCGGTGGTGGTGTGTGGACGGAAGGGTGCCTATATGCATTCTTCTGCCTCTGACGAGGTGATGGACCAGCTGGCAAACCACTATCATCGTCTGGAAAAGCGGGATGACCTCTATGCCATTGACGACACCATCTTCAAGTTTTCGCTTAAGCTGGAACATGAAGGGGTAGAGGCACTGCTGCAACGCCTGCATGCCCGTCTGGGCGAGCTGGAAAATATCATGCATCCGGTTTCCAGCGGCTTTGGTTTTATTGACCTCATCATTCCCGGTTGCCATAAAGCCCACGGCATCGCGCTGTTACAGGAAAAATGGGGCATCAGTGATTGTGAAGTGCTGGCGATTGGTGACAGCGCGAATGATATCGAGATGCTGCGCCAGGCCTGCTTCAGTTTCTCAATGGCGAATGCGGCCGACGCTGTCGCCGCCGTGGCACGCTACCAGACGCAGAGCAACAATGATGAAGGCGCGCTGAATGTGATTGCGCGCGTGCTGGCGCGTGAATTCCCGTTCGACTAAGAGGCGGTAACCTGCATAACGGACGGCGTGTTATCCGCCACTCTCCTGATGGCTGCGCGCATGATTTTCCATTTCATCCAGCGCAGCCTGATTCTCCAGTCCCCACTGATACATCTGCTCAATCGGCTGTGCGAAGGTATGGCCCAGCGCGGTGAGGCTGTATTCCACCTTTGGCGGCACCACCTGCCAGACATGGCGTGACACGAGGCCGCGTTGTTCCAGTTCACGCAGCGTCTGAATCAGCATCTTCTTCGAGATGCCCTGCAGACTACGCTCCAGTTCGCCCGTGCGCGCCCGATTGTCCGGCCAGTGAAAAAGCGCATGCAGCACCATTGTGCTCCACTTCACCGAAAACAGTTCCAGCAGGCGGCGCGGCGGTGAGTCCGCATAAAAACAGAGTTTCCCGTCAACCCAGACCGGCATAATCGCCATCCCATTTCATGGTAACCAAAAGGTAACTACTATCAAAAGCGGTTCCGTGTGTCTATAGTGTGCCGCTTTCTTTACGACCATCAGGTAAGAAGAGGCAACAGATGAAAATTAACGCGCTGGTCGCTACTCAGGCAGATCAACCGCTCCGGACAGGTGAGGTTGAGTTACGCGATCTGCAGGCTGATGATGTAAAAATTGAGATTCTCTACTGCGGCGTCTGCCACTCTGACCTGCATATGGCGCGCAATGAATGGGGCGTCAGCCGTTATCCGCTGGTGCCCGGTCACGAGATTGTGGGTCGCGTGATAGCAATAGGTGACAACGTCACTAAATTCTCTGTTGGAGAGACGGTTGGCGTTGGCGTGATGGTCGATTCCTGCCGGACGTGTCACTTTTGCCAGCAGCACGAAGAGCAGTACTGCGAGGCGGGTTTCACGCCGACCTACAACGGCACCGATAAATATACCGGCAACACGACGTTTGGCGGCTATGCGCAGCACGTTATCGCCGACCAGCATTTTGTGGTCGCAGTGCCGGATAATCTGGCGCTGAACGCGGTGGCTCCACTGCTGTGCGCTGGCGTGACCGTCTGGTCACCCTTACAGCACTTCAATGTTAAAGCAGGCGATCGTGTAGGGGTGGTCGGTCTGGGCGGACTGGGCCATATGGCGGTTAAGCTGGCCAGCGCGCTGGGTGCAGAAGTGACCCTGTTTACGACCTCTCCGGCGAAAGGGGCAGATGCGCGTCGGCTGGGTGCCAGTAACGTCGTGATCTCGCGAGACGCAGCCCAGATGGCAGGATGTCAGGCGTCGCTGGATATTATCCTCGACTGTGTTGCTGCCCCTCATGACCTCGATCCTTATCTCAGTACGCTGAAGACCAACGGTCAGCTGGTGCTGGTGGGGATACCCGATCAACCGCATCCGTCACCCAATGTCACGCCAATGGTGTTCCGCCGACTGAGTATTACGGGAACCTCGATCGGCAGCATTCAGGAGACACAGCAGATGCTCGACTTCTGTGGCATACACAACATCACGGCTGACGTAGAGATGATCACCGGTGAAGAGGTGGAGTCTGCTTTTGAACGCATGCTGACCAGCGATGTGAAATATCGTTTCGTTATCGATATGCAGAAAACCCGCTGGTGATTCGCCTGGCCCGCCGTAAAGGCGGGTCTTTTTCCCTCCGTCGGCAGAGGTGAACACGAAAAAAGTAAGGTTTATAGTTACAACATACTTTTAATTGTAAGCTTAACAGCGTGCCTGCATCAGCCCCGATACTCAGTTAATCTGACAGCAAAAGCCGGGCAAAAAAATACCCGGCTCGATGACCGGGTATCTGCATTGCTACCTGACGCTGTCAGCTAATCCTGCTTTTTATCCGCGTTACTCTTTTCGGGTTCATCCTGCTCAACTACATGAATAAACGGCTTGAGCAGCTGGATATCCAGAATCACATAAACCATCGTGCTGATGAAAAGCGAAATCACACTGCCAAAAACGCCGCTGGTGGTAAACGTCAGATAGTTATAAATCACCAGCCAGGTCACACAGATAAACAGTGCGAGCGAAATTGAAAGACTGGACACAGAGTAATTGCTGGTGCCGCCACCCTGAGTATGCGTTGCTTTAAACAGATTACCGATGGCGTACTTCTCCAGCACCAGAATACTTTTTTCCCAGTTACGCTGCTTCCGCGCGCTGGCGCGAGTGAGGAAGAGATAAAGAATGGAGATGAAGAAGCCCGAGAAGGCGATGAGCACCGGAATGGCTTCCAGCGCATATTCGATACTCTTATGCGCAGCGCTTCTGGTGCTAAGATCCAGCGTCAGCGAGGCACCCAGCGCAGCATATAAAAAGAGAAACAACAGCAGAAAAGTCAGGCTGCGCTTCCAGTCGCTGTCTGCCTCTGCATTCTTCTGCTGGATGGCCAGCTGAAGCGATTGCTGAATGTGTTGTGCCTCAAGTGAGTCTGTATCAAAGGTATCGCAGGGTGCAGCAAAGAAGTTGTGCATAAACAGCTCATCTTCTTTGTGAATAGTGATTTTCATCAGAAACCTGTGTACGGGAAATTTTCTCTATTCTAATCAGCACAGCATGAATTAACAGTAACTTCGCCCGTAAACCTGCAGCCCCATGCTGACTCAGCGGGATATCAGACCCAGAAGAGAGCTGAACAGCGAATCCGTTGCAAAGTTCTGCGCAGCGTTACCCTCATCGTGACGCAACTGCTGATAGCGCAAAAGCGCCGCATCAGCGTTATCAGCATTGACCACGTCCCATACTTCTTTATAGCCTTCCGCTACTAACCGGTCCTGCTGATCCTGGCTGACATGATTCACGGCCCTGACTGTCTGGTTTTTCTGGAACAGACGGTAAGCTGGCATGCTTATTTCTCCGCAGGGTTGTCCAGCGCTTTAAACTGCTTAATCGCGTCATTGATATTATTCGTTTCAACGGTCGCGATACAGCGATCGCCATTGAAAACTTCATAGCGGGCATTATGCAGTTGAAACAATAAATCCCTGCCACGAAAGTGTATACGTTTCTGCTTAACGCCAATCCCATGCCGCCGTAATAACGCCTGTGACAGACGATCGGTCTCTTTAATCATTCCTTCAGCTCCTCGGCAGTACGTGGTCACTACCAGTAAACCTGATGAACATTAGTTTTATATTAAGAGATAACCTTATTTTTAACAGGGCTAAGGCGCGCCTTTCAGAGAAATTACCTGATAGCAGGGACGTGAGGGAATATGAGCCTGCCATTTGCTGCGTTAATGGGGCCTGGATGCGGTACACTTGAGCGGACAATTTGCCACAGGACACGCCGCTATGAGCGATAAGAAGATGATTTCCATTGATCAGTTCAATGCTGATGAACGTCTGGCCGTCGAACAAACCTATAAAGGGCTGGCTGAAAAGTACCGTCAGCGAACCGGTAAAGAACCGGATAGTAAAAAAGAGAAAGAATTCAACAGCGAAGCCCGGCAGATGGTGATGACCAGCAAGCTGGAAAAGGAGAGAGCAAAGGCAGAAAAGGAGAAGAAAAAACCGGTTCGCAAAAAGAAACCTGAGTCACTCACCGCCAGTGAAGTCAGTGATTTCAGCTGGTCTGCCTCGATTGTCAAAGGCCGCAGATAGTCTGCTACCGCGCGCAACAAGTCGCGCGGCATTTTTTCGCCACAACTTCGCTCCAAAGAAATATGATTACGATCTGGTAATTTAACAGACAGGCAATAAGAACATTCTGTAAAAAGGTTTATCTTATTTTACTTAATGCCGATAAAATGCCTTACCTGTCGCTGCTTCAGTTCACCTATGAATTATTACACTCCTGATGATGTTCAACTGAAGCACCGCTCGATGCGATTTGTGCGTCGTATGTTCATGATGCGCCAACTCGGCACCGTTCTCTGTTTTTTGCCTATTCTGTCTGTTCTGATGGAGATGGGAAAAAGCACGGCACTTTGTGCTCTTCTGTGTACCAATGCCTTTATCTGGCCGTATATCGCTTACATAATGGCGTTACGATCACGCGACTCTACCGGCTTTGAGCGTAAGAATCTGACACTGGATGCCGCTTTTGGCGGCGTCTGGGTTGCTGCGATGGCCCTGAGTCCATTGCCCTCAATTATTATCATGGCGGTGCTGATCTCCGATCGTTACTCGGCAGGCGGCTGGGTTCAACTGAAATCTGCGCTGCAGGCCTTTCTGTTTGCCTTTGTGCTGGTCTGGTCAGCGGAAAAGGCTCCGCTGGTGCTGACGTTCAGTACCCGAACCGTCTGGCTGACACTGCCGCTGGCCAGCCTGTATCTGCTGGCACTCAGCGTGGTGTCATATAATCTGACGCTGAGTCTGCGCCAGAAGAACCGCGAGCTGGAACGCATTGCGCTAATGGATCCGGGCCTGAAAATCCCTAATCGTCGGCTGTTTGAGCGCCGGCTTGAAAGTGAGTTTTTGCGCACGCAGCGAGGCGAGGGCAAAGCCTGGTTAATGCTGCTGGATGTCGACCACTTCAAACAGGTTAATGATACCTATGGGCATGAAGCGGGTGACTTTCTGCTGACAGAGATTTCGGCACTGCTGCGTGACAGCGTCGGCCTGAAAGATGTGCCCGCCCGCTTTGGCGGTGATGAGTTGTGTGTGATCGTACGGGATGCGGATGAAACCAGCATCCTGCTGCTGGCAGAGCAGATCAGGCAGGGGATTGCCCTGTTGCGGCTGCCAGCGTCATCCACATTTCAGTGTTCGGTGAGTATTGGGATTGCAGCAGCACATGATGCGGCATCGATTCATGAGTGGCTGAGATGTGCTGATGAGGTGCTTTATCAGGTTAAGCGCGCCGGCCGCAACAATGTGAAGATATGGCATTCAGACTCGCTGAACATACTCAGTGCAGTCAGGAGCAAATGAAGAAGTCAGCCTGGGACGCGTCCTCAGGCTGAGTGATCAAATTGTCGGGTAGTCGCCAGTGCCTTCAGGCCACGGCGTCAGCAGATCGAAACCCTCTTCAGTGACGGCGATGGTATGTTCCCACTGCGCCGAGAGCGAGCGATCCCTGGTAACGACCGTCCAGCCATCTGACAGCACGCTGGTTCCGGCTTTACCGGCATTAATCATCGGTTCAATGGTAAAGATCATTCCTGCCTTCAGTGGCAGCCCTTCGCCTGGCGTGCCGTAATGCAGCACCTGTGGATCAGTGTGATAAATCTCACCCACGCCGTGACCGCAATATTCTCGCACTACAGAGAAACCAGCAGCTTCTGCAACACGCTGGATTGCCGCACCTACATCACCCAGTGTCGCGCCTGGACGGACCGTTTTGATCCCCGCAACCATCGATTGATAGGTAATCTCTACCAGACGTTTTGCACGTACTGACGGCGTGCCGACAAAATACATCCGGCTGGTATCGCCATACCAGCCATCTTTAATAACCGCCACATCGATATTAACGATATCGCCATCCTTAAGCTTTTTGCTGGCTGGTATACCGTGGCACACCACGTGATTGACCGACGTGCAGGTCGTGCGGGTATAGCCGTGGTAGCCGATGTTCGCGGGTGTCACCTTCAGTTCATTCACAATGAAGTCGTGACAGATATCATCCAGCTCTTCGGTGGTAATGCCGGGTCGAACGTGCGGTGTAATCATCGCCAGTACCTGAGCGGCAGCCTGTCCGGCTGCCCGCGCCATCTCAATCTCTGCGGCGGTATGAATTTTAACGGTGTTCATAACACGTCTCCTTGTGTGGTGAGGCGCTCTTTTTGGAGCATAGTGCGGATATCAGCGCCGCCGTCCAGTTCAAGCCGGACCAGCATCTGTGCCAGCTGGTGTTGGGTCTGCTGAGGATAGAGTTCAGCCAGCATACCGAGTTTGAGCCAGTGTTCTGCCTGTGCATTGATCGAACGGCTCATCGCCTGACTGGCGATGCGCAAATTTTCATGCATCAGGTCGGAGATCTTTACGATACCCATATGAGCCTTATATGAAACGTATATGTTTCGTATATAGTAACGCTAACGCAGTGGTTTGAAAAGAGGGGAAGATTCTCGCTCGCAGGAAATGTGGTACAACGTTTTTAACTACGACCGCTTATTTGATTTTAGGATAGAAAAATTTACTGTTTATACAGAGATGCGTTTGATCGGGTAACCGCAGTGCAGGCGCTCGACAAACTGTGTCTTTTCTTGAAGGTTCGCAGATGACTGATTAGATGAAATCAGGATTTTTATCAGGCGGTTGTGGATATAAAGTCTTTAGCCTTGATGGGACAAAATTTGATCAAACAACAGGGATGTAATGATGAAAAAAATAATTGCGTTGACTGCGGTATTAGCAGTTTCCGGATGCCACATGAGTACAAATCACATCCGACAGCAGGGAATCAAGACTCCAGATGCGTCAGAGATTAAAAGTCAGTGCGAAGCTCAGACACCACAGCATATTCAGGAGCGTGAAACGCAGCTCTGGCTCTGCCAGGCTGTAACAGCCATACAATATCGTTTTTTTGATGCAGATTCTTATCGCGGTAAAACATGTGATGTAAGGATCAGGCAGCCGGCAGGCGAGCCTCCGGTAAGCATCGACGTTCAGGCCGGAGATCCCGCTCTGTGTACGGCTGCTATTGAATCAATTAAACAAGCTGTAGAGGCTCAGACTTTTCCAATGAGATTCGCCTTTCTGAAAGACGAATTTCCGATACATTTCGCCCCGCAGTAAGCCTATACGACTATCGAAAGCGTTGAATATCAGATCGATATGCAGTAAGCCGTCGGCCAGCCAGAACTGATGCTATCACTATGTCGATCTCTGAAGTACTGCGATCAGATGCGGACCCGTAAAACGTGAGGTGCAGAGGTTTATCGCGATGCAGTTATCATTTGTCGCCAGTAGAATCTAAACCCTTCTTCCTGAACACTCGCCATTCATCCCAGCATTTTTCAGGGTTGATATCAAAATATCCGCGGCATTCTGCCATTGTAAAAGCAATATCGCTTGCCACTTCGATACAGGTGGCGCTATCCCTGATACTGCTGACTTCCTCTTCTGTAAGCGGGCTTCCTTTCTCATTCTCTTTTTTTAATAAGAGTGGAATGAGGGCAGGTATATAAACGAGGCTCATTTGTTATTTTCCTGATGGTTAAATATCACGCTGTGACTAAGAGCTGAAATCACACAGCGCCTTAATGATGTGCTGTACAGTGCAGTCGCCGGGTAACATCGATTCAGCGCCCTTCTTCTGTCGGCAGGGTCAGCAATCAATAATTATGTCCGGGGCAGAGAGGCAAGTTTGTTTAACCTGGCTTGCCATCAGAAAAGGTGAACACGGATCTGCTCAGGTTATTCCGTTCTCTGCATTCCCTTTACTATATTCTCGACAGCTGGCGCGATATCTTCAGCCAGAAAGTTGATATTTTGATCATGACTTAATCAACACCGGTCTATCCTTATGCCAGGAGGTACCTATGTGTGGACGGTTTGCGCAGTACAGTAGCAGAGACGATTACTTTGACTCTCTGGGACTGAAGCCCGATGAAATCATTTATGATCCGGAACCTATAGGGCGTTTCAATGTTGCGCCAGGCACCAACGTGCTGCTGCTCAATGAGCGGGATGATGAACTTCACCTGGACCCGGTTTACTGGGGCTACGATCCTGAGTGGTGGAATAAGCAGCCGCTAATCAATGCCCGGAGTGAAACAGCCCCAACCGGCCGTATGCGTATGTTTAAGCCGTTATGGGAGCAGGGACGAGCCATTGTACCTGCCGATGGCTGGTACGAGTGGAAGCGTGAGGGTGACAGGAAACAGCCATATTTTATCCACCACAAAGCGAAGGAACCGCTGTTTTTCGCCGCGATCGGCAGGGCGCCTTACGGTAAAGACCATGGACATGAGGGATTTGTTATCGTCACAGCGGCGAGCAACAAAGGCATGGTCGATATTCATGACCGCCGTCCACTGGTTTTACGGGCGGACGCGGTACGCGAATGGCTCGGTGCTGAAACCACACCCGGTCGGGCACAGGACATTGCACATGAGGCCGCCTTACCCGAGCAGGATTTCACCTGGCACCCTGTTTCAGCCAAAGTCGGTAATATCCATAATCAGGGCGAGATGCTTATTGAAGAGATAAATCCTGAAGGCACATGAAGCGCAGGTGAGATAGGCACACCGCAATCTGCCATGTTGATCGTTAATGAGTGTCATCACGCTGAAAAAAACGTTCAGCTTAATGGCGCTTGCGGTCACTCATTTTCACACCAAATACACAAAAGCCCAGTAAATCCTTGGCCTCATCTTCCACCCGGGTCACCATGACCAGATCGGACGAACCGTCAGGCAGCACAACCTCATAAGGGGGATAGGGAAGTCCTTTCAATCGGAATTCCTGCAGCCAGAGTAGTTTTTCAGCCTGAGACGGAATAACTTCATAAATATATTTATGGATAAGATCCTGCGGAGCCCAGCCGACCCGTTCGGCAAACGTGTCACTTGCATCAACGATCACCAGTTCCGGATTAAGAAAACAAATAGACGTGCCGGGAATCGCATACATGGATGAAATCTGATGCGCTCGCTGATCGAGGGAAAGGCGCGCAACCCGCCGCAGCGATCCTTTATCTGGTACTGCATTAAGCATCCGGCAGCTTTCCGCTCCTGAGACAGGTTTCCCGAACAAATAGCCCTGCGCATAGAGGCAACCTATACCCCGGAGCATTTCAGCCTGTTCTTCGGTTTCAACGCCCTCCGCGATCACATCCATATCAAGGCTTCGGCCCAGACCGGCGACGCTGGAAATGATTTTGCGGCTGTCTTTTTTGTGCAGCATGGAGCGAATAAAACTGCTGTCAATTTTAAGCGTGTTAACCGGTAACTGAATCAGCCAGGCGAGGCTGGAATAGCCTGTTCCAAAATCATCCATTGCAATCTTACAACCCATACGTGACAGGGCTTCAATCTCTGTCCGGGCGGTATTGATATCATTTAACAGGGCTGTTTCAGTTATCTCAATCTTCAACCTTGCAAGATCGAGCTGAAATTCACTGGCTGTATTCCTTATAATTTCAGTAAGATACCTGCCATCAAGCTGCGAAGGAGAAACATTCATCGATATAAACTGCTGTTCTGGCCATGTGGCAGCAACTTTGAAACCCTGTGCCATAAGGCTGAGCATCAGCTCGTCGAGCAGACCACTTCGCTCCATAGCCGGAATGAAGTCTGAAGGAGGCGTAACGATACCCTCCGGGGATATGTGCCGCGCGAGCATCTCAAACCCCATCACGCGCAAATCTTCCAGAGAAACTATCGGCTGAAAAAACGGGCGAAACTCGCCCAGCTTAATACGCTGTTGCAAACGTTCGCGCGTTTCATCATTTTCTACACCAGGTTTCATTTCATTCCCGTAAATACATAATTTTCAGCCTGTTAACGAAAATTTTTCTGCAATTCAGGCTTTATAAACTCAGCGAACTCTGTCGACAATCGCATACTGGTTTAATCTTTTTTCCAGCATAATCATTAAGATAAACAGCTTCATATGACGGCTTATCTCAATACTGGCTTACTGTTTAATTGGGCAATATTTTATTACATTTGCTGTGTGTTCATATCTTATGCTGGTGAGTAAGACTACTAATTCACTATCGTTATCGGCTTCGACTTACTTTTCATTATATCGTAATAGCATGACACCGACGTGGGTATTAACCCACATTCAAAATGGTCGCTTAGCTCAGAGCAGATGAATAAGGATAGGTGGGGGAAGTTACCTGTAATGTTCGTGGTCATAAAAGGATAAATAACGATACAGGCTGACAATGAATATTAGCAAAGGTAATGAGTCCCAAAGTTGTAAAACTGATAAAGCTTTTAATCATTAACGTTTAAATGTGTGCACAGCTGTCAAATAATGAGGTTTCTTAATGACCATTCATATCGTCATCCCAGATGATTATCAGTTTGCCACTCAAAAACTGGATTTTCTACATAGTGATAACAGCTTTCATTGCGCTGCTCTGGGCAATGTCAGCATGGACCCGATGGCAGAGAAATAGCTGTTATCGGCTGAAGCTTTGATATTTATCCGCGAAAGGACGGTTATTGACGAAGCCTTTCTGCGACGCACGCCACCTCTTAAATTGATCAGTCAGACGGGTAAGCTGACGAGAAATGTCGATAGTGATGCCTGCACGCGATCGGGTGTTGCCATTGTGGAAGGGAGTGCCTCACCGGTTGCGCCTGCTGAGCTAACCTGGTTGTTAATCATGGCTTCCCGCCGAAAATTTGTCTCGTCGGTGAATGCAATAGCCGAAGGGCACTGGCAGACAGAAATCGGATCTGCGATTCACAATCAGGTCATCGGCATTCTGGGCTATGGAAAATTGGTAAACGGCTTGCGTCCTATGCTGCCGTTTTTGGGATGCAGGTGCAGGTGCAGGTGCAGGTATGGGGAAGTTCGCGTGCGCAGGAAGAGGCACGAGCAGACGGATGGACGGTTCCCGAAAGTCGGGAGCAATTTTTCGCCACGCGCGATGTGTTAACCGTGCACCAGCGGCTGGTGGCTGCGACGCAAGGCAACATCACGCCAGCCGATCTCGCGCTGATGAAAACTGATGCGTTATTCGTCAATATCAGCCGGGCTGAACTGGTTCATGACGGCGCGTTGCACAATGCCCTGACACAGGGGCGGCCTGGATTTGCGGCGTTGGATGTTTACGAAGAGGAACCGCTTTACAACACCCGGCATCCTTACCTGCAGATGCCCAATGTACTGTGTACGCGGCACCTGGGATATGTTGAAAAGGCCAGCTATGCGCTCTATTTCAGAACGGCATTTGATAATGTTGCGCGTTATTTTAGCGGTGACAGGTCGCATGTGATTAATTTCTGACTCCTTTGCGAAACTTCAGGGTGTGACTCTTTGAAAAAAATTGCCAGTTCAGGGCCAGATAATTAAGCAAGTAACAGAATCAAATGCACAACGCGCCAGAGCGCCATTCTCACGCTTTCCATACACCTTTTGGGCAAAAACTGCATAATTTACTTCGTAAAAAGAGGTGAAAGATCTTTCACATCTCTGGCGCTCAGTCTTACTAAAACTCACTCTCTTATGGCATCCCTCTTCTACTAATAGTCTCTTCCCCAGAAATTATTGCGCCTCGCATGCTTCCTTACTGCAATTTTCATGCTCGCTGCCGATAAAGACGGAAGGGACCAGCGAGCCACAGGTGCGGAACGTCGGTAATAACTTAATAAATCAGACGTCGGAGTGTTCAGCGATGAGCAACAAAAAAACAAAATTAAGCGTTATGCTCACCGCAGCATTTCTCACTGTCATCTTAGCGGGCGTTTTTGTAACAGGTTTTGCCGGGTTTAAACTTAATACCGCCAGCGAACAGCAGGCGTTGACCCGCGCGCGCCTTGGCGATCTTCAGGCACTTCAAACGCTAAAAGATAACCTGACTCAGCAGGCGCTTCTTTTAGTCTCTGCGGCTGCAGGCACTCAGCCCCAGACAGAAGAAAAACTTAAAACGCAGTTTTTTGTCTTACAGACCACGAATGACAATACCACTGCGCATTTCCGGCAGCTGATCAACGGTGCTAAAAGCATTCCTGGAATTAATCTTGCTGAAGTTGAAGAGGCTTCCACGCAACTCAATAAAATTGAAGTAGCATCAGGTCCGCTTCGTCAGGCTGAGCAGAATGTGTTTACGCCAGATGCTATTGCGTTCCGGGATAAGCTTCGGAGCGAACTGATTCCTGCGCTTACTCAATATCGTATCGCAGTGGACGGCATGGTGAATTATCAGGCGCGGGTTACAGGTAAAACGGCGGAAACCTCAACGCAGGCGCTCTCGGGTGTTTATGTAACGCTGGCGTTTCTGACGACCCTGTTTGTCATTTTGGGGTTTGTGATGAGTGGCCTGATTACCCGCTGGCTCAAGGTTCAACTGGGTGGCGAACCTTCTCATGCGCAGGGCCTGGCCGCCGCGATTGCTGCAGGGGATCTGACAACGACGGTGACACTTCGTCAGGGGGATACCGTCAGCATGATGGCGTCCCTGGATAGCATGCAAAATAATCTGCGCAAGTTGGTCTCCCATATCAAAGACTCCTCCGCTTCGGTAGCCATGGCTGCTGATGAAATTTCCCAGGGCAATACCGAACTTTCCTCCCGTACAGAACAGCAGGCTGCCGCGTTACAGGAAACTGCCGCCAGTATCGAACAGCTCACCGTCACGGTAAAAAGCAATGCAGCGGGTGCGCAGCAGACTGCGGACTCTGCACGCGAAACCGCTACCCTGGCGCGGTCGGGCGAGCACGATATGCAGCGGATGTCAGAGACGATGAATGATATTTCCAAAAGCGCAGTGAAAGTCCGGGATATTACTGCCGTTATCGAAGGAATCGCCTTCCAGACCAATATTCTGGCGCTCAACGCTGCGGTAGAAGCCGCTCGTGCGGGCGAACAGGGGCGGGGTTTTGCCGTCGTTGCCGGTGAAGTCAGGACGCTTGCTCAGCGCAGCGCCACGGCTGCCAGAGATATCAAACATCTGATTGAAGAAGCCGTAGCACAGGTTGAAAGTGGTGTTGTTGTCGCAACCGGAACAGGCAAGAGCATCCTTGATATCAATGCTATGGTCGGAAAACTGGCCGACGCGATGGACAACATCTCACTTGCCTCAGCAGAGCAGATGCAGGGCATTTCTCAGGTCAGTATTGCGGTCAATGAGATGGATGGCGTCACGCAGAATAATGCTGCACTGGTTGAGGAATCCTCTTCGGCATCGCAGTCACTTTCAGCCCAGGCACATTCGTTACGTGAAGCAGTGAATGCCTTTCGTCTGTAAGCGTCATGGTTTGAGTGCACACTAATTAAAGCCCTCTGACCGAGGGCTTTTCTCCGTGAGCATATTCAGGGCCGCTCAGAGAACTAAGGATCACGGTTAAGTAGAGTTATGTTCCCCGACGCATTTCCGCCAGCAGCCATTGCCTGAAAGCCTTTAGCGCCTTTTGTTTATGCCCGTTTAAACAGGTTTCTCTGAACAATACTTTTGCTGAGAGAGGCAGATCCAGGCCAGTTCCCGGTTAGCTCACCACCATCCAGCGCTGACTTTCACGCCGTACTCGCCCGCTAATGCCATGGCGGCAGTTGTTTTGCAGCGTTTTTACACTTCACCAGCCTCTTTTTACGCCATTTTTACGGGCCTCCCGGTTTAATTGACGGCACCGGGCGCTTGTGCGCCTCTTATCGGAAAGCCGTGAATGAAATGCATTAATAAGCCCTGGTCCATACCGGGCTGCCGCGAGGCGGCATTAGCCGATCTTGCTGAGCAGCAGCGCCTTCGCCTCATTTCGCCCCGCAAGTGGTTCCGGGATGCTATTGAGGCCAGTACCGATCCGTCACTGCTGAACTATCGCCTGGTTGCGCAATGGCTGGGCACAACGATACCCGACAGCCGCGCGCTGATTCTGGCCCTCAACAACAGCCTGTGCTTCGGGCTTTATCGTAATGGCCGACAAATCGGTTTTGCCCGGGTTGTAACTGACATGGCTGAAACCTGGGTAATCCGGAATCTGTTTATCTCGCCGGAGTATCGCTTTGTCGGGCTTGGATCCTGGCTGCTGCACTGCTGTGTTTCTCATCCGGGCACCAGAGGCTGCCGCCGTATTATTGCAATGGGTGAACCCGTGCCGGATTTTTTTGAGCGTAACGGATTCATCGCCTTTCCCTCACTGCCTGGCGTCTGGGTGACGACTCTGCACGATGGGATTAATGATTCAATCTGCGCCAGAAGCGCCAGCAGGCATTAAGCGGACAGGGCGCGCACTCATGAGCGGTTTTCTCCAGTTTATCCTCCGACCTCAGCTTAACAGCCGCAGGCTGCCAGGCTTGATCGCCTGTCCACAGCCTTCAATCAGGGAACACACCATGTCAGGCCTTATCCTTGTTTCTCATAATCAATCGCAACGCTCGACGCTTACTGCAGTTTATGACGGGATACTCTCCCGGCTGGGCGGCCTCTGGATTAGCTGGAATGGTGAAAGCACGGTTATCTCTCAGGATGCGTCAAGAGCCGATGTTGCGAAGCAGCACGATCGGTATGAAACCGTGACCTTCCCCTATACGCCGGGCGAGCTTAATGAGGGATACCATAATTACATTCATAAAGGGCTATGGCCTGTTTTCCACCAGCGTCCGGACATGGCCCGTTTTTCCACCAATGGTTTTCAGGAATATAAAAACATTAATAAAGCCTATGCGCGGGCCATCTGTGAAAATGCCACACCAGACGATGTTATCTGGATTCAGGATTATCACCTGCTGGGCTGTGCCCGCTACATCCGCGAAGAGGGCCTGCCCAATTCAGTCGGCATCTTTCTGCATCAGCCTTTCCCGGCTGGCAGAATGTTTGAAACCATACCCGAGTGGCGCTGGTTTACAGAGTCGCTGTTGTGTTGTGACCTGATTGGCTTTCAGACCGTGCAGGATATGAATAACTTCCTCGTCTGGCTGGAGAGCGAATTCCGGCTGGAATGGCTGGAAGCGCACAGCTTTCGCATTCATGGCCGGATCATCAACGTTGGTGTGTTCCCGGTCGGGATCGACCTCGACGATGTTGAGTCTCTGCGTGAGAGTAACAGCTGCGCCTATATGGAAATGCAGTGCCGCGAAAGTCTGCCCGAAAATAGCGTATTGAGCGGCGGCCATCTTGATGAGAGTTCAGGACTGCCTTATCGAATCAGCACGCTGGAGGTGCTGCTGCGGAGGCATGATTGCTACCAGAAAAATATCACGCTGTTGCAGCTTGCGCCGCCGGCAGCCGGACACGCACATGATGCGTCACAACTCGGTCACGCTCTGGAAGCGCAATGTGGAGAACTCAATGGTGTGCATGGCACCATGAACTGGTATCCGGTGAACTATCTGACTCACGCTTACAGCCGGGAAGAGCAGGCCGGTATCTATCGTGCCTCACGCGTTGCGCTGGTTACGCCGCTCATGGCGGGCATGAGCCTGATGGCCAAAATGTACGTCGCGCTGCAGGACCCGAAAAATCCAGGGGTACTTATCCTGTCGCAGTTTGCCGGTGCCGCCGGGCAGATGGAAGGTGCCATCATCGTCAATCCTTATGATCCTGATGCCATGGCCAGTGCGGTCCATCGCGCCCTGCAGATGCCGTTACACGAACGGCGCTGTCTGCACGCCCGTCTGATGAAAGGCCTGCATATGCACAACAGCCATCACTGGGCTGCGTCATTTTTGCGGATGCTGAACAACGTGCCTGCTGACCCGGAAGCGTTGCCGCCGCCCGCGGCTTTTCCACGACTGAGTAGTAGCCGCGCGAGGTACTAAGTTGTCAGATTTCATAAAAACCAGCACTTCAGTAACCCGATCTTCGGACGTCAAAAAGTGAGCGTCACCGATGACAGCCAAAAGGTGATGTCCTTAGAACTTTTCCTGAAATAAAAGTGACCTGTTTTGTTAGTCCGTTTCAGGCAAGGTTCCTCATCGCAATGCGATGCAGGAACGCCATTTTGCTCAGCATCTTCAGGCGGACATCCGTGTCGCAGATTGCAAAGCAAATTAGAGAAATGTGTGGTTTCAGACAATTTACGCGGCTACGACTTCCCTGAACTGCCTCTGACACCAGGCCTGAAGGCGTGCTTTTTCGCACGCCACGCGATGACAAACGCAACAGCCATAAAGGCCAGAAGCGCCCAGGGGAATGACTCAGCACCGGCATTATTGAGCAGCAGCCCGCCAACGACTCCGCCGCTGGCAATGGCCAGATTCCATGCGGTAGTCACCATCGCCTGAACGACATCGACATAATTGCCCGCCGAGTCGGCAGCGGCCGTCTGCATCTGAGTTGACGCGCCGCCAAACGACCATCCCCAGACGATGACGGCCAGAAAGACGAGAACCTGTTGCCGCATGCCTGCGGCGAGCACCACAGAGACAACCGCCAGGGCCGCAAGGCTGAGCAGAACCAGATTGCGCAGATAGCGATCTACCAGCATTCCGGTAATCCAGATGCCGATAAGTGCCGCAATGCCAAAAACCAGCAGGATAAGTCCGACGTTTGCAGCCAGTCCCGACAGCTGCAGGAACGGGCCAATAAAGGTGTAAAGAATGTTGTGTGCCGTCATCCACAGAAAGATAACCGCCAGAACGGGTGTGACGCCGGGCATCAGGAAAACGTTCCACACAGGGAGGCCACGGCCTGACTGCTGCCCCGGCAGATCAGGAACCACGATCCATGTCCAGATGAACAGAATCACGGCCAGGGCTGCCATGATCCCAAAGGGCACTCTCCATCCTATCAGGCTGCCCAGCCATGCGCCTGCCGGCGTACCTAGCGACAGAGCCACCGGTATGCCAACCATAGCAATAGCCAGTGCGCGACCCTGTAACGCAGCAGGAACGAGGCGGCGTGCATAGCCTGCCAGGATCCCCCATGCCAGTCCGGCTGCCACACCCGACATAAAACGGGCCGCCATCGTCAGCCAGTAACTGGACGAAAGGGTGGTCATGGTATTGAAAATCAGAAAGGTGCCGACGGCAAGCAGCAGAACTTTTTTACGCCGCCATGCACCGGTCAGCACCGTTAACGGGATCGCCGCAAGCAGCGATCCCAGCGCATAAATACTGACCAGCTGGCCCGCCATCACCTGAGTAACACCCAGGCCTTCGCCGATTTCCGGAAGCAGACCTGCCGGTAGTGTCTCTGTCAGGATGGCAATAAAGCCCGTCATGGCAAAGGCCAGCAGGGAAGCCAGAGGCAGACCCCGCTGGGGGGTGGTTTCATGGAATTCTGAAGTGGTGTGCACGTGAGCCCCTTTTTAAATTGTTGATAGCGTGAAAACCCTTGTGGCAAAAAATTTTCTGATTAATGTATCGATTGGTATATATCTGAAGCTATAGACCGGCCTGAGCCTTGTCAAGCACATATGTATCGATTAGTATTTAAATCTGACAGGTAAAAACAGGAGCGGATATGGCTCAGATGGGACGTCCACGGACATTTGATCGTGATGAGGCAATTCGTCAGGCGATGACCCTTTTCTGGCAGTATGGCTACGAGTCCACCTCGCTTGCCATGCTTAAGTCGAACCTTGGTAACGGTATTACCGCACCGAGTTTTTACGCTGCGTTTGGATCAAAAGAGGCGCTGTTTGAGGAGGTGGTTGAATGCTATGCGTCGACTTACGGCCAGGTTAACGATTGCCTGTGGGATGACACGTTTGAGCCTCGCGAAGCTGTCGAACTGGCATTGCGCCGTTCGGCAAAAATGCAGACAGAACCGGGGCATCCCAGCGGCTGCCTGATTGCGCTGTCCGTGAATACCTGTTCACCCGCTAATGATCACATCCGTGAAATTCTGACTGTGCAGCGCGAACGGACAAGGGCGGGATTTTTGCGATGTGTCACGAGAGCGAAAGAGGCGGGACAGCTGGCTGCCAGTACAGACGTGCGGGCGCTGGCGGTAACGCTCCACAGTTTTGAACTCGGCCTGTCAACGGAAGCCCGGGATGGGGCAAGCGGTAAAGAACTGGATGCGGCAGTATCCGCCGTGATGAAAGTCTGGGATGCGAATATCTCTGATGCTAAGAATTGATGAGTAAGATCGTTTTTAGCACGCAGCACGCGTGTAAAAGGTGCAGCTATACAGATGCGTAAAGCCGTTTCCCCCATCGACTTGATCTCCACTTCATTCCGATTATTGGCTATCTCGATGACCTGAGCATCGTGCCATCAGGCATCATGCTGGTGGTGCATCTCATTCCAGCCGAAGTCATGCATGAGCATCGGGAAAGCGCAGTGCCGGCCAGCAGAGGTCCTGTCAGTCGCATAACGGCGGGAGTATTTATCGTGATTTGGGTGATTTGCGGCATTTTGCTGGCCAGCAGCGGGTACGATTTTATGCCGCTAATCAGTCAGGCCATTGCAGAGATTAAGGCATGTTTTTTCTGAAAGCACGGTAATCGATTTCCCAGCCATTCAGCTTGTTGTATAACGCTGTTCGTGAAATGCCCAGCAACTGGGCCGACTGACGCAGATTCCCGTGTTGATCACTTACAACCTGTAAAATATGCATACGCTCAAGATTTTGCAGTGAGGATGGCATATCTTCGGACACATCACTGGGTAAATTCTCCTGCAGCGATTCCGGCAAATCGGATCGGGTAATTTCAAATCCTTCACTCAGGTTAACGACACGCTCAATGACATTTTCGAGTTCGCGCACATTTCCAGGCCAATCCCAGGATTGCAGACATGTCATTGCCTCGGGCGCGACCACCGGTGGAATACGCTTCAGACGCGTGCAGAGTGCCTGAATGAAAATGTTCACCAGTTCCGGAATGTCTTCACGACGATCGCGCAATGGTGGGATTTCCAGTGAAATCACATTCAGACGATAATAGAGATCGCGCCGGAACGCGTTTTTCTCTACGGCTTCAGGTAAGTTGCAGTGGGTTGCTACGATAATGCGCACATTAACTTTCACCGGCTGCGCAGCGCCAATACGCAGCACTTCGCTCTCCTGTAAAACACGCAATAAGCTGGTTTGCGCTTCAAGTGGCATCTCACCAATCTCATCCAAAAAAAGGGTTCCGCCGTCAGCCAGTTCAAATTTGCCCGGTGAACCGCCACGACGTGAACCGGTAAAGGCGCCATCGGCATAGCCAAACAGCTCGCTTTGCACCAGATCACGCGGGAGTGCGCCGCAGTTCAGAGCGATAAAGGCTTCCTGATGGCGTGGACTCGCATTATGAATGGCCTGAGCAAACAACTCTTTACCGGTGCCGCTTTCGCCGCTGAGCAGCACTGTGCTGTCGGTACGGCTGCTGACGCGTGCCTTATGGATCGCCTGCTGCAGGCGTGATGAGTGGCCGCGGATCATTTCAAACGTGTAACTGGCGTTCACACCCATTACACGTCGTGTAATCGCGCGGATACGCTGATTTTCACGCAGTGACAGCACGCGTCCGCCATCCGGAGCGGGCATTAACGATATCAGGCAGGAGAGGGGAGCGAGGCCTGCTGGCCTGAACTGCAGCTCAAGGTCATTACAGAAAGGCATGGTCAGCAGCGATCCGGCCTGCGGTCGCAGCAGTTCATCAATCGGAGTATCGCGTGGTTCCAGCCCGCTGAAAATCTGGCGCGCATAGCGGTTAAGCGTTTTGATGCGTCCCTGTTTATCACAGACAATAACGCCTTCATTCAGCGTCTCCAGAATGGACTGTTGTTCAGCCAGCAGGCGTCGTAACATCAGTTGCTGCCCGACAGCTTCCGCCGCCGCCTGAACCGTACCCAGCGTGTGGGCGTTAAAATTATCCGGCGTGGCGGTCAGGGTCAGCACACCAATCAACTCTCCATTTTCATTGCGGACCGGTGCCGCAGCGCACTGTCGGCGACGTTTGCGCAGATCAAACTTCCAGTTCTCACCGCTCAGCACGTACACCAGCCGCTGTTCAATGAGGCAGCGCGCGGTACAGTTAGTGCCCAATACCTCTTCACGCAGAATACTGCCGACCGGTGTCAGGTCGGCCCCGCAAAAATGGAGCGTTACCCCCTGTGCGTCGGTGAGGTTAATGTGCCCATCCGGATTATAGGCGAGCAAATTTTCCATGATGCTGCGCGCAACAAGAATCAGTTCTGCATTGTTTTCGAGAATTGCCGTCAGCTCACTGGCTGGCGGGGCGGTATAGATAAAGCAGTGCGGATCGATAGCGTACTGCTGCGAACGCTGCCAGGAATGCAGAATAGTTTGTCGCAGCGCAGGTGGCTGTTCGCCTTGAATGAAACGCTGCCAGCTCTGCCATAACAGCGCATCCCAGCCGTCAGCGTCTTCCCTGTCCGGCAGGCTGAAAATTGCTTCGCTCTCATCGCGTAATAACAGTTGCTGACTCACACGCCACCTCACGGGATCAAATGCCCATTTTATGGACATGTTAAGTTGACATGTAAATTTTGTTGCCAATTTGTGAGGTGGGGCTGTGGCAGCGCTCACAAAATTTCCCGGATTTCGGTTGGCATCACCTTTGCAACTGTGGATGCAGTTACCTGAACCAAACAAGCGAAGGGAAATAAGTTGTTATGTGCAAACATAATTTACGGCTGATTCTGTTTATCTGCGCCATTGCTTCACTCAGTGGCGTCATTCTGGGTTATGACGCTTCCGTTATCTCCGGCGTTATCGAGCCGCTGACAGAACATCTGTACTTAACCCCGTGGGAGAGTGGCTGGGCAGTATCGAATGTCATTACTGGCTGCATCGTTGGCGCATGGGGCGTGGGCTTCATTTCAGATCGTATTGGCCGCAAATCAACACTGATCCTCACCGCCATACTTTTTTTGCTCTTCGCAGTAGGTGCTGCGCTGGCGAGTTCTCTGACCGGGTTTGTTCTCTGGCGGCTGACAGGTGGGCTGGCAGTCGGGATGGCATCAGCGATTACGCCGCTTTATATCGCGGAGGTTTCACCGAAAGACTGGCGGGGCCGCATGCTCGGCCTGCAGCAGATGCTGATGATCGGTGGACAGGTAACGGTCTATATCGTGAATTACCTGATTGCACGCGGTATGCCGCATCAGTGGATTGTCAGTGAAGGCTGGCGCTGGATGCTGGCCTCCGGCGTGGTGCCCTGTGCGCTATTCCTGCTGCTGGTGCCATTTATGCCGGAGTCGCCGCGCTGGCTGACGCTGAACGGTAAAAAAGATCGCGCCCTCGACGTGCTGACCCGTCTTTCAAATGCCCGGCACGCCGAGCGACTGTTACAGGAGATCCTGACGTCACATCAGCATGACAACGCCCGGGCCAGCCAGCCCGGCATTCTGCGGGATGCACGGGCACGCTATATCCTGCTGATTGGCTGTGCCATTGCCATTTTGCAGCAGATCTCCGGTATCAACATCCTGCTCTATTACGCGCCGTCACCCTTACAAAACATCACCGGCAGTACCCAGTCTTCCCTGTTTCACAGCATTTTCCCTGGACTTGCGCTGCTGGCTGGCGTGGCCGTTTGTCTGAGTACCATCGATCGTCTGGGCCGGACGCTGCTGCTGCGCTGGGGGGCACTGGGATGTGCGCTCTCTATGGTCTTCACCGCCTGGGCATTTATCGCCGATGCTGGAGGGATGTTGCCAGTGATGGGGCTATTAGCCTTTGTGCTGATATTTGGCCTGTCATGGAGCCTGGGTGCCTGGCTGTTGATCTCTGAAATCTTTCCTAATCGTATCCGCGCCGTAGCGATGGGCTTTGCGTTTGCCTCAATGTACGTCGCGAATTTTATCGTTACGCAAAGCTTCCCGATGATGAACCGCAGCCGGGTGCTGATGGAACACTTTCATGGTGCCTTCCCGCTGATGCTGTGTGCGGTGGGATGTCTTATCGCGTTCTGGTTTGTCCGTCGTTTTTTACCGGAAACCCGCGGCGTTTCACTTGAGCATATTGAGCCGCTGATGCTCTCCAAATCCCGTCGTTTCGCCGCTGATGCGCAACGATCTCATCAACACCTGTCCTCGCCCGCCTGGGCTAAAGCGAAATAATAAGGAGTTTTTATGAACCATCAAACAGTGCGTGTGGGTTTAATTGGCGCAGGCCGCATGGGCAGTTTTCATGCCGAAAATCTGGCCTGGCGCGTGCCTGGCGCCACCCTGGCAGCCGTGGCCGATCCGTTTCCTGGCGCGGCGGAAAAGCTCGCCAGCCGACTTGGGGTCAGCAAAGCGTACAGCGATCTGCATGCGCTGCTGCAGGATGATGAAATTGACGCTATCGCGATTGCGGCTCCTGCCCGGACACATGCAGAGTGGGTGATCGCTGCGGCTAATGCCGGCAAACATGTGTTCTGTGAAAAGCCAATGGCAGTGACGCTGGAGGAGGCCGATCGCGCTATCGCGGCGGCAAAACAGGCCAGCGTGGTGTTACAGGTAGGCTTTAATCGCCGCTTTGATTCCGGCTTTGCTGCGGCGATTGCGGCGGTGAAAAACGGCGAGAATGGTACGACGCAGCTCAGCCGATCGGTAACCCGTGACCCGGGCCTGAACGATCCCGCCCCGATTCCGCAGTGGACAATTTTCCTTGAAACCCTCATTCACGATTTTGACACCCTGCTGCACTTCAATCACGGCGCGAAGCCGGTTGAAGTCTATGCGCTGGCCGATGCACTGGTGCGGCCAGACTTTAAAGATAAAGGCCTGCTGGATACCTCGGTTGTCACTATTCGCTTCGACAACGGCGCCATCGCGATTGCTGAGGCAAACTTTCAGGCGGTGTACGGCTACGACGTGCGTGGCGAGGTTTTTGGCAGCAAAGGCATGCTTCAGGCGGGCCACATCAATGCCAATCACTGCGTGCGTTATACCGCCAGCGGAATTTCGGTCGATACGTCAAGACTGGATTCAGATCTGCTGCGCGAAGCGTACGTGGCAGAAATGAGTGAGTTTGCTCACTGTATCCGCAGCGGTGAAACGCCCCGCGCCACCGGTGAAGACGCGCGAAACGCGCTGGAAATCGCGCTGGCCTGTATCGAATCTGTGCAGCGCAACCTGCCGGTTAAGCTGGGAGCTCGCTGATGGCCGTTTATCAACTTTCCGTATGCGCTGAAATGGTATTTCTGGAACTGCCGTTTGTTGAGCGCGTAAAACGCATTCACGAACTGGGTTTTGGCGTCGAAATCTGGGGATGGGCCAGCAAGGATATCGATGCGCTGGTCGCGACCGGTGCGCGCTTTACCTCTATGACCGGTTATCTGAGCGGTAATCTGACGGATGAGACGGAAATCCAGCAACTGCTGCAAAGCGCTGAAGCGTCGCTGGCCGTAGCAGCACGTCTCGGCTGTCCGGTACTGAATCTGCATGGCACCGGGCTTGACGATCGCGGTCTGCCGGTAAAACCCGTGACAACGGTAACCGGCGCAATGTGGCTGAAGGCCGCCGATACGCTGCGGCAGGTTGCGCTTCTTGGCGAACGAGCCGGACGGGTTTTCACACTCGAGAACCTTAACCTGCCGGTCGATCATCCAGGCACACCCTTTGCCCTGGCGTCTGAGACGCTGGCGCTGGTCGAGGCGATCAATAGCCCGGCGCTGAAGATGAATCTGGATCTCTACCATGCGCAAATTGGCGAAGGCAATCTGATTGAACTGCTGCGGCGCTGCGGTTCCGCCATCGGAGAAATTCAGGTTGCCGATGTACCTGGCCGCCAGCAGCCGGGCACCGGGGAGATCAATTACCGTGCTATCGCCCGAACGCTGCAGGAGATGGGTTACAGCGGCACAGTGGCTATGGAGGGCTGGGCCAGTGGCGATAGTACAGCGGCTATCCAGCAGTTCCGCGATCACTTTACGTTGTAAGCGCAGTGCGTCGGATATCTGCCTGTTGCCCGACGCAAAATAAAGTTAATGAAAACAATAACAACCTCAACCCTACAGGAACACACTATGAACATCAGAAACCTCCTTCTTTGCCTATGCGTCCTGCTGTTTAGTGTCAGTGGCAACGCCAAAACCCTTACCGTTGGCGTCGCACTGGCTAACTTCGACCTTAACTTTGTCTCTATACTTCGTACCCGCATGCAACAGGAGCTGAAAGCCAGCCAGCTCAACAGCCAGTTTGTCGATGCCAAAGGTGATGTCGCGCTGCAGGTGCAGCAGGTAGATGACTTTATCAACCAGGGCGTAGACGCCATTATTCTTAATCCGGTCGATACCCAGGGCGTCTTGCCGATGATTAATGCGGCAAAAAAGGCCGGTATTCCGCTGGTTTTTGTGAACCGAAAACCGGAAGTGAAATTGCCCGAAAACATGGCGTATGTCGGCTCTGATTCGGCGCTGGGCGGCGAAATGCAGATGGAAGCACTGGCAAAAAAAATGAACTACACAGGCAATGTGGCCATTCTTATGGGGGCGCTGTCGAATGAAGAGGCTCGGGAACGTACCCGCGCGGTAGAAGCCGTTATCAGCAAATATAAGAACATGAAAGTCATTGAGAAGCAGACGGCGAAATGGCAGCGCAATGAAGCGGTAGATGTCGTGTCAGGCTGGCTGCTGAATCAGCGTCCGATTGATGCCATCGCCGCAAATAACGATGAGATGGCAATCGGTGCCATCATGGCGTTAAACCAGGCGAAGAATGAAAAAATTCTCGTGGCCGGTATCGACGGAACACCGGACGGTCAGCAGTTCATTAAAAACGGCAAGATGGCGCTGACTATTTTTCAGGATGCCAGAGGACAGGCCACAGGTGCGGTCCAGGTGACCAAAGCGCTGCTGGATAAGAAGAAAGTTGAGACGCTTAACTGGGTGCCTTATCAGCTGATTACACCCGAAAATTACCTGACGTTTTCTGCTGAGCATGCCGGGTAGTTTTTCATCCAACGTAGCTGTACACCTTTGGTGCTGACGAGAACTTAATCACTCTTTATAACCAAAATCATGATGCGCGCGAGTTCAGAACGCTTTCAGTAAAATGGGGGAAAACGGATTGTAATAAGCGCGCATATAGTCTTTGTTTGCGGTTCCCGTATTTATTTGCACTTATTTATCTCTGATAGCATTGCTGATCAGATTTGGTCTTCTATGAATATTTCCCACAGTGCTTCAACAGCCCAGGACATTCTTGCCGCGTGTCTGAACAGCCTGAGCTCCAGGGGAACTCAACGCGCGCGCTCCTTATTAGCCTGATTTACAATCCCACCAGCGTAATATGTTTTTTCAGTGTCAGCGCTTTATATAACGCGTTCGCCAGGCTGCCTGACGCTATTTCAGGGTGAGCACCGTCTGAATCGGTCCAGAATGATTTAATACGCAGTAGGGTATTAATGCTGGTGACGCGCTCCATCTCAAGCACAGCCAGCACAGGGTAGCGCATTTCGCCAAGTTGCTCTGTTGTATCTGCCTCGATCACCGCGGCGCGGGACGCCTGACTATCAAAGATAACGTGGCATCGTGCGCCGTTCAGGTTGAGTATGTCGATAACTTCGTAAAGGCACTCAACAGCCTCTGCACTGTAGGTTGCGGGTACGTTAAACATAGCAAATCCCTCTGACGCAAAATGTCGTGAGCAGCCAGCATAGGCGAACTCTAATGAGAGGAGAAGTTACTGTTTTTGCATGAGAAATGTAGAGTTCTAAGGTTACGGTAACGCGCGTTATTTTTACTCTTATTTACGCTGGTACTAAAGTTAAGCGAGGCGCAAGCGGGTCATGGCGGCAGGGCGCGGATTTGACTTAAAGAAACATTCGCACAGGGCGGGCTAATCGTTCCAGTGCGGAGTGTATTTATGGCGGCACGCAGCGCGTCAGCTGCATGCTTTCGCCATTTTACAGGATGAACATCAGGTTAAGTTTAAGATTTATCGCTGTGTTAAATCATAAACTTCTTATACCCACAGCGCTGAATGTTAAAGGCGTAATGAACTAAAAAGCCTGATTAGCCTTAGGGATTAACGGGATATTCATACGCATGAAATTGCTCAGTGGGCCTGCAGGACAAGAGGAAATCGAATGCTGAGCGCCGCAGGCAATATGTCAGCGGCAGGCACTCTTAACCACAGGCTATCTCTGTGGCACGTAGCTGATCCTGCGTTGCGTTTGAGGCAGATTGGTCCTTATCAGCCTGTATCATTAAGCCGTGTGGCCTGTCATAACGCGCCAGTAATCGCTTAATAAACATCTAATAAATAACTGGTATAGTGATGCAAAAAAATAGTGACGGAAGTTTATCTATGCTGAAGAAATACCGGGGTTCGCAAATTCTTTTCCACTGGCTGACGGTTTTACTGATTATCGTCGCCTATGCCACCATCGAACTGCGCTGGATGGCAGAGAAGGGAACCTGGCAGCGAAATGCAGTGATGATCACCCACTTTTCCGCAGGCTTCTGTGTCATGATCCTGATGATAGCCCGCCTCTGGCTGCGTACCCGTGCTGTAACGCCGCCGATTACGCCGCCCGTGGCACGCTGGCAGATCGGTCTTTCACATCTGGTGCACACACTGATTTATGCGCTGTTTGTGGTCTTACCGATTCTCGGGCTGAGCTCGCGTTACCTGCGTGGCAAAGAGTGGGCCCTGTTTGGGATCAATATGCCTGTGGCGACATCGCCCGATCCTGCCACGGCCAGTATGCTGATTGGCTGGCACGAGACTCTTGCCCGGCTGGGATACTGGTTAATCGGTCTGCATGCGCTGGCGGCGCTGTTCCATCACTATTTTCTGAAAGATGACACGCTGCGCAGGATGGTGCCGTAACTGCGTCTGCTGACATCCCGGAGCGGGACGATTGTAAACGGTCCGGCACTCAGGTGTCGGATGAACAGGAATATTGAGAACAATCAGGCTCTGGCTGATATCGAAATATGCTATCACGGCTTTTATGGTCGTGCTGATTTCAGAAGCGGCTAAACGTAGCGATCGCCTGGGCGGCTTACTTGCGGCCTGACCTCTGGTTACCGTGCTAATGCTTATCTGGATGAAGGTAGAAGGACAGACCCAGGCAAAAATTAGTGCTCATGCCTGGTACACCTTCTGGTATGTGGTGCCGATACTGCCCATGTTTATTCTGTTCCCTTTTCTCTATCAGCGCACCGGCTTCTGGCTGACGCTGCTCATCTCCTGCGCTATCACTCTCCTGCTTTTCGCACTCTGGGCTTTGCTTCTGAAACGCTGTGGTATCGTGCTGATGTAGCGCTAAAGCCGCTAAGGTAAGCAAGTCGTCCTTATTCCATGCAAGCAGGCTAAAAACCGCCTCAGAGGGCGGTTAATAGCGTCTTACCGTGCGCTAAGCGGGCCGGACTCTGGCCTTTGTTGGATGCCCGTCACGCCCGTCATCATGGGTGTGGTCCGGGTCAGGCTCAATGATAACAATATAATCTTTGCCAACCCCGTCGCGCGTTAACGTCACTAAATCGCCGGCAACAGGTTTGGAATCAAAATCATGTTCCTCTTCGACGCCAGTATCTTCAAATATCACACCGAATTTCATATTTCCGTCCTCTTTATGATGAGTCGCGCCGTTAACTCGGTTTTATACTGACGCTTACCTATTGAATTCTAGCCTGGACTGAAAATGCCACTGAGCTCATTGGATTAGCGTGTCGCGATCTGGAGTGTAAAAACGGGTGGGAGTCAGGAGACGCAAGGCCACCCGACGGTCACGTTATGCCGTCATTAATGCCAGGGGCTTCGCGATTTTTCACTGTGGCTGATTTGCCTGACTCTCTTTATGATGGATTTTTCCCGGGTGATTATCGGGAACGATCAACGACTTAGGGAAGTACTCTTGCTATGACCTTATTAAATGACCTCGATCTGCGTCAGCTGGAAGCCTTCCCGGCCGTAATTTCTGCGGACAGCGTCACTGCGGCGGCCAAAGCACGAAACCGCTCGCAGCCCGCCGTCTCTCGCCTGATTCAGGAATTAGAGCAGTCGCTGGGTTATCCGCTGTTTATTCGCAATGGCCCGCGTATCCATCCGTCAGAAGAGGCGTTGCAACTGCATCAGTATGTGCAGAAAGCGCGGCTGTCATTGCACCAGATTCGCTTACGCGCACAGGCGATCGCGCATCAGCAGCATCGTCCACTCAGCATTGCTGCGACGCCCGCACTGGCTGCTGGTTTATTGCCGCAGGCACTGGCTGCGCTGAATGTGCAGAATAAAGTACAAATCATCAGTGAATCCGCCGTACAGACGGCGCATGCGGTGATCACCGCAGAGGCTGTCATCAGATTATGCAGCTCGCTGCTGGAGCATCACGCGGTCGGATGCCGGCATCAAACTGCTGCCACAATATCCGTCAGCGAATAATCGACACTCAGTTCTATCTGAATGTCCGGAAAGCGTTTCAGCAGAGGCTTTAGTCGGGGCCAGAGAATGGAATCAATAGCGTGATCGTGCGCGGTCAGGATTTGAGCTGTCATTGTTGCATGCCCTGCACATAAGCATTCAGTTTTACCTGGCTTATCAACCAATCCTGCCAGGCCTACACTTAAAAAGTGCCGGGCGTGATGTCCGCGTCCGGCTTTTCCAGCTCTGGAAAACGGATCCTGCATGAAGAGACTTGCCGTTGCTGCAGTGTCCCTGGCACTGTCTGTTTCAGTCACCTACGCAAAGGAGATCACCCCGATGATTACGATTATGCAAAGCGGAGCAAAACCCTCCGTAAAAGGTTCGCCAGACTATTTCACCGGAACGGTTCGTATCGATTCCCCTTTTCAGGGCACTGAGCCTGCGCGTATCGGCGGGGCTACCGTGACGTTCGAGCCTTCTGCCCGCACGGCCTGGCATACGCATCCGCTTGGTCAGACGCTGATCGTGACGGCTGGTGCTGGCCTGGTGCAGGAGTGGGGTGGTCCCGTGCGTGAAATCCGGCCCGGCGACGTGGTGTGGATACCGACCGGCGTTAAGCACTGGCACGGGGCCGCACCGGAGACTGCCATGACCCATATTGCCATCGCCGAAGCCCAGGACGGCAAGGGCGTTGACTGGATGGAGCAGGTCACGGATGAGCAGTACGCCTCAGCAGACAGGTCATGAACGTAACCTGATGAAACGGGGTCTCTGCTCCGTTGTCGTGCTGTGCGCTGCGCTGGCTGGAAAGGCGGTCAGCGGCCCCCTGTTCGGGTTTGCTCCGGCTGCCGACGCGTATCTGAAGACGTATCTTTTCGGTGATATTTTCAATCGCAACAACCTGGACTTGAAAAGCCGCGAGCTGGCTACCGTAGGGATGCTGGCCGCCATGTCCGGCACTGAGCCGCAGCTGAAAGCGCACCTGAATATGAGCATGAATGTCGGAGTCACGCCGTCTCAGCTTGCTGAACTGGTGGCTTTCTTTATGGAGAATGACGAGCAGGCAAGCGCTGACCGGCTGCAGGCCGCTCTCGATTCAGTCCCTGCCGGTTAAGTTCTTCCGTGTTACAGACATTTTGTTTTTGTCCGGATCCCCGGCCGGAAAGTGTTACAGGCGGTGTTACGCCGGCCAAAAGAATTGCTGATCGTGAAGGATGCAACGCATGTCGATTTATACGATCGTATGGGTAAAATTCCATTTGCGAAGATGACCGACTTCTTCAATCAATACCTGAGTAAGTAATCAGTGAGGCATGCAGTGTCTGCATGCCTTCACCACCGGGAATTAGCATCAACACCGGTCTCTTTTCTGCCCTCTGAAAAGGTCCTGCCGACAGTTACGGCAAAAACATGCAGCCTGACATGACAACGATGACCTTACGGATAACGGGCAAGGCACCCTGTCGGGTTAAGGACAGAGATGTGATCAGTGCTAATTTGAGCATGTCTCACTCAGGAATATCAGCTAATACGCTGACTCTGCTCACGGCGATACTTATGATAATCCTCGTCGCATTCAGCTGAGCAAAAAGCCGTTTCGGCCACGACAGCTTCATCTTTGCACCAGACGCATAAACCGTTGGGACTTATAAGTTTGGTCTTACGGGCTGCCAGAGAAGCGGCGAGATGCGCTTCTTCGCGCTCCTGGGCCAGATCAACATCATCCATAAAATTTCAGAGCCTCATCAACTTTCAAGGATTAAAACACAAACCGTTATGTACAGAGAACGCGTTTGTGTAAACGAATACGTAATTATACAGCAAATCAGACTCATACTTAATCACAGCGCTATATTTCCAACATCTTACACTGACTTTCAGAATTATCAGGAAACAGTACGCCTGAGCCCGCCATTTCTTACTTACTTCCATTAGAGGAAAATATTAATAGCTTCTGCTGAGCCAGCTGGCTTCACAGAAATAATGTTTCAGAGATGACTGTTAAAGCATTCAGTATTTTATTTGCGAGTTGACTCACTGATTCCGGATTATTAATTGTTGTGTAACTATGCAAATAGCCTGAAAGAGTCGCTTAAAAAGCGCGTCAGAGACAACGCTATAATTTATTGATCTCAGCATCAGGTGACGACTGTCTGCATAACACTTTGCGCTGACCTGTTTGACACTTTTCATGATTCAGCATTGAACCCACACCGGTACATTAAAAGTGTAAGAATTAATGCTTAGTGCATGATTTTCACCTGATTTTAACTACAGTTGTTATCACTCCGATTAAACCACCATGGTTTTACGATGCCGACATCTTTAACCTCCACGCTTTATGCTCGTTTGAGACTGCTGATCTCCATCACTGCCGGACTGATCTGTTATTTTCTGCTCTCTGATCATCCCGGGCAGATGCAGCGGTTACTGATTAGCTGGAATGTCTGGGCCTGGCTCTATCTTGGTATTCTCTGGTTTCGCATGCTGCGTACCGATGCAACGGGCATCAGGCGCATTGCTCAACAGCAGGATCAGAGTGCTGCACTGGTGCTGGGCATTGTGATCGTGGCCTGTATCGTCAGCATTGTGGCCATACTGAGTGAACTCCCCACGCTTAAAGGTCTCACCGGCACGCCGAGACTGCTGCATTTATTGCTGACGGCACTGACCCTGATTGCATCCTGGGCCATGTTACCCAGCGCCTTTGCGATGCATTATGCCCATCAGCACTATCTTTACCGGGATAACAGCGTGAGTCCGCTGAGATTTCCGGATAAAACAAAAAATCCTGGCTACTGGGATTTTCTCTACTTTTCATTCACCATTGCGGTTGCCTCGCAAACGGCGGACGTCGCCACCGGAACAACAGAGATGCGTAAGCTGACGTTATTGCAGTCTGTTATCTCATTTATTTTTAACCTGGCTATTTTGGGTTTATCGGTCAATGTCGGCGCCAGTTTGCTTAATTAGGCTGTTGTCATCAATCGACAGCCGGGCAACGTTTATCCGACGTGAGCTTCTGAAATAATCTGGTCACCTGTCGTGATTATAACAATGTGTAATAAGGTGTTAGCTGCCTCTTCACCAGACACCCGCTGCCGTGTAAGTTCGTGGGTGATTTACGCTATTGGCCCCCAAATCCGATAAGGAGGAATAGAGTGAAAGCCACCGCCATGATCACTACAAGCCTGTTAATGCTGATGAGCAGTGCTCACGCTAAAGGTCTGACGACATCAGCAGAAGGTAACAAGCTTTCCGTCAGCTTTGGTCAGCCCACCATCAAACAGGTTCTGCACTATCGAAAAATGTATGACAAAAAACCATTTCCGGATGCGGAGATTTATTACTACGATAACGGCACCTATAAGATCATTTCTCAGGGTGAAAACCATTACGGCGTTTATGTCATGCAGGGCAGGTTTGAGGATGAAACCTTCACCGTACGCTTTATCTCACTGCCTTCATCCGACTGGGGCAATAAAACGGCCTTTCACCAGTTAACCTTTATCAGAAATGAAAAGCAGAACGTTTTTATTCAGAACGCGATTGTGGATACCGGCGAGGCTATCGCGCAGCAGAACGGCACCTATACGCAGGAAAAAAACAGCGTAACCAATCCGGTTTCAACAAGCTGGGAAAAAAAATAAGTCTCGCCTGGCATGTCTGTCACGCTTCCAGTTTTGACCGGCTGCAACATGGCCGGTCACAATTGTTCATCAAAAGATGAACAGCCGCAGCGTAATGCCCTATGCTTTTCCTCTCAGTAGATGCCCCTGATGCGCTATTCCGGTTGTGCTTAAGGGCAGGGAAGTACACTACCGGTAATCAGTCTGTGAGTCATAACGCCCGCTTTTTACGGATACTAAACTCCAGTCATTCTGAATTTTGTCAGGCCCCGAGGCGTAAATATGGACAGAGCTTTGCCCCTGCTGGCTGTGCAGGATGTGACTTTTTCGGTTGGGGACCGCCAGTTACTGCGACCGGTATCTTTGCAGTTAAATCAGGGCGATTATGTGTTACTGACCGGTCCATCCGGCAGCGGAAAAAGCACGCTTCTGAAAATCCTTGCTTCACTTATTACCCCAACGACAGGTCAAATCCTTTTCAGGAACAGTGACATCACCACGCTAAAAGCCGAGACCTATCGTCAGCAGGTTTCGTACTGTTTTCAGACGCCACAACTGTTCGGCCAGACAGTTTATGACAATCTTGCGCTGCCCTGGGAGATTCGCCGTCAGAATCCACAGCGGGACAAGCTCGTTGCTGCGCTGGAAAGCGTTAAACTTTCTCCTGACATGCTGGAAAAATCGGTTGAACAACTTTCAGGCGGAGAAAAGCAGCGTGTCGGACTGCTCCGCAATCTGCAGTTTATGCCTGACGTAATGTTACTGGATGAAGTGACCAGCGCCCTTGATGAGGAGAACAGGCTGGCTGTACTTTCACTGATTAACCGGATCGTAGCTGAAGAAAAGGTGGCCGTGGTACGGATCAGTCATGATGTCAGCGATATTCAGCAGGCCGGGCACGTGCTGCGCCTTGAACCGTCAGAGAAGGAAAACGAGCGTGAATCAGCATAATATCAGTGACACTTCGCTGTTGCTGTCACTGACGCTGGTCGTCATCGCGCTGTTGATCAGCCAGAAAGAAAAACTTGGCATGGGCAAAGATATTGTCTGGAGTGTTTGTCGGGCGATTGTTCAGCTGGTCATCGTCGGCTTTGTGCTGAAGTCGATTTTTGATGTCAATAACCGCTGGCTGACAGTATTGATGGTGCTGTTTATCTGCGTGAATGCCGCGATTAACGCCCGCAAACGCAGTCAGAATATTGATAACGCGTTTGCGATAGCGCTTGTTTCAATCTTCAGCGGCACCGTCATAACACTGACGATTCTGGTACTGAGCGGCGCGATAGCGTTTGTGCCGATGCAGGTCATTCCCATTACAGGCATGATCGCCGGGAATGCCATGGTTGCAGTGGGGCTCTGTTTCAGCAACCTGAATCAGCGCTTCAGTGACAACCACCAGAAAATTATGGAGATGTTGAGCCTGGGTGCATCGGTGAAGCTCGCCTCAGGCCGGATTATTGCTGACAGCATTCGCACAGCGATGATCCCGACAGTGGATGCAGCCAAAACCGTCGGACTGGTCAGCCTGCCCGGCATGATGTCCGGACTGATTTTCGCCGGAATCGATCCGCTCAAGGCGATTAAGTATCAGATTATGGTGACGTTCATGCTGATAGGCACCGCCAGCCTGTCAACCATCATCGCCGTCTGGTTATCCTATCGACGTTTCTATAATGCCAGGGCGCAGCTGAAGATATCGGGTACAAAGCAGAATTAATCGTGCTGATGGCTGTGGTAAATATTGCAGTCATTGAATACATCATTTTTTAAAATCAGAATTAAACATTTAAGCGTGCGGATGTGATCAGGACTATGGGAGATATTGGTTGCCTCCGTTTACCCGGTTAAGATTGCTTTTATAAAGGACAGGGATTCTCCCGAAATGCTGAACTAATCGCGCTGGGTCAGCCATTAAAATTAGTTACATCATACATAATGCCGTGCTTTCAGGAGCGTTCCAGGCGACATACCAGGCGGCTATATCGCCTGGAAGTAAGTCAGACGTCTGTAAACAGGGTTTAGCAGCCTGCCAAATTTAGTACTGTAGTGAAAATTATCTGGCCCGATTTACCCGCCTGCGGTCGTCTTTTCGGGGCGAGGAATAGAGACGGATTGCGTCTCAATCTTTAAGAACTGAGTTAACAATGGTCATGCCTGCCGCAGTACTACGTTTGGTAACACTAAGCATTCCTCCACCAAAATAATTGCCCGCAGGTTCGCACACTTTAATCCGTCTTTGCAGATCTGGATCGTTAACATCTACGCCAGAACAACTGTTACGACTGCCAGCCGAAAACTCGCTATATGCCGTATAGGTGCTGATGGTACCCGGAAGTAGCCAGACTAGGGTGGTGAGCAGCATGTAACCTAAAAAGATAACCATCAGAACGGCACCTGCGAAAAGCCTGATGTTATTCATCATGCCTTTCACAGGCTCCCCCTTACCCCATTTTTTTATGATCAAAAAAACAGACAGTCCCAGAGGGAGAACGGCGCACCATAGTGCTTTAAGTACGGGTTGTGCCAGAAAGGTAGTGCGGTCGATTTCATTGAGCCACACAAAAAAAGTAAATATGCAGCCCAAAGCACTAGTGATTATCAGCGCCAGACGAGGTGTCGAACAGGAATTCATCTGTAACTCGCTCCATGAGTCAGTTTTAAGCAGTACGAGTCACGAGAATAACGGCGCGACTGGCACATTCTCTGAACCTGCAGGTAGTAAGGTGGGGCATGGATCAGGCGAAATTATTTTGCGGTTAAAGATTATCATGCTGCTCTTACCATAGACAAAGAGCATGGACTTTTTTTATGTTTTAAATCGTTCCACAACATGAGGAGAGCGAAATGATTGTCAGAACATGGCACGGATGCGTACCGCTCAGGCATGCAGAGGGCTTTGCGACTCACCTGCAAAAGACCGGTGTAGAACATTCAGAAGGGACACCGGGAAATCTGGGAGCCTGAGTGCGCAGGGAAACGCAGGGTGAATGGGAGCATTTTTTTCTTGCTACATACTGGGAAAACGTCGAGGCGATTAAAGCCTTTGCAGGCGAAAAGTATCAGATTGCCGTGACATATCCGGATGATGAGCAGTTTGAACTGCTCTCCGATCCCTACGTTTTTCAGCATGAGGTGCAGAAAGTAATGCCTTTATAATTATTTCCCCGCTGCCGCCCGGCGGCGGCTTATGTCTGATTCAGCAAATTTTCTCAGAAGACGTATTGGCCTGGTTCAGTAAAATCAGTCACTTTCCCCCCGGGCGAAGAACATCCCTCCGGGTTGACAATCTTTAGCCTTTTATTCAGAGGATCGCCCGATTTTATTCTGCGTTAACGTAACCTCCTCACTTCTGGAGGAAATCATGAATAACAGAAAAATCGTCTTTTCTCTGTGTATGGGCATGATGATTTTTTGGGTTAGCGCATCTGAAGGTAAAACATCTAAGCAAACCGATGATCAGATTCGCCAGCTCATCATAGAGGATTCAATCGACTCATACCCGGGTGTTTGTGCATGCCCCTTTAACTCCGCACGTAACGGCAGTAGCTGTGGCAGGCGCAGCGCATGGAGCAAGCAGGGCGGATATGCACCGATTTGTTATAAAAAAGAAGTCTCAAAGGAGCGAATTGAAGAGTGGCGTAATAGCCACGACGCTTAGGCCGTCGAGCGAATACATCTCAGGGAAGGAAATAACGTAATAGTCAGCTAAGAACATACCTGAATAGCCGGTTATGGTTTAAGTCTGCTACTGTTATTTTTTAACGAGTCAGTATAAAAAGAATATTGCCGGTCAACGTGGCTCCTTTTACACCTGATAAATCTGAAAGATAATATCCCGCAAACTGTCAAACCTCTTATCTGCTATTTTATAAAAAAATTAGTCTTACGCGATTGCCGGACAACAGCGTGTCCGGCAATCAGCTATTTTACATCAGAACCAAAGCTCAGCTTAATTCTGCGCCGGCTGATTTTTCTCGGCCTCTTTCTGTTTTTTCTTCGCCATATGGTGACCGACTGCGCAACCGGCTGCGGCCCCGGCAACACCATGATGATGAGCAACATGACCTGCCACGCCGCCGACTGCGGCTCCTTTCAGACATCCTTCGGCGTTAGCCTGTAAATTCACAGACAAAAACAGACCGGTAGCCATAACAATAACTGATAATTTTTTCATCTTTTTATATCCTGATAGTCATAGTTGCAGGTTGAACTCCGCTGAGCATAGCCAGGCTTTGAGATGTTACGCTCGCCAGGATACACGAATCACGAAGTTAGTTACCTGTCGTTACGCTTTTAGGGCAATGACCAGGGCAATGACAAATGCAGGTGATGCATTATTAATCATGAAGTCAGGCTGGCATCATTTTCAGATGGGATATAAGCGAGAAATGATGCGCATCAGGATAAGATGACGGGGTTGAGCACAGGTTGACTTGTTTTAGCATCGGGCAGCCAGAAAGAGAATCGCGTGCCGTTTAATTTGTTTTTTTCGCAGCAGACTTTTCCACCATGGGCCAGCACGATGGCTTTTACAACCGCCAGACCCAAGCCTGTCCCGCCACTCAGGCGGGAACGGGAATCATCGGTGCGCACAAACGCATCCCATATCGTCCTGGCAAAATCCTGATCGATTCCCGGCCCCTCATCGTCTATGTGCACAGCGACGCCTGCTGCATCCTGCTCACAGGAAATCATGACAACGCCCGGGATGGAATAACGGCGGGCATTTTCCAGAAAGGCCAGCATCACCTGTCGGAAGCGTAAAGCATCGCATTCAATAATAGCCGGATTCACTTTCAGCACGAGTGAGTGGTGACTGGCTTTGAAATCCTCTTTCACCAGTTCAGCTAACGATTCAATCTCACTTTTAATATTCACTCGCTCATAGTGAATATGCAGATGTCCCGACTGCGCCAGACTCAGGGTTCTGAGATCCTCAATTAACCGCGTCAGACCATCAGTCTGATGAATCAGATTAACGAAGAGCTTATGATCGGGCGCAAATATGCCGTCCGCTAAGCCTTGAAGTCTCCCACGCAATATCGTCACCGGGGTTCTTAACTCATGAGCGATAGCGGCGTTCCAGGTCCGGCTATCATTTGACAGGGTTTCCAGTGTTTCCGCCATGCGGTTGAAGTCTTTGACCAGCGCATTAATCTCGCCAATTTCTATGGCACCTTGACTGGCTCGCGCGCTTAAATCCCCTTCAGCCACGCGTTTTGCACTGTGAGTCAGCGACTCCAGCGGAACGATCATCTGGCGCGCAAAGCGGGCAGAAAAAAACACCGAGACGGCTATCGTTAACAGCGTCGACACCAGCGTGGTAATCCAGTCGCCGGTTGTCCCCATGTCTAAGTCGAGTGGCAACAGCTGACCTGAAAATAATCCGATAACGGTCGGGTAAAGTGAATAGGTGGCAAAGGAGGTCAGAAAAGAGTAGATCGTGACTTTGACGATGAGCCAGTTCAGTTGCCCGCTAAGACCACGTTGCTTCATTTACTCTCTCCCAGGCGATATCCGAAGCCTCTCACATTCTGCAGCAGTCCTGACGCACCCGCATCATCGAGTTTCTTGCGTAATTTACTGATATGGCTGTCAACAGTTCGCGGTAATGTGTCACCTTCCGGAAAACACGCTTCCAGCAGTTCATCCCGGCTAAATACCCGGCTGGGTTCGCGCACGAACTGGGTGATTAGCCTGAACTCGGTTGTTGTCAGGCGTGAGGCAATATCCACCCCGTCAGGTTTAACAACAACGCTGTGCTGCTGTAGGTTAATGGAAAGCGATCGGGTCGAGTAAATATCTTTCGAGCGTGTGATAACCTGGGTACGTCTTAACACGGCCTGGACTCGTGCCACCACCTCAGCAGGATTAAACGGCTTAACGACGTAATCATCGGCTCCGATGCGTAATGCAGAAAGTTTATCCACATCATCGTCATTAGCCGTGAGCATAATAACCGGGATATTTCCCCGGCGACGCACTTCGGCCAGGACCTGCCAGCCGTCCATAATCGGCATACGGACATCCAGTACGATCAAATCAGGTGAGGATGTTGCACAAAACGCTAATGCTAACGCTCCGTTTTCCGCATGGCTTACCGTCAAACCTGCATTCTGCAGATAGGCAGTTAATATGGCGGCTATTTCGACATCATCTTCGACAATTAAAATCACGCTGCTATTCATCCTTATCCTGTCATCGATCTGAATCGGCCCGGACGGCGGCTCAGCGCTTATTCTGAAGAGCGCCGCCGGGTGCGCTATAAACGCTATTGTGTTACAGCCGTTGCCATCATGATATCAGGTCTGTGAAACAATAAATCAGACGAGATACCCGCTGGAAGCGCAGTTTGCATATCATTTTTCATGAGTGATCAGCTTATTTCGCAGAGTCATCACGATGACAAAAAACAGCGGTACAAAAATAACGGCCAGAATCGTAGCACTGATGATGCCGCCAAAAACCCCGGTGCCGATAGCATGCTGGGTTTCACTGGCGGGTCCGGAGGCAATGATTAACGGGACGACGCCCAATCCGAAAGCCATTGACGTCATGATAATCGGACGCAGACGCATTCTGGCCGCGGTGATTGCTGCTTCCCGCAGGCTCTTGCCCTCCTGGTATAACTGTCTGGCAAATTCAATAATCAGCACGGCGTTCCTGGCAGATAGCCCGATAACAGTAATCAACCCGACCTTGAAGAACACGTCATCAGGCAATCCGCGAATCATTACGGCAGCGACAGCGCCCGCGATCCCCAAAGGAATCACCATCAATACGGAGAGCGGAATGGCCCAGCTCTCATAGAGCGCAGCTAACACCAGGAAGATCACCAGGATGGAGAGCACCATCAGCATGGGTGCCTGTGCAGCAGACTGCTGTTCCTGCAACGACTGGCCGGTCCATTCAACCGCGAAACCCGGCGGCAACTGTTTTGCCAGCGCTTCCATCTCTTTCATGGCATCACCACTTGAAACACCCGGCGCAGCACTGCCTGAGAGCCTCATCGCGGGATAACCCTGATAGCGGACCTGCTGGAGAGGCGCGGATGACCATACCGGTGTAACGAAGGCTTTCATCGCGACCATCCGGTTTTCACTGCTTCGGACATACAAATTGAGGATGTCATCAATCTGCATACGATCTTTCGCCTCAGCCTGAATAATCACCTGCTGCATTCGACCTTTATTGGGGTAATCGTTGACGTAGAGCGAACCCATCGCAGCGGAGAGCGTGTCGCTGATGCTGGAGAACGAGACACCCATGGCATTGGCCTTTTCACGATCGATATTCAGCCGGACAGTCGTTCCCGGCGGCAAGCCGTCAGGATAAACCTGCGTGACTTTGCTGCTTTTAGCGGCAAGCTGCAAAAGCTTAGTCTGTGCAGCTTCCAGCGCTGCATAACCCTGATTCGCGCGATCCTCCAGCCTCAGCGTAAAGCCTGAAGAGTTTCCCAACTCCTCGATAGCCGGGGGCATCATCGTCATGATGGTGCCTTCCGGTGAGTCGCGCATCGCCTGCCCGACAAATTCAACTTCCCCCCGGGTGGTGTTATCACCGCGTTCCTTGCCCTCTTTCAGGACGGTGAAAGCCAGTGCGGTGTTTGCCCCAGCGCCGGAAAAGCCAAAGCCAATGATGGATTGATTAGTTGCGATGGCGGGACGCGAACTCAGGGCATCTTCATATTTTTTCACCACAGCCAGTGTCCGCTGCTGCGTTGCCTCCGCTGGAAGCTGAAACGCCGTCATGAAGTAGCCCTGATCTTCTTCGGGGAGAAAAGCGGAAGATAGCTGACTGAATGCCAGTCCGGTTCCTGCGCACAGTGCAATAAACAACAGCATCATTCGGCCGGAGCGTTTCAGGGTAATGGCTGTCCAGCCGGAATAGCGGCTAGTCAGTCGATCAAAGCCGCGGTTGAACATGCCGAAAAAACCGCGCCGGGCATGATCGGAAGGCATTTTAAGCAGCGTGGCGCAGAGTGCGGGGGTCAGTGTCAGCGCCAGCAATGCGGAAAACAGAATTGCGGTCGCCATTGAGAGGGCAAACTGACGGTAGATAATGCCGACTGAACCGCTGACGAATCCCATGGGGATAAAGACCGCCGTGAGCACCAGCGTAATGCCGATGATGGCACCCGTTATTTCGCGCATCGCTTTTGAGGTCGCCTCGCGGGGGTTGAGGTTCTCCTCACGCATGATGCGCTCAACGTTTTCAACCACGACAATCGCATCATCAACGATGAGGCCGATGGCGAGCACCAGTCCAAACATCGTGAGAACATTGACGGAGAAGCCAGCGAGCAGCATGACGGATAGCGTGCCCAATAAGGCAATCGGCGCGACAATGGCGGGTATGAAGGTATAGCGGATGTTCTGTAAAAACAGATACATCACCACGAATACCAGCACCATCGCTTCGGGAAGGGTGTGGATCACCTTCCCGATTGAGAGCTTTACGAAGGGTGCGGTATTGAAAGGGAGCGCGTAACGAATATCCTCCGGCATCGACAGACTCAGTTCTTTCATCCGGGTCGACACCGCCTCTGCGGTCTTTACCGCGTTGGCACCGGGCGCCAGCATAATCGCTGCACCCGTTGAGTTCTGACCATTTTCACGCATCAGCATGCTGTAACTCTGAGAACCGGTCTCCACTCTTGCCACGTCAGAGAGCTTGACGCTGGAGCCATCCTGATTCGCGCGCAGCACAATGCGGCCGAACTGCTCAGGCGTGGTTAGCTGACCCTCCACCGTTAAGGGAAGGGTAACCATCTGACCGGGCAACGCGGGCTCGTCACCGACCCGTCCCGGGGCGATTTGGGCATTCTGCTGGGTGATGGCGGCAGAAATGTCGTTCATCGTCAGGTTGAGTGAAAGCAGTCTGGCGGGATCGATCCAGACGCGTAGCGCGCTTTCCGCGCCGAACAGCTGAACCCGTCCTACGCCAGGCAGTCTGCGCAGTTCTTCAACCACATTTCTGGCCATGTAGTCACTTAACGCTTCACTGTCTGTTTTCCCGGCTTTAGAGGTCAGACTGACAATCATCAGGAAGCCGGTGTCAGCCGATTCAACCTGAAGCCCATTCTGCCGCACCGTCTGCGGCAGGCGGGATTCCACCGTCTTGATGCGGTTCTGTACATCAACCTGAGCCAGTTCGGCATCTGTGCCCGGTTTGAATGTGACCGTAATGGTCGCCTGACCCGAGGTGTCCGTGGATGATTCAAAATAGAGCAGATTCTTGACGCTGGCGAGTTCGCGCTCAATCAGGCTGACGACGGTGTCGTTCATCGTCTGCGGCGAAGCGCCTGCCCAGGTCGCGGTGATGCTGACATTCGGTGGTGCAACCGAGGGGTAACGGGCCACCGGCAGTTTGGGGATCGCAATGATCCCGAACAGAATGATGAACAAGGCGACAACCCAGGCGAAAACCGGGCGCCTGATGAAAAACTCAGCCATATTACTCTCCGGCCTTCATGGTCAGATTTGCAGGGGAGGCAGTTGAAATCACTGCCGCGACTTGGGTGCCGTTGCTGAGCTTATCCATGCCCTGGACAACAACACGGCTGCCGGCAGGTAATCCTTCGGCAATGCGATAGGCGCCATGGATTAATTCCCCGACGTGCACGTTGACCTGACGGGCCTGTTGCCTGTCGTCAACTACCCAAAGCGCAGCGTGACCCTCCTGAAGTGATACAGCCTGCTGGGGAACCAGCAGCGCATCGTCATAGTGCTGACGCAGGATCTCAACCCGAACAAACATGCCGGGCAGGAGTTCGCGGTCAGGATTACTCACTTCAATGCGCACCATAACGTCACCCGTTGCGGGATCGACGCTCATGCCGGAGAACAGGATCCTGCCTGGCTGGTGATAGACAGCGCCACCGGGTAACAAAATCTTTACCGGCACGCCTGTAGCGGCATTCTGCTGACTCACTGCCTGCTGGCGCAGCTGTTGGTAAACCTCAGCGGGCTGGTGGACGTCCACATAAATAGGGTCTGTCTGGTAGATGCGAGCCAGCGGGGTGCTATCACTGGCTGTCACATACGCCCCTTCGGAAATCAGAGCCTGATCAATACGTCCGGATATCGGTGCTTCAACGGTGGCAAAACTCAGATCAAGCGCTTTGCGCCTGAGCGCAGCGCTGGCCTGCGCGACATCTGCCGCCGTCTGGCGGGCATTCGCAATGGCTTCATCAAAGCTCTGACGGCTCACTGCGCCCGTTTTCATTAGTGGTCGCAGACGCGCAGCCTGCTGCTGGGCTTTGTCATTGCCGGCTTTGGCACGCAGTAAACCGGCCTGAGCACTGGCAACTTCCGCTTCAAAAGGCGCCGCGTTAATCTGGAAGAGTGGCATGCCTTTTTTAATGTCTGCGCCCTGTTCAAACAGGCGGCGCTGAATAATACCGCTGACCTGCGGCCGTATTTCTGCAGTGTGCAGCGCATTAACGCGACCTGGAAGCGTCTCGCTGACCGATAAAACCTGTGGCTGGATCACCTCAATGGCAACCTGAGGAGCAGGGGCTTCAGTTTCCATAATCGCTTTTTCATCGCAGCCCGTCAGCGCGGCAATCAGGGCAACCAAAAGTAAAGGCAGCGAAAAATGTTTGCGGGATAACATGGATTTCTCGTCTCTAAAAGTGATAACCCATGTTATCGGACACGCGTTTATTCTCAGTTGAGGGTGTGTTGAGATTGTGTGTAGACGCTAAATTATTTAACGTTTAAAAGATGATTGCATTGCCGGGATGAAATTCAGTTTGCAATGCAATCACCTAAAAGGATCTCGCTTCAGAATAGCGTACGGCCTGAGGGCATAATATCGCACCACTGTTTTTTATAATGCCAGCCTGGGTTGTAAGCCCCCAGAGAAAAAATAAATTTCTTATCCGATGACGCCGCTAACGCTCTGGCGTGCTGAATGTTTTCCCAGAGTAAGACAGAACCCACCCCCATCGATTTAAACTGCGGGTCAATTCCGCCATTAACGTCCTCGAAATAAAACCATGATGGGCATTCAACTTTATAATTGAGGTCAAAAGCGCAGGGTGAGTCATTGATGAATAAGACTTTGCCGAAAATCATATCTCTGAACGTAGTGAACGTCTCAGTCAGGATGCTGGTGTCAGTACACGTAAGGGTGTTTTGCCACCGCAAATCGAACAGGTGCTGATAAATAGCCGACAATTCAGCAGGGGAAAAAGAGGAGACATCTTCGACTGTTCCACCCGCTTTTCTGAATCGCCGTACCTCTCCGGTACGCTTCTTAGCGGTTTTCATGGAAAAGTCGGACTTGATGTGAGCTATTTTTTTCTTAAACAGGTTGTGACGGATGCTGTTAAAAATTACGCCCTGAGAATGGGGCGATAACCGTTTGGTTTTAAAAGGGAGGATAATTTTCTCACCCGATTTAATCGGGAGGATTAAATCATCAAAAACAAAGGGAAGCTTTGATTTTTTATATTCCAGAGAGCCATTAATTGAAAATACCCCAGCAATGGGTTGTCCATGTCGCCTTTTTATATAGTACTGAATACAGACGCCTTCACGCTCAGAAAGATAGGCGAGAACACGGGGATGGGTGCATACGCTTCCCCCAAATGCAGTGTAAAGCTGAGCATAAGCAGAAAGGGTGCACTCTTCCCAGCCGGTATTTTTAAGTTTTAAGTGTGTTGTAAACATGCCTGTCACCTGAAGTGCAACGCGAGAATGCGCCGGAGAGTCTGCCCGGAAATATTTTATAACGGCCAAGGGTGTAATTGATGAACATTAAACAATGGATAAACAAGTGCAGGGATTTATATGATAAATCGTTTTTGTTTAGCTTCTACACATGTTCTACACACAGTCTGAACTGACTCTCCATAAATAACCTACCAACAAACTTCATTCTTTAAATTAATAATAAGTTCAGGAAAAAAATTTTAAAAAAATCTTGATCCCAAATGGCAAAAATTGTTCAAATCAGATCGTGAGTTCAACAGAGGGTGTAAATATTTAAAGGTGGCACTCTGATCATGGAATATAAACAGAATCTAAATGAACAAGTTTAATGAAATATCTTCAGTCTTGTTGAGCCTGACGATAGTTATTACCTTTATACTGGTCTGGTTCTCAGGCTGAGAAGTGTTTAAGTCGTCAGTTTAGGATTTGGCGTCAAACCTTAATTTATCTTTAAGACCACCATAAATATGGTAACCACAATAATTTTTCCTGTTCGGGAAGCGTTCTGTTAATGCTTTCCTTTGATCAACCAGATTAAATGGCACTATCATGAAAAAAATCCTTATTACCGGTTCTACAGGTTTTTTAGGCGGGGCTGTCGTCGCAAATTTATTACAGAACAGCGTTAAGGATCGACTGCTGCTGCTGGTCAGAGGCGAGACCGTTGATGAAGGGTTGAAGAGGCTTACAGCCAACCTGAAGAATTTTGGCTTAAAGGAGTCAGTAATCAATTCGATAGCACCTGAAAATATTATCCTGGGTGACCTGGCATTTACGGATAATTTTATTCATGACTCACGACTTAATGACGTTACCCATGTCATTAACTGCGCCGCCGTCGCCTCATTTGGTAATAATCCTGCCATCTGGAAAGTGAACGTTGAAGGCACGTTCCGGTTTGCCGAACGAATGAGCCGGGTTGAAGGCTTGAAAAAATTTATCCACGTTGGAACCGCTATGTCCTGTGCGCCGGAACCTGGCTCACTGGTGACTGAGGGCGGACTCAACTCCAGTCGGGATCAGCATATCGTTGAATACACATGGAGTAAGGCTTCGATTGAAAAGCTGATGACAGAGAAATTGCCAGGCCTGCCACTGGTGATTGCCCGTCCGTCGATTGTGGTGGGTCATTCCGATCAGGGATGCCTGCCTTCAGCCAGCATTTTCTGGGTATTCAGGATGGCACTGGCGTTGGGTAAATTCACCTGCGAACTTGACGATCGTATTGATGTGGTTCCGGTTGATTACTGCGCGGATGCACTGGTTCTGCTGCTCGACGCAGATAACGTCATTAATGAAGTCATTCACATTTCTGCCGGAACACACAGCAGTGTTACGTTTGCAGAAATTGATGAGGCGATGGCCAGAGCGTCAGGAAACAAGGCGCTGGGTGTGGATTATCAGAAGGTGTCCTATAAACAGCTGTCAGATAGCAGAAGAACGTTTAAGGATCTGTTTGGCCCCTGCAATGAACGCATCATGCTGCGCGCGATGAACCTGTATGGGCACTTCTCAAACCTGAATGTGGTGTTTGATAACACCAAACTGCTGCAGCTTGGCATGAATAAGCCTTCCAGATTCACCGAGTATCTGGATCGCTGTGTGCTGACAACACGTGATTCAACAATTGCCGAATTGATGCAGGTCGATTTTAAGTAGTTGGGAACGAAGTAAGGGAAGAGGGTTGTTTTTCCTGAAAAAAGCGCTTCCGGCTGGAAGCGCTTCGGTTAATTAAAACGTCATGGTCAGACCCGCATAATAAGCACGGCCTGGTTCGTTATAGGTCGATGCCCCATCTGCTTCCCGGTAGAGTTGCTTATCCAGCAGGTTATTGATGCCGGCGTTGGCCCGCAGATTTTTGGTAATGTCATAATTGAAATTAACCCCGAATACCGAGTAAGCCCCGACTTCCCGAGTCGACATTGAGCCATTTTCTGTGCGGGATTCTGCATACTGCCTTGGTTTCTGGCGGCCATACATTGTCCAGTTCAGGTTGGTAGAGAAATCCTGCGTCACCTGCCAGTCCAGCATGGCGTTGATGGTGTATTCCGGAATAATCGACAGCGGATTGCCGGTCTTTTTATCCTTTGACTGGATCATGTAAGTGGCATTAGTCCGCCACTCAAGTTCGTCACGGACCAACGGTATCGTAACGTTACCTTCCAGACCTTCAACCACCGCTTTGCCGCCGTTGCTCCACTTCAGAATGTTGTTGCCATTAGAGGCGTAACCCAGCACATCGGTCCCGGCGACGATCTTGTTCTTATAATCATTGCGGAACCAGGTAAGACCCGCCACATATCCACTCTGACTGAACTCAATACCCAGCTCTTTATTGACGCTGACTTCAGGATCAAGATTTTGATTGCCCAGCAGATAGCAACTGCCACGTGTAATGTTGACCGGACAACCATTACCTCGTGTAGCCAGTAAATAGCCTTCGCTGGACTGATAGAGGTTAGGGGCTTTAAATGCACGGGCGATACCGGCTTTCAGGGTAAAACTTTCTCCCAGCGCCTGAGAAATATTCAGCGACGGACTCCAGTTAGCCCCAAAGGTATCGTGATAATCAAAGCGCAGACCCGGGATCACCTCAGTACTGTCGGTCGCGGCGATATTATCTTCGAAATAGAGCGAACTCAGCGTCGCACTGTTTTTACTGTTGCGGCTGCCCGCATCACCACTGATACCGTCAATCGAAACGCCTGGCGCACTGGTGCCATTCATGGAGTTGGGATCGTTCAGCTCATCACGGTTCCACTCGGCGCCCAGCGTAACGGTCTGTTCACGCAGCAGTTCCAGCGGGAAGCTGACTTCACCTCCTGCCCGGTAACTTTCAAAGCGGCTGGTCGAAAACGTACTGCTGTTGATTCGGCCTTCGCCCGCGCCCGCGGTGCCTTCGTTCAGACGGGTGTTATTGGTCTTCTCATAGTTAAAAGTCAGTTTTGACTGTCCCCAGTCCCAGATGCCATTGTGCGAGAGGCCCCAGGTCTGACGGTAAAGACGATTAGTTTCCGAGCCGTCGAGAGATTCGATAAGCTTATTACCGGCTCCGTTACTGTACTGGGTATCCCCGGCGTAAATATTGCCCTGACGACTGTAGCCATAGCTGAAATCCAGCACCTGCAATGGCGTAATCTTCCAGGACAACACGCTATTGATGTCTTTATTGCGAACGCCTTCACGACCGGCCGCGCCGGAGCCGTTATGCGACTGATTGATATCGAAAGCATCGCTGTCGGTTTTATTGATGTTGCCATAAAGCCGCATAGTCAGTGCATCACCCGCCAGCGGGCCACTCAGGTTAAAGTTGGCGCGTCGGGTTGCCCCTTCTTTATCATCTTCCGGCTGGTTGGTGTAGAGCGACAGCGATCCGCTCCAGTCATTTGTCGGACGTTTGGTAATGATGTTAACCACACCCCCAGCAGCGCCTGAACCGTAACGGGCTGCCGCTGGTCCACGAATAACTTCAATCCGTTCAACCATTTCCGGCGGTACCCAGTTGGAGTCGCCACGGGAATCACGCTCGCCGCGCCAGCTGTAACGCACCGAATTGCGAGAGGTTGTTGGCACACCGTCGATCAGAATCAACGTGTTTTCCGGTCCCATACCGCGAATATCGATTTGACGATTGTTACCGCGCACACCATTGGCGCTGTTACCGGTAAGATTGACGCCCGGCATTTTACGGATGATGTCGGAGAGGTCGTTGACCGGCGGATTCTTTTCAATGTCCTGTGAGGTAATCACTGAAACACCGGGCTGCTGTTTTAATTCCTGCTCCGCGGTGACCAGCATTGTTTCATCATCAGCCAGCCTTTCTGTCTCCTCCTGAGTAGCGCCGTTAGCAGAAGTACTTAACAAACCTGCCAGCAGCAGAGCGGCAGGGCGCTTATGGACACGCATGGTTACATTCACTTAGAAAATCTCCCTGAATTATTAAGGTCTGTAAACAAATGCGTATGATAATGATAATAGTTATCATTGTATATCTCGTTAAGGCATTTTTTACATCCCCTGACAGTGGGCTTTTTATTCATCAGTCTGATCACGCAGATGAGCAAAACAGCGCATAAAAATGCTTCTTAGTCATGACCCGAAAAGTTTCTCAGAATGGCTCAGAATACGTCATTGTGACTCCAGACTTATTAGGTCTGGAGTCATAACTTAACGATGGGTAGAATGGCGGCTCTTAAACGGGCAACAGGTAATAATGTGATAACAGATTCGACAATAACCACAGCGCGTTCAGCACATGTTGGCCGTCATGTCCTTATCTGGCTGGAGCAGGTTAAAGCGGCTTCGCTGAGCGAACTGGATAATTTTGGCGATGAAGGCACGGTAGAGCAGGTGATGAAGGTCTGGGTAAAACTGTCACTGTTGATCAGCCGGCGGCGTCCTGAGATCGCCATTTCGTCTCTGCTGAAACATGTTCTGCCCAACATCGGATCGCAGCCGCTCAAAACGCTGAACCGTTTGCGCCTTAACCGGCTTTACAACATCCTGATTGCCGACGGTAAAAAGGAGGAGTCGCGTCGGGTGTTCGCGCTGACCAAACAATTTCTCGCCTGGGCCGAGATGCAGGGCTATCTCGATCATTCGCCTATTGCCTCGATGAAAAAACGGGATGTCGCAGGCCGCGCTACGCCACCGCGCAATCGGCAACTCACCGATGCGGAAATCTGGGTTTTCTGGCACGGTCTGGATAACTGGGCATTATCGGAACAGGCACGCTGGGCGCTGCGCTTATGTCTGGTCAGCGCCCGACGGCCGGATGAGATTGTGCAGGCGCAGAAAGGGGAATTCGATCTGCAGTTAGGATTGTGGATGCAGGGCACCCGTAATAAATCACAGCGCGAGCATGTGTTGCCGATTTCACCGCTGATGCGGCTGTGCATCGAAGCGTTAGTTAATGCTGCCGATCCGGATTCGCCCTGGCTGGTGCCCGCACCACGCGATCCCCAACAGCCGCTGTCAAAAGGTGCGCTGAATCAGGCGCTGCGCCGGATGATCCGCGCTCCGCGTGGGCTGGGACTGGAGCCGTTTACCCCACGCGATCTGCGCCGAACCGCCCGATCAAAACTTTCAGCCCTCGACACGCCTAATGATGTCGCCCGCAAAATCATGAACCATGCGCTGGAGGGGATTGATCGGGTCTATGACACCCATGACTATCTGAGCCAGATGCGTAGCGCAATGAATACCTTTTCAGATGCGGTTAAGCAGATTATTGAATGCGAAAGTTATCATCTGCTGCGACATCGCTATGATGGCGAGACCCTCACTTTGAGCAATCTCTCCATCATGTCGATGTCACGCTAAGGCTGCGGTTTTCACGATCAGAAGTGGTAGCGCAGCCAGGCAAAATAGACGTTACCGTTATTATGCGTACCCGGTATGTAGGTCATCTGGAAATCGAGATCGCCATAGCCGATTGAGGCCAGCGGCAGCAACGCAGGCACCGGTATATAGTCCCAGTTATGCCGGGCGGTAACGCCTGCCGTGTAACCTGCACCCCAGTGAAAATTCTGGTCAGCCAGCGGACGCCATGTGGCTACCCAGCCATAACCTCCAAAGGGCTCCCATTTATTGAAGGAGTCTTTGAACGCCATTAAATAGATGCCGTTCCAGTTGCCTTTTTCATCGTAGCGGGAAATCCCCCCGCCTGCGCCCCAGGGCCTTTCATTATATTTATTGATGTGTTCCCGATCGTACGTGGCACGGTTGTGCCACGTAATCGCAGGCAGATAAAAGTCGATTCCCTCTGGCTGCTGCCATGTTGTGGCAACCTTATCACTGAAGCTTTCCCAGCCTGCGCTGACATTCTGAACCAGTGTGGCGGAGTGAGCTGTAAAAGCAGTGAGAACGGTGGTTGTCATCATCAGCGCTTTAAGAGTTGAAGTTTTGCGCATGTGCGAATACCTGTTAAGTCTGGTGTTAAATAAGGAAATAAAAGCTTTAAGACGAGTATTGTCGCACAAAGAGTGGCAACTTAAGGTCAATGAGCGGTTGATGCAGGATTTTATAATTAATAAAAGCGATGTGGCATTTCTGCTGCTCAGATCGTTCGTTTATCCATCGGCTATTTTAAGACTCTCTCCTTAATAGCAGGCTTTGAAAAAGCTTAACGTGCAGACGATATCCTGAAAAAACTCGCATTATTTGTTAACAAAATCTTGCAATGATAATCGCAATGCGTATATTTCTCATTTGCTTTGAAAGTTCATCACACCCGCGCACAGGCGCTCACGGACAGGGTTTCTGGTTCCTCAAACCCAAAGCAGGGCAGCGATGCCCGCAGGATGCAAGGTCGTGACAGTGGCAGCATAAAAACATAAAGATAATTGAGGAATTAATGAACGCTTTCGATCTTCAGGACCCCAGGGCTACAGGGGCGTCTGCGCTGCAACGCCCATTCCGATTCTCCTTACTGGCCGCCATCATCGCCTCGTCGCTGACGCATAACGCCGCCAGTGCCGCAGAAACGTCCACACCCGCTGCCAGCGATGGTCAGACGCTAACGGTCAGCGCGTCAGCCGACAATGCCGTGACAACGTCACCGCAAACGGATTACAGCGTTCCGGTTACCCGTGCTGGCACCAAAATGCTGGGCACCGTACGTGATGTGCCGCAGTCCGTCAGCATCGTCAGTACTCAGCGTATGGCCGATCAGCAGCTCCAGTCACTGAATGATGTGCTGTCCAACACCACCGGCATTCATGGTATCAGTGGCGATATGGACCGCACTAACTACTATGCGCGTGGTTTTTTAATCGACAACTACATGGTTGATGGCATTCCTACCGCCTTTGCGGAGCGCTGGAATCTGGGCGATGCTCAGACCGATATGGCGCTGTATGAGCGCGTTGAAGTGGTACGCGGGGCGACCGGGCTGTTGACCGGGCCGGGCAATCCGTCTGCTGCCATCAACATGGTGCGCAAGCACGCGGACAGCAAAACGTTCGGTGGCACCGTTTCCGCCAGTTACGGCAGCTGGAACAAACAGCGCTACGTGGCCGATCTTTCCACGCCACTCAGTGAGTCCGGCAATGTTCGTGGCCGCATGGTCGCCGGCTGGCAGGACAACAACAGTTTCATTGAGCGCTACGGTGCTAAAAAACAGTTTTTCTATGGCGTGATTGACGCCGATCTCACCGATTCTGCCACGCTGTCGGTGGGTTATGAGTTCAGCCAGGTCAATACAGACTCCACAATGTGGGGCGGCGCACCGCGCTGGTACACCGACGGCACGCAGATACATACCCGACGCGGCTATAACACGGCGCCAGACTGGGCCTACAACGATAAAGAGAACCGTAAAGTCTTTGTGAACCTGAAGCAGGACTTCGACAACGGCTGGAACCTGACGTTAAACGGCACGCACACCGATATGCGTCTGGACAGTAAGCAGATCTATCTTGATGGCTATTTTGATCGCAGCACGGGTGCGGGCGTCTCTTCCTATGCCAATTATCCTGTGGTGGGCGGAACCGGTTATAACACCGGGAAGCGCAAAGTAGATGCCGTCGATGCCTTTGCCAGCGGCCCGTATGAACTGCTGGGCCGTCAGCACGAGCTGATGGTGGGCGTCAATTATACCCGCCAGGATAACAAGTACTTCAGCACCTTTGAGAATATTTCCTCTGAGTCGCTGGGCAACTTCAACGATTTCAATGGCCAGTACCCGGAATCTGACTGGACGCCACGTCTGCCCGCCAGTGATACCCAGCTGGTTCGCCAGAAGTCGACGTACATGGCGACCCGACTGTCGCTTGCCGATCCGCTGCACCTGATCCTCGGCGCACGCTACACCAACTGGAATCGTGAAACGCCAGGCGGGGAAGCGGAAGAAAATAACATCACCCCGTATGGCGGGCTGATTTATGACTTTGCTGAAAACTGGTCTGCTTATGCCAGCTATACCTCGGTGTTCCAGCCTCAGGATTATCGTGATGCCAGTGGCGCTTATCTGTCGCCGGTTATTGGGAAAAACTACGAAGCCGGGCTGAAATCTGACTGGATGGACAGTCGCCTGACTGCCTCTGTTTCTGTATTCCGCACCGAACTGGATAACGCTGGCGAGGCGACCACCCAGACCATTCAGGGTTCAGGCGATGTGGCCTACATTGGCCGTAAAGGCGTAGTGAGTCGTGGCGTCGAGTTTGAGGTCAATGGCGCATTGACCGACAACTGGCAGATGACCTTTGGCGGCACGCGCTACATAGCGGAAAACCGGGACGGCAGTACCTTTAATCCACAGTTACCGCAGACCAGTTTTAACCTGTTCAGCAGCTATCGCCTGCCGACCCTGCAGCAGCTTACGCTGGGCGGCGGCGTGAACTGGCAGACACATATCTGGAACGACGTCGGTGGACCGGAAGGCAACGGCACATGGCGCGCCCGACAGGGCAGCTATGCACTGGTTGATCTGTTTGCCCGCTATCAGGTGAACAAAAATCTGTCGCTGCAGGGCAACCTGAATAACCTGTTCGACAAAGAGTATGACACCAACGTCGCCAGCTCCGTTGTCTACGGCCAGCCACGCAACTTCGCGGTAACCGCCAGCTATACCTTCTGATTTATCTGCGGGTAAGCCTGTGAAAAACGCCTCGGTTGAGGCGTTTTTTTTATCCAGCCAGCTATCTCTCGCCTCTGTTGGCACAATTTTTCCAGAAAAGATTTCAGAGCACAGGCAGGATTATCGTCCGACAGAAAACTGCAATGTTGCCTGTGCATTTCGATGATTCTTATCAGTAACCCTTCATCCATTCTCATATTGGTGAAGCTTCTGCCAGATTTTTACATCAGCTTAAGGCGCATTAAGTACTCGGGAACCAGCAGGTTTCTGCGTTTCCGGCTTGTCAACGCTCAGCCGTTTTGAGAAGATGGTTTCCATAATGGAAACAGTCAGGAGCCAATGGAATGCATGTTATTTCATGCGTGCCGTTTGACGAGGCGGCCAGAAAACATCCCAATGCAGCGGCAGCACTGGATCTGCTTTACCGTCACCTCAGACAGGGCAATTTCAGTGGTCCTGACGATCTCAGGGCGCTTTATGCAAGCCTTGATCGTATGAAGTATCGCGCTAAATGGTGGGTCATTGACGTCAGTGGCAACCATTTGCGCGTGATATTCTTCGCGGATTTTGAGCGCAGCAAAATCTTCATCAAACATATCTGCACGCACGCTGAGTACGACAAGCTTGTTAAGAAATATCGGGAGGTAACCGAATGAATACTGAAGCTATCAGGCTGTCAAACCAGCTGGCAGAAGCGGTGCCGCTGCTGGCCGGCAGCAACCAGCGACATGATTATCAAGAAGCACTGGAACTGGTCGAATACCTTATTGAACATGAGCCGGATAATCCGCTGGTAGATTTGCTTTGTACCCGCATTGCTCATTATGAAGATAATGATCCTGCGATGGCCGACTTCAATAGCCGCCAGCGTGAAATCAGCACCGGACCTGGCGTTCTGAGGGTATTGATCGAGCAGCACAACCTCAGCCTGAGTGACTTCGAAAATGAAATTGGCAAAAAGTCGCTGGTCAGCCGAATCCTCAGCGGCGATCGTCAGTTGACCGTGTCACACATACGGGCGTTGTGCGCGCGATTTGGCCTGTCACCATCGTTGTTTTTTTGATTTAAGACGACGCCAAACGCCGATCGAACGCCAAAAGTGATTATGACGTATCACTCCGATTGATAAAAAACGCCTCAGCCGAGGCGTTTTTCATCACAACGCAGGCCCGTGCTTCACGTAAAACGCAGGGCCAGATAAAATCCTTCACCTGACTCCACGACAATCGCCTCAGGGTGCTCCTGAAACGCAATATCACCTGCCTGCAGTGCGCTTCTGACCTGCGCGAGATCGCCGGTCTCAAAGCCCAGCGCGACCATGCGGGCGCTACCATCATAGTCTTCGGGCAGCGGACCAAAGCGACGTTGCGCATACTCTGCTGATGCAAACCGAACTGTGGCGGCACCGGCGCGCAGGACAAAGGCGCCTTCAGGACAGGCCAGCACTTTTGCGGCACCAAAGAGACGACTATAGACCTGAGCCGAGTGCGCCGGATCCTGCGCCACAATGACAAATTCACTGATGTTCCGCACGCCATTGGGATGGCGTTGCCAGGCAGGCTGCCATACCGCTTCAGGCGTCAGGTGCTGGCAAAAAAAGCTGCGACCATTGGGTATCAGCGAAGGGCGCAGCCGCACAGTTCGAAAGCGCGCTTCAGTTACCGTACCGTCGGGCAGATCGACAGGACGATGAAAAGAGGCGGGTGGATCGCCATCCAGATCCTGACGTTCCAGATGCTGAAACTCACTATCGGCGTCACTGCTTTTCCACACCAGGCCACTCAATCCTAATTGCGATTGCCAGAGATCGGCGCGCTGGCTGCCTTTGCCGGGTTCATAACCGAGCAGCTCAAGATAATTTTCGCCAAAGATAGCCAGATGATTACTCGAACCCAGCGAATGATGACCGCGCTCTGTGAGCTGAAAGCCAAGCCGCCGGAAGCGTGCGCTGGCGCTTTCGAGCTGGTCGGCCACGTTAATCACTGCGTGATCCAGAATCGGTTGCGGAACCGGAACAGACATCGCTGCACTCCTTTTTTTGGTCATTGCGCCGCCACAATCTGCAACGCGCGCGGGACCAGCTGCGTGAAGTATTCTACTGCCGGGCCGATCAGTGCTTCGTCCGGATCGAAGGCGGCGTGATGCAGGCCAAATTCGCTGGCGCTGCCGATACTGACAAAAGCGCCCGGCACCTGTTGCAGATAGAAGGCAAAATCTTCTCCGCCCATCTGCGGTGACTCAGCATGCTCCGCGAGATAACCGCTCTGCTGTGCGATTTCCAGTGCCAAATCCACCCAGCCTGGGGTGTTAATCAGGGCAGGTGGCCCCTCGGTCCACGCCAGCTCCGCGGTCGCGCCAAATCCGGCGGCGATGCCCTGAATCAGCGAGCGGATGCGGTGTGGGATCTGCGCCCGGATCTCACCATTGTGGGTGCGCACGGTGCCTTCCAGCTCAACGCTTTGCGGCAACACGTTCCAGGTATTTCCGGCGGTAAAGCGCGTCACGCTCAGCACCACCGTCTCCAGCGAGCTGAAAACCCGGCTCGGCAGCGTCTGTAAAGCGGTCACAATATGGCTGGCAATCACAATCGAATCGATGCCCTCCTGCGGTCGTGCCGCATGCGCGCCTTTACCTTCAACGCGGATCACAAAGCGATCGACGTTGGCATAAAACGCGCCCGCCCGACTACGCAGTGTACCGAGCGGCAGGTCGGGCGCATTGTGCAGGCCAAATATTGCCTGTACGCCTTCCAGCGCACCGGCATCAATCAGCTGACGTGCGCCATCAAACGTCTCTTCGGCGGGCTGAAACAGAATCCGTACACGGCCTGGCAGCGAGGCTTCCTGCTGTTTAAGCTGCAGGGCAACGCCCAGCATCACCGCGCTGTGAAGGTCATGACCGCAGGCGTGCATGACGCCCGGCGCCTGCGATCGCCACGGGCGATCGGTGATTTCATCAATCGGCAATGCATCAATATCCGCGCGCAGGGCAATCAGTGATTCACCGTGACCGATTTCTGCCACCACGCCAGTTTTCAGTCCCAGCGGCAACAGCCGGATACCCGCCTGTTCAAGCCAGCCGGCAATACGCTCAGTTGTGGCAAATTCATGGTTTGAAAGTTCCGGATGCTGATGCAGTTCGCGACGCCACTGCACCAGTTGTTCAGTTAAAGGCAATGTCATGTTTATCCCTGTTTTTCCGGCAGAAAAGGCTCGCCCAGCGTCAGCATCAGGCGATTGGCCCAGGCAAAGAAGGCGGTGGACTGAATCAGGTCGAGCAGGTCGAGCGTATCCAGACCCTGCTCACGCAGTGCAGCGATCTGCGACCGGGCAGGTTGCGCAGGGGTCAGCGACAGCGCTGCCGAAAAGGCGATGATCGCCTGCCAGCGGGCAGTGTGTCCGTGGGATAACACTGCGCCGGGCGCAACATTCAGCAGCTTCTGTACTGCGTCATCCTGCTTCGAAAGCTGGCTGGCTTTACGCGCATGAACCGAGGCGCAATAAATACAACCGTTGACCTTACTGACCACCGTGGCGGCCAGCTCACGCTCGGCGCGCGGCAGCCCGCCAGCGCTATAGAAAATGCCTTTGTCGGTCAGGGTACGCTGCTCCAGCAGCGGCAGGTTACGCCCCAGCAGACGGAAATAGTCGGAATCGGTGTGACCGAATTTTGCCAGCGTCGCCTGCTCCTCCTCACTGAATTCAGCCAGCGGTCTGGCGGGCAGCCACGGTTCCCAGCCGAGTTCCAGCTGCGTAAACGCGGTCAGCGCCGTTTTGCCGCTGGCGGTCTGCAGTGCCTCATGCCAGTGACCGGCGACGACCGGTGCAGCTTCAACCGCTGCTTCATGGCCCTGCAGGCTGCGCAGGCCTGTGATTAAACGGCTCTGAAAACTGACGAACGCCACCAGTTGCGCCAGCGTGACAATGCCACGCGGACTCCAGCCCGCCTGCTTCAGCGCCTCCAGATCGGCAGGTGTGGCGGCAACCGGCTCGAAGGTGAGGCGATGCGCGAAATTCAGCGCGGCACTAATCCGATCACTATCGGGCACGGGCTGCTGCGGCTGATAGTGCGCCTGCAGACCAGGCTGTCCATGCCAGTCTGCGACCTTTGCCGCCAGAAGGCGCCGCTCGGTTAACGGAAAATCGTCATCGCCCTGGCTGAACAGCACCTCGTAGCTGCACTGGGCATGGCGCGTCGCGGCGTGGCGTGTCTGGCGCGCGTGGGCCAGTCCGGAATCGGGGTCGATATCGGCCAGTGTGGCAATCAAATCGTCAGGTTGACTCATGAAATTCTCCTGTCTGGTTCGCCAGCAGCACGAAGTGCGGGCGCAATATGTCCGGCAATCAGCTCAATCGAGCGCAGCGTATCGGCATGCGAAGGCTCTGCTGAATGCACCTGGAATGAGATGTCTGTGACGCGAGGCAGCACGCTGTCCTGCACCAGCGAGCGCGCGACCTGATCGATGCCGCCAACATGGGCATCAAACTGTGCCAGCAGGTCATCAAAGCTTTCCCCGCGTATTTCGCCACGGTACTGAGCAGCCTGCTTGCGAATGCCAGGTTCAGCGATCTGACGCGCGTAGTGGTCTGAATCCGCGACAAATGCAGTGCGGGAGGCAAGAATACGCGGCTCAATTCCCGCCGGAAGTGCCGCGAGATAGGCATCAATCAGCGGATTCTGCAGCGCATCGAGCGGAAGTCCGGCCTGGCCTGCTGGCCGTGGCTGGGTGCGCGACAGCATCAGACCGTGTCCGCCCTGGCCGGCACGGATTGCGCCCTCAACCGAAAAGGTGGCGATCCACACGCGTCCGGCGAGCTGCGGCGCGGCAGGATAAAGATGATTATCAGGATGACCCAGCGAATCACCGCGCCAGGCACTAAGCAGCGTATGCAGATTCTCTGCAAATGCCGCGCCGCGTTCGCCAGACGTCAGCCCAAAGGGTAAAAACGAGTCCGGCGTGCCGCCCGAACCCAGCCCGATCTCCAGCCGTCCGTCCGACAGCAAATCCAGTACTGCGGCATCTTCTGCGACCCGTAATGCATTTTCCATCGGTAGCGTGATGATGGCAGTGCCGAGCCGTATGGTGCGGGTATGGGCGGCGGCGTGCGCCAGAAAAACCAGTGGCGAAGGCAGTCCGCCCTCATCCTCATGAAAGTGATGTTGAGCAATCCATGCCGTATCAAAGCCACAGTGCTCGGCATGCTGAATCTGCTCAGTGGCCAACTGATAGCGCTGTTTAGCCGGGACGTTATCCAGCAGTCGGGTAAAAAATCCGAGACGTCGGCTCATGCTGACTCCTTATGCGTTAACGGAATGAGCGGAGGAATCGCACCGATCAGTTCGGGCGTGTAGGGATGCTGAGGTGCGCTGAATATTGTGACAACGTCACCTTGCTCTACCGCTTCGCCCGCTTTTAATACGGTGATGCTGTCGGCAATCTGTCGCACCGTCGCCAGATCGTGCGTAATAAAGAGATAAGTCAGCCCCAGTTCGGCCTGAAGCTGCTGCAACAGGTTGAGGATTTGTGCCTGCACCGTGACATCCAGCGCCGACGTCGCCTCGTCCAGCACCAGGATTTCAGGCTCACAGATCAGCGCTCGCGCCAGGGCGACACGCTGCCGCTGACCGCCCGAAAGTTCATGCGGCTGACGTGACAGCAGAGAGAGCGGCAGTGCCACCCGCGAGGTGATCGCTTCCACCCGTTCGCGGCGCTGGCTGCGGTTCAGCCGGTCAAAGTTACGCAGAGGTTCTTCGATAATCGCATAGACCGTCTGACGGGGATCGAGCGAGGAAAACGGGTTCTGATAGACAACCTGGATCTTACGGCGCAGTTGACGCATTGCCGCGCCGCGCAATCCATTGACTACAATGCCGTTCAGCGTCACTGCGCCTCTATCGACGGTTTCAAAGCCCAGAATGATACGTGCCAGCGTCGTTTTTCCGGATCCGGATTCGCCGACCAGCGCATGCGTGGTGCCACGTGCCACCTGAAAACTGACGTTATTCAGCGCCTGTAACCGCTGCTGTTTACCCAGCGAAAAGCTTTTCATCACGCCGGTTGCCCGAATTGCCGGAGCAGAAAAACGGGCGGCCGCAGGTTTTACGCGGGCCGGTCGCTCTGGCGCAGCATCGTTCAGTAACTGACGGGTGTAGGGATGTGATGGCGCGCTGATGACCTGGGCGGTGCGTCCCGCTTCCTGAATTTCACCGTGGCGAAAAACAATGATGCGGTCTGCACGCTGTGCTGCCAGCGCCAGGTCATGGGTGACAAACAGCACGGCGGTATTAGACTCCTGCCGCAGGTCATCCAGCAGATCGAGAATGCGCTTCTGCACCGTGACATCCAGTGCGCTGGTCGGCTCATCCGCAATAATGATCTCCGGCTGCAGGGCGAGGGCGATAGCGATCAAAACACGCTGCTTCATGCCGCCTGAGAGCTGATGTGGTAACTGCCTGACCCGCTGTTCCGGGTGGCTGAGACCGACGCGGGTCAGCAGATCAATGACCCTTTGCTTGCGCTGTGCTGCCGGTAATCGCAGATGCAGGCGCAGGATCTCCTCCACCTGTTCGCCGACAGTTTTAACCGGATTCAGTGAGTTGCCGGGATCCTGCGGCACCAGGCTGATGCGCGCACCGCGCAGCGAGTCGACGCGCTTCTGCGACCACTGGCTGATATCAACGCCGTTGAGCCGGATTTCGCCCGCTTCGCGGCGGCCGTTTTCTGCCATCAGGCCCATAATGGCCTGTGCCGTGGTGGTTTTGCCGGAACCGGATTCGCCGACCAGTGCCACCATCTCACCGGCGTGCAGTTCGAAGCTGACGTTATTCACCACCGGCTGCCACTGGTTGCCGCGGCGATAGCTTAACGTCAGGTTGTTGACGGCGAGTAACGGCTGAGCGCTCATCGGCGTCCTCCTGAAAGTTGCTGACTGATGCGGTTCGCAGCGAGCACGACAGCCACTACCACCACACCAGGAAATGTTGTCAGCCACCAGGCGGTAGCCAGATAATTACGGCCTTCAGCGATTAACAGACCCCATTCCGGAATCGGCGGCGGCGTGCCATAGCCGAGAAAACTCAGGGTCGACAGCGCCAGAATAGCCTGACCAAACTGCAGGGCGGCATAGGCGATCACCGGCGTCAGTGCATTGGGCAGAATGTGACGCCACAGCACGCTGAAAAACCGGCCGCCGCTGCCGTAAGCGGCTTCGACATACTCGCTGTGGCGGATGCGCACCACTTCGGCCCGCGCCAACCGGGCGAAGCTGGCAATGGAGGCGATGCCCACTGCGAGCGCGGCATTCAGGGTGCCGAAGCCGAGCAGAATCAGTACGCTCAGGGAGAGCAGCAGTGAGGGGATCGCCAGTAATACATCCACAGCGCGCATCACTATCGATTCAGTTTTGCCGCCCGTGGCGCCTGCCAGGACGCCCAGCGCGGTTCCGGCCAGCAGGCCGATGGCCACTGACATGACGGCGGCAGAGAGGGAATGTGACGCGCCGTAAACGATGCGGGCAAAGAGATCGCGGCCGAGTTGATCGGTGCCGAGCCAGTGTCCGGCCTGCGGTGCCAGCCGCTGTGCGCCCGCGATGCCTTCCAGCGGGTTGGCCTGGGTAAAAAGGGCCGGGAAAAGGGCCGCCAGCACGGCCAGCACCATCACGAATAGGGCCAGCCACAGGCCCGGCGCGAAGCGGTAACGCCTGGACGGGACGGATTGCCGGGCGGCCGCGTAATCAACCAGACTCATGTTGCACCTCTTAAGAGCTGTAAGCGCGGATCAAACAGCGGCATCAGCAGATCCACCAGCAGGTTGATCACCACAAAACCCAGCGCGGAGATCATCACCACCGCCTGCAACACCGCCACATCCTGATTGTTCACCGCCTGCTGCGTCAGCTGACCCAGCCCCCCCAGGCCAAACACCGTTTCGGTAATCAGCGCGCCAGCAATCAGTTCCCCGAGCAGCAAACCCGCCACGGTAAGCACCGGCAGCATCGCGTTACGCAGGATGTGTCGCCACAGGACATAGTGCTCGCTGGCGCCTTTGGCACGCGCCACCGCCACGAAAGGCCGGGTGGAAACCTCATCAATGCTGCGCAGCAGAATCTGTGCCAGCGGCGCTGAGATCGGAACGGCGACGGTGATAATGGGCAGAATCAGTCCCTGCCACGGCGAGGGATTGATGACCGGGATCCAGCGCAGCTGGAATGAGAAGAGCTGAATCAGGGCGATGCCGAGCCAGAAGGTCGGCACGGAGATAAACAGCGCGGGCAGGGACTGCAGCAGATTCCGCAGGAAGCGCAGGGCGGGCAGTCTGGAGAGGGTCGCCAGCACAAAAGCCAGCAGCGTTGCCAGCAGAAATCCGCACAGCGCCAGTCGCAGCGTGCCGGGCAGGTTGCTGATCAGCAGTTCACTGACCGGTACGCCCGCCTGCACCGAATAGCCGAAGTCACCATGCAGCATCGCCGCCAGCGTATGCAGATATTGCTGCCACAGCGGGCTGTCTGCGCCATAGGCCTGACGCATCTCAGCAATCTGCTGTGGACTCAGGCCGAGATCCGGATTCTGAAACTTTATCAGCACCGCATCACCCGGCAGCACCTGCAACAGCACAAATGACAGGGTAAAGGCAGCCCAGAGTACCAGCAGTCCCAGACCGGCGCGTTGCAGCAGATAGTGGCGCATCCTCACCTCCGGTTACTGTTTTTCCAGCCAGGCACCATAGAGTGCCGGACGGCCTACCGCCTCAAAACTGACCCCTTTCAGCCAGGGCGCGCCCGCATAAACCTGCGGCTCTTCAAAGATCGGAATCACATAGGCCTGGTCCAGCAGATAGCGCTGAACATCACCGGTCAGCTGCAGTCGTTTTGCCGGATCAACTTCGGAGGAGACGTCCACCAGCAGCTGATTGAGTTGGTCATCACGGAAGTTTTTTACTTTGTCGCTGGAGCCGCCTTTCTGCAGCAGGTTGTCGCGGTTAGCCGGGTAGAAGCTGCTTTTAATCACGTCGGGATCGGCGCGGCCAACTTCCGTGACATTCAGCGGCGTTTTCAGAGGATCCAGGTTATCCAGCGTTTTGCTGCCTGCATCACCGGCTTTCACAGTGAGGGCAACCCCCGCCTGTCGCCACTGCTGCGCGACCAGTTGCAGCACCTCTTTGTTCTGCGGCTGCGGCAGGGACTCATAGACGGTTAACGCCAGCCGCTGACCCGCTTTCTCACGGATGCCATCTGCGCCGGGTTTCCAGCCTGCCTGGTCAAGCAATGCCTTCGCTTTTGCCAAATCAAACGTCAGTTTGTCCGCCAGATTGACGTAGCCGGCAGCGGTGGTCGCGACGACCGAGGTTGCCTGCGGATAGTTGGGAGAGAAGAGCGTTTCAACCACCTGCTTCGCATTGGTGGCGTGCAGCAGCGCCTGACGCACCCGGATATCACTCACCAGCGGATTATCAGGACGGAAGCTCAGGCTGTCGTTGACGCCACGGGTCGGCGCGGCATAAACCGGGAAGTTCTGATCTTTCGCCTGCTTCTCATCATAAGCCTGCACCTGACGAATCAGTCCCGCCTGACCCGCCAGCAGCGCACCGATGCGCACGCTGTCTTCCGGCGTCACAATCACTTTAATTCCGTCGAGGTTAGCCGGACCCTGCTGCCTGATGTTTTTCGGGCCCCACTGGTACGCTTTGCGCGCCACCAGATCCACTTCGCGACCGAGCTTCTCATCACTGACCACAAATGGTCCGGAACCAATGATATGCCGGGCATCACCCAGCTGATCGAAACTGCGCGCCAGGGTACTCAGCGACACCAGGCCGGAGCCAATGGTGGCGGTGCCCTGCAAAAATCCAGGCGAGGGTTTTTTGAAATAAAACTTCACCGTCAGCGGATCAATCACTTCACTGTGGTCGTAGTTATTAATCACTTCCGAAACCGGCAGGCGCAGCGCTTTATTTCCCAGCCCGTAGGTATCAAAGTTTTTCGCCACCGCGTTAGCATCTAATGGCGTGCCGTCGGAAAAAGTCACACCAGGACGTAACTTAAAGGTGTATTCCGTTTTATCGGCATTGGTGGTCCAGCTTTCCGCAATCCAGGGCTCAACCTGTAATGTTTCAGGATTCTGCCAGGTTAATTTATCGGTGATCTGATTGAGAATGCCGCCATTCGGGTAAAAGCCCCCGGCTGGCGGATAGAGGTTGGTATGTGCCTGCTGTTCCAGATAAATCAGCGTGCCGCCTTTAACCGGCGCGGCCTCTGCATTAAAGGTGAGAATCCCGGTAAGTAAGGTAAAAACCAGCGTCTGTGCGCGTGGTTTAAGGGGAAATAACGTCGTCATGGTGAATTCCTTTGTTATCAATTGCCTCAGCAGGCGGAATCATCATCGAATGACGCAACACACAGATAAAGTAACGATTTGGTCAAAGCTTATCTGAAAATAATAAATGCGGGAGTGGGTGGGAATTTATGAATGGTTTGAATGTACGGAATGGCAAATAAACATCTGCCATTCCGCGGATTTATATTTTCTTAACGACCTGCAGGGGCGTTATTACAATTCGGCACATAATTTACGCTGTCCGGCACGCAGGAACGCACTCACCAGACCCAGCCACAGCAACCCGCAGATCAGGTTCACCAGGCTAAAGCCGCCGGTTCCAAAGCTGAAATACGCGGTTTTGGCGGCTTCAATGCCCAGCGCAATAATCAGGATGCTTACCATGCCCAGCATTGCCGCCACGCTGCCTTTTCCGGCGCTGCTTGAAAACAGCGTCATGCGATACAGTCCGGCATTAATCAGCCCGGTGCCGAAGCCGTAAAGACTCATTCCGGCGGTGAGCCATAGATAACTTTGCGGATCCAGCAAAGTAGCGACCACCGCAATAGCCAGTCCGCAGACCACGGGCCAGGCACCAAGCCGTACCGGCTGTTCAATCGGCAGACGGCTGGACAATCGCCCCAGCATCAGATTGCCCGCAATCATCGCGGCAAAGACCGGCAGCTGAAGCAGGGCATAGTGGATGCGGCTAAGTTGCGCGCCGTGGATCAAAATCACAGGTGATAGCGCCACCCAGGCGATGCAGGGCACGGTGACCAGTCCGATAGCCAGTGAACCACGCATCACCTGACGATCCTTCAGCAACGCCGCGTAACCGCTGATAATCGATCGCAGCGACAGCGGTTTCTGACGATCGCCTGCTGTTTCAGGCATGGCATACCACAACCCGGCCAGCGCCAGCGCCGCAACCGCCCCAATCAGCCAGAACAGGGTGCGCCATTCACCTACGGTCAGAAAAGCCGCGCCTGCCAGCGGCCCGGCCAGCGGGGCGAGCAAGGCAACGTTGGCCATCAGCGCCATCATTTTGATGCTCAGCGACTCCGTGAACGCCTCCTGCACCGCTGCGTAACCCACCGCACCGATAAAGCAGAGGCTGATCCCCTGCAGAAACCGCAGCAGGACAAACTGCTCAATGCTTTGCACCCAGTGGGTCGCGATGCAGGAGAGCATAAAAAAGGCCACGCCGCTGAGCAGTACCGGACGCCGTCCGATGCGATCCGAGAGCGGACCCAGCAGCCACTGCAGCAGTATGCCACCGAACAGATAGGCGGTCAGCGAGGTGGAAACCCATTCCGGGCCGACCTTGAATTCCTGCGTCACCAGCAGCATGCCGGGCTGGATCATGTCATGGGCGATATAGGTGGCGAACTCGAACAATACCAGCGATAGCGGAAAGATAAGATGTCGCCGGGTCAGCTTTGCCAGCGGTTGAAAAGAAGCCATTAAAGATTCCTGCAATAAAACCATTAAAAAAAGCGGCCACCAGGGTGACCGCATAATAATTGAGTGACAGTGTAACGCTTAGCGCCAGCGGGCAATCGGGTTGATCAATGTGCCAGCGAACTTAAGGTTCTCGGCGGGATCGGAGAGGTTGATCATCTGCTGGTTATTCGCCAGCTGCAGGCGGTTCAGGCAGGAGCGGGTAAACTCGGGCGCGAACATGTCATAGCGCGCGAACTTAGTCGCATGCTCCGGATGCGCCTGCTGGTAATCCTTCACGCACTGCGCCACTGCCTGCCAGAAATCGTCTTCCGGCAGTGTCTCTGACTGATCCAGAATCGCGCTGATAAAGCGGAAGATGCAGTCAAACACATCGGTGAAGATAGAGAGTAACTTAAGTTCTTCCGGCACCTCGACGGCCAGGCGCTGCACGCCTTCCGGCAGCACCGCGTCAGGGTTCATCACGGCGATCTCTTCGCCAATATCCTTCATATAGGCGCTGACCGGAACGTTGTTCTCCAGCAGCATGATCAGGTTTTCACCGTGCGGCATAAACACCAAATCGTGCTGATAGAAGCAGTGCAGCAGCGGGCTAAGATAGCAGGTCAGATAGCGTTCAATCCACTGCTTAGCAGGTAAACCGGAGTCCGCGATCAGCGCGGGCAGCAGTGGCTGCTGGTGGTGATCGACGTGCAGGAAAGAGGCCATCGTCATCAGACGCTGGCCCGGTTGCAGACTGGCGGCAGGGTTATCGCGCCACAGCGCCGCGAACATCTTTTTATAAGCGGAGTCGCCTTTGATCGCCTGCTCATAGTAGCGGTTATGATAGCCAACCGACGCGACTTCACGCAGGATGCGGAAATCACAGCGTTTCAGCCAGGCATCCCCCGCGACCAGCTGTTCCAGCCAGCCGTTTATCGCGGGTGTTGTCGCCATGTAATAGGGCGACAGGCCGCGCATAAAGCCCATGTTAAGTACCGACAGCGCGGTTTTCACGTAACGCTTTTCAGGCTGGCTGCGGTTAAAGAAGGTGCGGATGGACTGCTGCGCCTGGTATGCGTCGTCGCCGGTGCCGAGATAAACAATATCGTGACTGGCAATATCGGCCGCAAACACGGTCAGCAGTTTGTTCTGCCACTGCCACGGATGCACCGGCATCAGGATATAGTCCTCCACCGCCAGCCCTTTGTTCACCAGCTGCGCATTGAACTGTTCCACGGTAGTGTCGCCCAGCTCATCACGCATCAGCTGCTCATAGCTCAGCTCGCTGAGGCTGGAGAAATGGGCGTTGCGGCGGTGGACCGCGACCCAGATAAGATGCACGGGCGCGGCTGCTTCCGGCGCATAGGCCAGATAGTCCTGTGCATCGAAGCCAATACGTCCGTTGTTGGCAACAAAGCAGGGATGGCCTTCGGTCATCGCCGCTTCTACCGTCTGGAAATCAGCTGCGACCAGCGCCTGGCTGTCGGGGTTATTCTTCTGCAGCTTATAAACGCTGCTGCACAGCGTGCTGCTGATCTCTTCCATGTAAGTTGCCAGCAGCGCCTGCGGAATCCCGATCTCACCGTTGAACTCCACGATAAACTTCAGCGCATCCAGCGGCAGCGCGTGACCGTTCTCCTGCTTGCGCAGGGAATCTGCGTCGATCTCCCAGTGATCCAGCGCCAGCCGCGCGGCGTGAAAATGATATGTCGCTTCTCCGCCCGGCACGGCCAGCTGATAGCTGCCATCACCCGTTTCCTGCGGCGCAATGATTTTTTCATGCGCGAACTCAGCAATTGCCTTGCGGATCAGCATGCGGTTTGCCTGCGCCCAGTTGTCGCCCGTCAGATGCGTGCCGTCGGTCAGTGAAGGGAGAATGTTCATGGTCTGCGACTCCTGCTGTAACGCGTGTTGATAATCTTCCCGCTGGCAAAAGGCCAGCCAAGCGGTTTTATGGCCCATGTCGATAGTGTGCTGGTAGCGGAATCCGGCGCGTTTATTCAGCACGTGAATTTTTTCATTGCGCACGTCCGGTTCGACCACCACGCGACGCACCTCTGGACGGCTGAACATGTAGTCCATCACCAGCGTGAAGACCTGCCAGCTAAAGGCTTTGATCGGCTGGCTGGCTGGGGCAATCAGAATATGCATGCCGTAATCATCGGACGCGGCCGGATAAAACTTGCCAACCTCGTCGTCACAGGCGCGGTAGCACTCAATCAGGCAGACGGGCTGATCATTGCAGCAGCCAATCAGCGCTGCATGGGGATCCGTTGCCGTCAGCGTCTGGTAGAACGCCGCGACCTGCTCCAGGCTCTGCTGCTGCATGCCCCAGAAGCGTGCGTAATCGCGGGTAACCCAGCTGTGGATTAGCGGCGCATCACTCTCAAGCATCGGTCTCAGGGTAAACCGTCCTGCGGGACGGTCGGCACTGAACAGTGTTAGTGATTTCATCTCAGTGCTCCGATTTTGCCGGGAAGGTCTGGAAGGCGATCTGGCCCTCAATCGGATAGACCTCGCGTCCGGTCAGTTCACGCAGCAGTACAGAGTTGCGGTAGCAAGCCATGCCGAGGTCCGGCGTGACAAAGCCGTGGGTATGCAGTTCGGCGTTCTGTACGAAAATCTGATTATGATGATCGATGCTGTAGTTGCGCTGCACGTCGTAGCGGCCTTTGTCATCCCAGCGCAGGCGTGCGGTAATGCCCTCTAAAAACATTGGTGGCTGATAGTGATAGCCGGTCGCCATCACCAGTCCTTCAGTGCGACGGGTGAAGGTGCAATCCTGCTCCTCCTGATGTAGCGTCAGCTCGAATTCGCCCTGCGGCAGCCAGCGCATCGCGGTCAGCGCCGAGTGGGTAAACAGGTTGACGTTGAGATCGCCGTCGAGCTGTTTGACATACATCAGGTCATAAATGTCATTGATTAAGCTGCTGTTGATGCCTTTGTAGAGATTCTTATGGCGCGCATTCAGCTCATCACGGGTGGTGGCGGGCAGGGCGTGGAAATAGTCGACCCACTCTGGCGAGGTCATCTCCAGCGTGAGCTTGGTGTACTCCAGCGGATAAAAGCGCGGCGCGCGGGTGATCCAGTTGAGCTGATAACCAAAGCGGTCAATATCGGTCAGCAGGTCGTAGTAAATTTCTGCGGCGCTCTGGCCGCTGCCCAGTACGGTAATTGAACGCTTCTGCTGCAGTTCTGCTTTGTTAGCCAGATAGTGGCTGGAGTGCGTCAGGCGCTGACGATGCGGCTGGCTGCACGCTGGCATCCAGGCTTTAGGCCCGGTGCCGAGAACCAGATGACGCGCCTGATAGCGCAGTTTTTCACCCGTTCGGGTGTCGGTCACCTGAAGATGATAGATCCCGGTGGCCTCATCATGGCTGACATACTCGACATGACTGTTCCAGCGCAGATTGGAGAGCCGCGAGCTGGCCCACTGGCAGTACTGGTTATACTCTTTGCGCATCAGGAAGAAATCTTCACGGATATAAAAAGAGTATAACTTTCCCTTTTCCTTCATGTAGTTGAGCAGACTATACGGGCTGGTGGGGTCGGCAAGCGTCACCAGGTCGGCCATAAACGGCGTCTGAAGATGCGCATTTTCCAGCATCATGCCGGTGTGCCAGTCAAAGCCCGGATTCTCATCCAGGAAGAGACCATTCAGCCCCTCAACCGGCTCGCTCAGACAGGCCAGGCTCAGGTTGAACGGGCCGATGCCGATACCAATAAAATCGTAAACAGGATTATTCATTTCAGATCTCTCCATGATTCGCCGCGCTCAGCGCAGAGGCACGCACCTGTTCGCGGCCATAGTGCGCAATCAGGCTCAGTACATCTTCAATGTCGGCAGTGGTCGTGGTGGGATTTAACAGGGTAAATTTCAGATACTGACGCCCGTCGACTTTTGTGCCCGCAATCACCGCATTACCGGAACGGAACAGCGCTTTACGGATGGCAGCGTTGATCTCGTCGATCTGCGCGTCGCTGGCATGTTTGCCGGGAACGTAGCGGAAAATCTGGGTCGTCAGCTCAGGCGCATGCAGCACTTCAATGGCAGGATGCGCCGTTAACAGCTGGTGCGTGGCCTGGGTCAGATCTATCAGCGTATCGAAGGCGTCACCCAGCGCCGCGGGGCCCATCACACGCAGTGTCAGCCACATCTTCAGGGCGTCAAAACGGCGGGTGGTCTGAATACTTTTGTTCACCAGATTGGGCGTGCCTTCCTGCTGAGCGCTGAGTGGATTCAGGTAATCTGCATGGTGCGTGACATGCTTCAGGTCATGACTGTCGCGCACAAAGAAGGCGCCACAGCTGACAGTCTGGAAGAACGATTTGTGATAATCGACAGTGACGGAGTCAGCATGCTCAATGCCGTTAAGCCGTGCGCGATGATTCTCAGAAACCAGCAGGCCGCAGCCGTAAGCGGCGTCAACATGCATCCAGAGACCGTGATCGTCACAGAGACGGGCGATGTCGGGCAGCGGATCGATGCTGCCAAAGTCTGTGGTGCCGCTGGTGGCGACTACGGCAATCGGGATTAGCCCTTCACTGCGGCAGCGTGCGATCTCTTTTTCCAGGCATTTTGCGTCCATGCGGTAGTGGTCGTCGTGATCAACGGCGATAACCGCGTCATAGCCCAGACCCAGAATCGCCATCGACTTCTGAATGCTGAAGTGGCTGAGTTTCGAGGTAAATACCCGCCACTTCGGCGCTGTCTCCGGCAGGCCGCGATGTTTGATCAGATGCCCCGGATGATGTTCCGCGCACCAGCTGTCACGCGCCAGCAGCATTGCCATCAGATTGGACTGGGTGCCGCCGCTGGTAAAGATCCCATCCGATCCGGCAGGCAGACCAATACGGCTCAGCGTCCAGTCGATCACCTTCTGCTCAATCAGCGTGCCGCCGGCACTCTGATCCCAGGTATCGACCGAACTGTTCACTGCCGCCATAATCTGCTCGGCCATCAGAGAGGGCAGCACGACCGGGCAATTCAGATGCGCCAGGTATTTAGGGTGGTGGAACCAGACAGCGTCACGCAGATAGAGCTGACTCAGCTCTGCCAGCGCGTCATCGTTATTGCCCAGCGGACGATCGAGATCGACATCGCTGAACGCCGCCGCCAGTTCGTGGGGCAGAATCCCGCTGAAAGGCTTCTCTACGCCAGTAACGGTGCGCGTCATCAGCGACAGCACCTCCTGAGTCTGCTGCGACCAGGCCGCCAGTTGCTGATCGTTAAAAATAGCCGTTTCGGCTCCGCTGGCATTGGAGGCTGGCGCGAGGTCCAGTGCCGTCTGAGTGGATGAGCGTAAAAGCATTTTCAGTTCCTGTGCGTGAATATCAGTGACCCTGCCGACACCACGTCAGCAGCGTTAGAAATCCGCTCAACAACTCCAGTAAACATAAAACTAACTAACCAGATAAAAACCCTGACCATTACGTGGGTTAGGGTTTTCACCTTAAAAAGAGAAAATACCGCATATTATTTGTGGATTTGGCAGCGTTTAACGCTTTGTTATATGCGGATGAGAGTGTAAATGTTAATCATTATCATTCAAATGTTTTGTTGTTAAATTTTATCTATTAATATGTCTAATATTGAAAATGTGATTCAGATCACTTTTTACGTTCGGAATAGTCCTTTTTTTATGGAAAATCAGGACCGGGTTGAACCAGAAATGAGGGGAGCAGTGGCGTTGTGCGTCAGCGTACGGGCAAAACAAAGGGGAGAAATGACATTAATCGATATCAGGATTGGCGCGCTGCAGCCAGTAAGTGTGGGAATACCGGGGGTTCGGTCAGTCTGGTCGGGTGTGAAAAACCGGAAAAGGGGGAGGGCCTTTTCCGGTTAGCATTACAGCGGCTGATTACACTTCATTTGTTTCAGCAGGACTTTTCTTTTTGGCCATGAAGTTATAAACCACAAGCAGGCCAAAAATGCCGGTGATAATCAGGGTAATGGTTCCCTTATCCATAAAGTGCGCCATATTACCGAGCAGGATGCCTGTTACGCCAAAGTCCGTATCCGAGAAAGTGGTGTTGGTCAGTCCAATCTGTCCGAGCACCGGCAACAGGGCGACAGGCAGGAAGGTGATTAACAGGCCATGAGCGAAGGCGCCACAGATTGCTCCGCGTTTGCCGCCGGTCGCATTACCAAACACGCCAGCTGTCGCACCACAGAAGAAGTGAGGAACAACACCCGGCAGAATCAAGACCCAATGCAGCTGACCCAGGACAAACAGTCCGACCAGACCACCGACAAAGCTGGAGATAAAGCCAACCAGCACCGCATTCGGCGCATAGGGGAAGACAATCGGGCAATCGAGCGCGGGTCTGGCTTCCGGCACCAGTTTTTCTGAAAAGCCGGTAAAGGCCGGAACGATTTCAGCCAGAATTAAACGCACGCCCTGCAGAATAATAAAGACGCCTGCGGCAAAGGTAATGGCCTGAATGAAGGAGTAAACGAGGTAGTTCTGACCATTGCTGAAGTTAGACTCTACGTACTCTTTACCGGCAGACACCGACAGGATTAAGTAAATAATCATCATCGTCAGGGAGATAGAGATTGTACTGTCGCGCAAAAAACTCAGGTTTTTTGGCATATTCATCTCTTCGGTGGATTTCGAACCTTTACCAACTAAAGAGCCGATCCAACCTGATAAGACATAACCTATTGTCCCGGTATGCGCCAGCGCGACATGGTCACCTCCGATGATCTTGCGAATATAGGGCTGAGCGATAGCCGGGAAGGTGGCCATCAGAATACCTAACAGCAGTGACCCGGTATAAATAAGCTGAATACCTTCAAAACCAGCAACCGATAAAATAATCGCGATCATACAGGCCATGTAAAACGTCACATGTCCTGACAGGTAGATATATTTGAGTCGGGTGAATCGGGCAACCACAATGTTGGCAACCATGCCGAAGGCCATGACCATGGTGGTTGGCGCGCCATATTTAGCCAGCGCGATAGAGACCATTGCTTCGTTATTTGGAATGATGCCCTGAACATCAAACGCATGTTTGAAAATGTCGCCCAGTGGCGTCAGGGAACCGACCAGAACGGTCGCGCCACCTGCCAGCACCAGAAAGCCCAGAATAGTTTTTACCGTGCCCTTAATCACATCTGGAAACGGCTTTTTCTGCGCAATCAGTCCGAAAAATGCCACCAGTCCGACCAGGATTGAGGGCACTTTCAGTACATCGACGACGAACTGCAAAAGATTTTGAGTAAACATATTAACCTCGAGGTAAGGCGTTTATCTGATTATTAGCGTCAGTTTTTCTCAAAATACTCGCGTATTTTTTGCTCCACTTCTTTCAGGTCGATAATATTGTTGATGATGATGACCTTCTGTTCCGGCAGGTTTGCGCTGTAGGCAATATCTTTTGCCATCACAAAAACATCCGCCACATCAGGCGTAACAGAACCAAGATCTGAATGTTCAACTTCCGCTTCAACGCCGATTGTTTTAAGCACTTTTTTGATGTTCATTTCCATCATAAAGCTGCTGCCCAGGCCTGAACCACACACTGCCATAATCTTCATATCAAACCTCATTAACTGTTGATTAAAAGTCGCTTTTAACGGGCGGATCAGACGTCTGATAAAATCGTCATGAGCGCGTCCTGGCTGCTCGCATTAAAGATCCGAGCCATGATCTCTTCATCGGACAGCACTTCCGCCAGCTGGGAAATCATTTCGATATGGCTATTACTGTCCGGTGCCGCAAACATAAAAATCGCCTTTACCGGATCGTTCTCTTCAGAGTCAAAATTTACAGGTGTGCCCAGCAGCACAATCGACAAACCCAGTTTGTGCGCGCCCTGTTCCGGGCGCGCGTGAGGCATGGCAATCTGCGGCGCGATAACAAAAAAGGGACCGATCTCCTCTTTCTGTCGAATAATGGCATCAATATAATCCTGCGATATTGCGCCTTCACTGAGCAGAGGTCGCCCGGCTATCGCTATCGCTTCCTGCCAGTCCGCAACGCGTTCAACGTACTGGACTTTCTCATTGTTTAACCACTTCGCCAGGTGTGACATCGCTTTGATCTCCCTCAAAATGCCTGAGTATGTACAGTCAGTTTTTCAAAACTCCTGCTTCACCACTTTTTAACTGAGCCTGCTGACAACCGAAGCTCAGGATAATGAAGGGCTTAAGATGATTAAAAAAGCCTCTTCTCATAGTGTTACGAGAAAGTTAGTTGCTGACCGTGGACGTAAGGTTGTATGTCATCTTCGTCATCACATCTGTACATGTTGAAGATGTCTAGTCATCCTGATGATGTCCCTCGATGTGTATGGACACAACCTGTAAAGTCAAAATATCGCTGAACAGCCTTAACATCAGTGCCAACTTGATAAGTTGGTCACATATTCAGGTCGCCGAAGTAGTACTTATCCGGCAATGTCAGGCAGAACTGTACTGATACGGATTGATGGCGTTCCACCTTCACGCATACAGGAAGACATTCGATGGCTGATGGCATCACAGAAAAGCAAAAAGAGGTTGTTGATTACATCCTCAATAAAATTAAGGATGATGGCCTTCTCCCCGGAGAAAAGCTGGATACCGAAATATCCATCGCAAAAAATATCGGCATTACCCGTGCGACGGTTCGTGAAGCGACACGTATTCTGGTTGAGCAGCAGAGAATTTATCGCGTCAAAGGTTCAGGTATCTTTGTGGGCTCTACTGAAGTGAGCAGTCAGGCGCACAGATATCATGTGCTTTCACCGTTTGATTTTCAGGCGCAACGAAAGGGGCATAAAGGCGTCAGGAAAATCATTTCGGTCAGCATAATTAAAGTCCCTTCAGCCGATATGGCGCAGGCGCTCCGTATTAAAAACAGCGATCAGATTTATAAAATTTTACGCCTGATGTGTTTCGATGATATCCCCGTGGCTCTGGAACATATTCACCTGCCGGTGAATATGTTTAATAGCCTGGAATTCAGCAAGCTGGAGGTCTCAAAATATGGCTATATTGAAGAGGTTACCGGTAAGAAAGTGCAGCTCAGGGATCAGCATCTGACGGCCGTGAATCTCGCTGATTCACAGACGCTGACTCTGCTTAATTTAGCGGAAGGGGATGCTGTCATTCAGCTCAATGAAACCGTTTATCTCGACGACGGCGTTCCCTGTGAAGTGAATGTGGCGCTTATCAACACCCGCTTTTTCCCGTTGAAACAAAACTCGCAACGGCCTTAGAAATACGCTTTAGACGCCTGTTTTTACGTATATCAACGCTATTACTTTGCGCAGACATCGACAGGCAAGCGATCCTGAATCAGCTGACTCCGGGATAGAGTTTGCGCTTTGGCGTGTAAGCAAGTATGCCAGGCAGCATGCTTTAATCAGCCGCTTTCGGTATCATCAGACAAAATGATCTTTCATCTAAAAATAAAATTGTTCAATATCATTATGATTTTAATTTACATGAGTAATGACTCGATGACTTAACTTGTTTTTTCGCTAAAACCCAAAGAAATGCCATCACTTGATTGATATCAAAAAATCTCCCAATACTCTCTTGCTAAAAAGATATAACAGATGATTATTACACTGTCTGATAATAAAAGGGAGTTAGTAATGGCTATTCCAGTTTAGCTATGGCTTATGGATGATAGTGGTAAGACCATAAAAGGAAGCGTTGATGTAAAAGGCAGAGAGGGAAGTATAGAAGTTAGCGAACTAATGCAATCTATTCAACAACCTACAGAGGCTTTAACCGGAAAAATCACCGCAAAATGCTTACATAGTTCATTCTCATTTATGAAAGAAATTGATAGTTCTTCTCCCTGGCTTTACAAAGCCCTGTCTACGGGGCAGACACTAAAGTCAGCAGTATTTAAATTCTATAGAATAAATAATAACGGACAGGAGGAGGAGTATTTTCGAACCAGCCTTGAGAACATTAAGGTTACAGAAGTAGATTCCCTGATGATGGATGTTAAAAAACACCAGTGGGCCAGGCACAATCATGTTGAGTTTATTGATTTTTCCTATAAAAAAATTACATGGCATTATCTGGACGGTAATGTCATTTATTCTGATTCATGGAATGAGAGGAATGGATAATGGCATGGAAATATGATGTCACATCACACACCTTCAGCCGCAATGGTGAAACATACACCGCAGATTACGCCGGGGCGACAGGTTATAAGAATGATTTTTCTCAGGAATGTGTAAGCAGCAAAGGCCCACTACCCAAGGGTAATTATACCATTGGTTCTCCGCATAATTCAGTTCACACCGGAAAATATACTCTCGATCTCACACCCGCTCTGAGCAATGCCATGTGTGGCCGCTCTGCGTTTCGTATTCATGGAGCAAGCAAGAAGCATCCACTGGATTCATCTGAAGGTTGTATAATCGCTTCACTCAGTGTACGAAAAAGCATATGGGCAAGTGGTGACAGGGAGTTAAATGTTAAATGAAATCACTTCTTATCATTACAATATTTTCTCCTGCTGTGATGGCTGCTCTGATGACTGGCTTCGGCGCCAGTTATTATGATGACAAATCATCAGTCACTTATCACGACACACGCAAAGAATTAGTTCCCGAAGTAATCATTGGTGACAGGCTTTTTGCCATGGAGTTTAGCCACCTTGAAGACATTGCAAAACAAACCGGAGCTGTAGTTAACCACGATAATCAGGCATCGTGGTTCTGCCTGACATCCAGAAATGTAAACTTCTGGTTTATTTCAGATAACGAGATGGGGCAGGGAGACTTAACGACGATAGCCATTGCGAGCGAGGGAACGAAAAAAGAGTGTTCTGAATATCAAGGGTATTTGAATGTCTCTGTTACAGGCATCCCTTTACTCAATGCATCTTCAGACACTCTGTTCTCGATGTTCTCCAGTAAGCCAGAAGGGAAAATTAACCAATATTGCAATGATTCACGTCGATACGGAGAATTTACTCAGTTGAATTGCCTTCAATATTATCGTGAAAACAGCACAATCAAGGGCGTAATGATCAGCCAGGTTACGGCCAGTTAACAATATTCCGGAGGCTACATGCTGTGTAGCCTCTGACTTGTACGAATGCTTACAAGACTTATTTTCCTGTCTCATTTTTCTGCCCCGTTAAGAGTCGACTCAATAATGCTCCATCCCTGATGAATGAAATTCCTGCAGTCGCGGCTAATAACAACTGTCATCTCTCCATACGTAAGACGATTTTCTGCAGACCTTTGCCAGTTCGCCGATTTTACTCACCTGAATATCAGGCATCGAAAAACGTTATACGCAAAATTTCTGCCTGATTCCCTGTTTCAGAGCCCGTTTTCCCTCTTTCACTTCTCACTGTTCCCCATTATGACGAATTCAATAAAGCATAAAACAATATGATGTTTTACCAATTATCGACTGCGCAGCACACTGGTCCGCAACCGGAATGAACAAGGACCAGGTGAATGGCATATCGATTAAGTCTGTTAGATAAGGCGCCCGTGCTGCAGGGCGAGTCGCCTGTAGCAGCACTGCAGCGTACGCTGCAGTTGGCACAGCTAGCAGAGGAGTGGGGTTATCACCGCTTCTGGCTGGCGGAACATCACAACACCGCGCAGCTGGCCAGTCCTTCACCTGAGGTATTGATTGCCTGGATCATTGCCCAGACCCGACATATTCGCGTCGGATCGGGCGGGGTGATGTTGCAGCACTACAGCCCGTATAAAGTGGCGGAAAACTTTAACCTGCTCGCCTCACTGGCACCGGGCCGCATTGATATTGGTGTGGGCAAAGCGCCGGGCGGACTGCCACTTTCCACACATGCACTGCAACAGGGTGTCGATGCGGCTAAAAAAGGGAGCTTTGCCGAACAGCTTCAACTGCTGGATAGCTGGCTTAAACCCACACAGGCGCAGCCTGATGTCGAAGGTTTAGCCGCGACGCCGCTGCCATCACGTCCTGCTAACCGATTTTTGCTGGGCGCCAGTGAAGAGAGCGCCCGGCTGGCGGCAAGTCTGGGCTGGCAGTTTGTCTTTGCAGCTCATCTCAATGGCGACCGCCAGTTGCTGGAGCATGCACTGAGTACTTTCTCTCACCTCAGTAACGGCCAGCGCGCTCTGGTGGCTGTTCAGGTAGTGGTGGCCGACTCGCCCGCCCAGGCTGACCTGCTGGTTTCCACGCTGCGTCATTATCATGTGTCGGTGAAAGGCGGACCTGGCGTTAACGTCGCGAGTCTGGAACAGGCTGAGCGCTATGTGCGGCAGGGTGGATATCGCGATTATCAGATTGAGCCGCGCACACCGTCACTGCTGAAAGGCACCGCAGCACAGGTTCATGCCCAGCTTGATGCGCTGCACCATAATTTCGACATTGATGAGTTCGTTATCGACACGCCGATTACCGAGCCGGCTGCCCGCCTGCAGTCACTGGAGTTACTGGCTACGCATCATCTGGTTGCAGCCTGAGTCTGAGTGGAGAGTCATCATGAGCAATGCATCACAACTGATTGAATGGCGGCGTGAACTGCACACCTGGCCAGAGCTGTCGGGTCAGGAGTTCGCCACCACCGCCCGGCTGCGGGGCTGGTTGCAGGCGTCGGGCATCAGGCTGCTCGACTATCCCCTTGAGACGGGTCTTGTGGCGGAAATTGGCAGCGGAGAGACCGTCATCGCCCTGCGCGCCGACATCGATGCGTTGCCAATCCATGAAGCGAGCGGTGTGCGTTTTCACTCCCGTCATCCCGGTGTGATGCACGCCTGCGGTCACGACCTCCATAGCGCTGTGATGCTGGGCGCAGCGTTACAGCTTAACGACCAGGCCGATCAGTTGCCTGGTCGGGTGCGCATCCTCTTTCAGCCCGCTGAAGAGATTGCTCGCGGAGCACGCCAGTTTATCGAGGCGGGCGTGCTGGATGAGGTGCAGGCTATTTTCGGCATGCACAACGAGCCTTCACTGCCTGTTGGTACGTTTGCTACCCGCAGCGGGGCGTTTTACGCCAATACGGACAAATTTATTATTCGCGTCACCGGCAAAGGCGCGCATGCCGCGTATCCGGAGCAGGGCGTGGACAGTATTGTCACCGCCAGCCAGATCATCCAGGCCTTACAGGGACTCACCAGCCGCAGCTTTAGTGCGCTGGACAGTCTGGTGCTGAGCATTACCCGCATCGACGGCGGCAAAAGCTGGAACGTATTGCCGGGCGGCGTTGAGTTTGGCGGCACCGCCCGCACGCACGATTTACAACTGCGTGCCGAACTGGAACAGCGGGTGCGTACGCTGGTTGAACACTTTGCTGAAGCCAATGGCGCGCAGGCGACCCTGAGCTGGCATCCCGGCCCGCCAGTGCTAATCAACGATGCGCACTGGGCAACCTTCAGCAGTGACGTCGCGCAGCAGGCTGGCTATCGGGTGCAGTCCGCCGAACTGCATCTGCTGGGTGAGGATTTTGCGTTCTATCTGCAACAGGTGCCAGGCGCGTTTGTCAGTATCGGCAGCGCCAGTGATTTTGGTCTGCACCATGCCAGTTTTACCCCGGATGAGGCGCTGATTGCCCCCGCCGCCGACTACTTCGCCCGACTGGCACGCCAGGCGCTGCAACACCTCAATGCGCGATGTCGGGACGCCATTCTGAACTGAATTCATCTGCAGCCCGCCAAAACACGGGGGTTCTGACAACCCTCGTCGGGCATCGCTACGACTAAAAAAGAGAGAGCATCATGACCACAAGACAACTTCGGCTGGGCACTATTCTGCATGGCGCATCGGGAAACATGTCTGCCTGGCGCCATCCCGCGGCGCAGGCCGATGCCAGTATTAATCTGGAGTACGCCAAAAAAATCGCCCGCAAGGCGGAGCAGGGCAAGCTCGATTTTCTGTTTGTTGCCGACGGGTTGTTTATCAATGAGAAATCGATCCCGCACTTTCTCAATCGTTTTGAACCGCTGACGCTGCTCTCTGCACTGGCGGGCGTTACAGAATATCTGGGGCTGGTCGGTACCGTTTCCACTTCTTATAGCGAGCCGTTCACGGTAGCGCGTCAGTTTGCCAGCCTCGATCACCTCAGCGGCGGGCGTGCGGGCTGGAACGTTGTTACCTCGCCGCTGGAGGGTTCCGCCAAAAACTTTTCCCGCGAGAAACACCCGGAACACGCGTTGCGTTACCGCATTGCCGACGAGTATCTGCAGGTAGTGAAAGGCTTGTGGGATTCGTGGGAGCAGGATGCCTTTGTGCGCAACAAGGAGAGCGGGCAGTTCTTCGATCCGGCGAAGTTGCACACGCTCGATCATCATGGCGACTTCTTCCAGGTGCAGGGACCGCTAAACATCGCCCGCACGCCGCAGGGCCGTCCGATTATCTTCCAGGCGGGTGCGTCCGACGACGGTAAAAAGCTGGCGGCGCGTCATGCTGACGCCATCTTTACCCATCAGCCCACCCGCGAAGAAGCGCAGGCGTTTTATCAGGATGTGAAACAGCAGCTGGTAGCGAACGGTCGTCAGCCAGAGGATCTTCACATCTTCCAGGGTGTCAGCGTGATCGTGGGCGATGATGCGGAAGACGTAGAGCGCCAGTATCAGACCACGGCGGCGCTGGTATCGATTCCCGATGCCCTTAACTACCTTGGTCGTTTCTTTGACCACCACGACTTTTCTCAATATCCGCTGGATCAGCCGTTCCCGGACATCGGCGACATTGGTCAGAACAGCTTCCGCAGCACCACCGACGAGATCAAACGCAAAGCACAGCAGCATGGCCATACGCTGCGCCAGGCGGCACTGGAAGCCGCAACGCCACGTCCGCTGTTTCACGGTACGCCGGAAGAGGTCGCGGATGGCCTGCAGCTCTGGTTCGAAACCCACGCCACAGACGGCTTCATTATCAATGGCGGCACACCCGACACCTTTGAACGGTTTGTTGACCGCGTGGTGCCGATTCTGCAGGCTCGCGGCCTGACGCGCCGCGACTACCCGGGCAGTACGCTGCGCGACAGCTTCGCCCTGAAGCAACCCGTTAATCAGTTCACCTCACAATAAGAGCCTGCGTCATGAAAAAAACATCGCGTCTTCTTGCCCTGCTTATTCTGACCGCCAGCAGCCATGCGCTGGCTGAAGGCACCAGCGTGTCCTATAACGGCCAGCGCGTCAGCCTGGAAGCCAATAAAGCGCCGATTAATACGGTGAAGAATCCTGACGCCATCGCGCAACTGCCCGCGGGACATCACTTTGTAGTGCCGGGCTCCTTTACCGTGGCCGTGGCGGCGCAGAACTCTCCGCCGCTGACGGTATTTTCCGATGACAACAAAACCCTGCTCGGCAGCGAGGTGGATATTGCCCGACTGGTTGCGGATAGCCTGGGATTAAAACTCAATGTCGTGCCGACGTCGTGGGAAGGCTGGCCGCTGGGTGTGGCCTCGGGCAAGTATGATGCGGCGATCTCCAACATTACCGTGACTAAAGAGCGCAAAGAGAAGTTCGACTTCGCCACCTATCGCAAAGACTCACTTGGCTTCTATGTCAAAACCAGCAGCCCGATTAAGTCACTGACCAAAGCGGAAGACATTGCCGGATTGCGGATCATTGTGGGATCCGGCACCAATCAGGAGGCGATTCTGCTGGCGTGGGATAAAGAGAATCAGGCAAAGGGTCTGAAGGGCTTTACCCCGATCTACGCCAAAGATGACGCCGCCCAGACGCTGGCACTGCAGGCGGGGCGGGCCGATGCCTGGTTTGGTCCTAACGTCATTGGTGCCTGGAAAGCGGCACTGACCGGTAAAACCCGGCTGATCGGCAGTGTGGATGGTGGCTGGCCAAAAGCGGCGCACATTGCCGTTACGGTGAAAAAAGGCAGCGGCCTTGCAGAACCGATCAGCACTGCGCTGAATGGCGTCATCAGCAATGGTGATTATCAGAAGGTGCTGAACCGCTGGGGTGAAGGCGTGGAGCATATCGATCGTTCTGAAATTAACCCCGCCGGGCTGGGCGACTAAGGAGCTGAGCATGAGTGAATCGACTTTCCGCGAAGTTTCGCCCGAGGCCCCCGAGCTGCAACCGATTCTGGGTGGTCTGTTTGGTGAATATTCGGCACGTTATGGCGACTTCTTTTCCCGCCGTAACGAGCAGGAGCAGGAGCTGACGGAATGGTATCTGCCGCCGCAGGGGCTGTTTATTGTGCTGGAACGCGACGGCGAAATCATTGCGATGGGCGCTTATAAACCTTATGACCCACAGACCGCTGAGCTGAAGCGCATCTGGACCCGCAGCGATCTGCGCCGTCAGGGGCTGGCGCTGGTGGTGTTGCAGGAACTGGAACGGCGCGCCCTGCAGGCGGGCTATCAGCGGCTGTTTCTCACCACCGGCTTTCGCCAGCCAGAGGCGGTGCGGCTTTATACCGGTCACGGCTATCAGCCACAGTTCGATCTGAGCGGCGATCTGGAGCGTTACGGCCAGCCGCCACATGACGGGCGACTGCGTTTTATTAAAGTAATCGGCGTTTATAACGTCGCTGAGGCGAGTTAAGGAGTGACGATGAGCAAACATCAACATCTACAGGTGGTCCCGGCACGTTATCCGGCGCGCACCGCCGGCGCTATTCTGGCGCTGTTTATCCTGGCGGGTGTGGTGCAGTCAGTGGCCTTTAACCCGCGCTGGGAATGGGGCGTGTTTGCCCGCTGGTTTTTCGATCCGGTGATCCTGCACGGTCTGGGTCAGACGCTACTGCTGACCCTGCTGGGCACGATATTCAGCCTCTTTTTCGGCGGTCTGCTGGCGCTGGCACGTCTCTCCTCATCGTGGCTGCTGAGCACGCTGGCGTGGGGCTACATCTGGCTGTTCCGTTCGCTGCCGCTGATCGTGGTGCTGATCATTCTCTATAACTTCTCCTACCTCTACGACACGCTGTCGATCGGCATTCCGTTTACCGGCCTGTCGTGGGGCGCATTTCAGACGATTAATGTGCTGGGCCAGTTCCCGGCGGCGGTAACTGGTCTGACGCTGGTGCAGGCGGCTTACAGTGCAGAAATTATCCGCGGCGGGATCCTCGGCGTCGATCACGGGCAGGTTGAAGCCGCCTCCGCGCTGGGGCTTTCCGCCTCACGCCGGACCTTCCGCATCATTCTGCCGCAGGCGCTGCGCGCCATTATTCCGACCGCATTCAACGAGATCATCAGTCTGGCAAAAGGGACTTCGATGGTTTACGTGCTGGCGATGCCGGAGCTGTTTTATACCATTCAGATGATTTACAACCGTAATCAGGAAGTGATCCCGCTGCTGATGGTCGGTGCCGCCTGGTATCTGATTATCACCACCGTCCTGTCCGTGATTCAGTATTACGTTGAGCGCTGGCTGGCCCGCAGCGTGAACCGTGAGCCGCAGCCTTCGCGCTGGCAACAATGGCGCAATCGCGTCACGCCACTTCATCCGACCGAGGAGATCAGCCATGTCCGAAGCCATTGATTACCGTACTTCTCACACAACAGGTGCCATCACTATTACCGGCGTGACCAAGCGTTTTGGTAAACACAAAGCACTGGATGATGTTTCGCTGTCGCTGGAACCCGGTTCGGTCACGGTGATTCTGGGGCCATCCGGCTCCGGCAAATCCACGCTGCTGCGCACCATCAATCATCTGGAGCGGGTCGACGAGGGATTCATTCAGATCGATGGCGACTATATCGGCTATCAGCAGCGCGGCGACAAGCTGTATGAACTCAAAGAGAAGGCGATTCTGCGGCAGCGTATCAACGTCGGCTACGTGTTCCAGAACTTCAATCTGTTTCCGCACCTCAGTGTGCTGGATAATCTGATTGAAGCGCCGATTGCCCATCGTCAGCTGACGAAATCTGAAGCGATAGCGCGGGCGGGTGAACTGCTGGACATTGTCGGCCTGCGCCATAAAGCCGATGCCTGGCCGCGTCATCTGTCGGGCGGGCAGCAGCAGCGTATCGCCATTGCGCGCGCACTGATGCTCAATCCCCGCGTGATGCTGTTCGATGAGCCGACCTCGGCGCTGGATCCGGAGCTGGTCGGTGAAGTGCTCGACGTGATCAAAAAGCTCGCGCGTTCCGGCTCCACGCTGGTGATTGTGACCCATGAGATCGGCTTTGCCCGTGAAGTGGCGGACAACGTGGTCTTTATGGTGGATGGCCGGATTGTTGAGCAGGGCAGCACGACGCAGGTACTGAACAATCCGCGCCATGAGCGCACCCGCCGTTTCCTGGCGCGCGTGTTATGAGGGCGCTGACCTTAACAGCGCTGACGCTGCTCCCGGTGCTGAGCTGTTCGGCTGCGGAGAAGCTCGATGTGCTGAAAAATGAGACGCCAATCCATGCCCCGGCGAATCCGCAGGCGATCGCGAAAATCCCGGCTGGCTTTCACTTTATACAACCCGGTACGCTGACGGTGGCGACCGCCGCGACTAATTCTCCGCCGCTGTCGCTGCTGGCGTCTGACAACGTCACGCGGATCGGCAGCGATCCGGACATTGCCAGGCTGCTGGCTGACAGTCTGGGATTAAAGCTGAAGCTGGTTCCGGCCTCGTGGGAAGACTGGCCGCTGGGCATCAGCGCCGGACGTTATGATGTCGCGATGTTTAATATTGCCGTTACCGAAGAGCGTAAGAAGAAGTTCGATTTCGCAACCTATCGCGCTGATAACCACGCCTTTGCGGTAAAAAGCGACAGTAAAATCAGCCAGATAAACAGCCCGCCTGATATTGCCGGTAAGCGGATTATCGTTTCGTCGGGCACCAATCAGGAGCGCATCTTACTGAGCTGGGATCAGCAGAATCGGGCCAATGGTCTGCCTGCGGTGACGCCAGTCTATCTTACCGATGATGCCTCAGCGACGCTGACGCTGCTGTCGGGACGAGCCGATGCGATCTTTGGTCCGCACTCGATGGCCGCCTGGAAAGTGGCCTCACGCGGACAGACAAAGCTGGTTGGCAGCGGTCCATTTCGCGCCTGGGTTGCCGTGACCACCAAAAAGGGCAATGGGCTGGCACCGGCTTTACAAGCCGCTCTGGATGGCACCATTACAGGTGGGCAGTATCAGCAGGTGCTGGCCCGCTGGGGTGAACAGGATGAAGCGGTTACACACTCCACGGTGAATCCACCGGGCATTGTTTACTGAGGCTACAGAACCGGCTCTCCTGCTGAAGCCGGTTCTGCAATTTAATGCCCACAGAATTGAACTACACTCTCCAGCGTTAGTGATTTATCCTGCCCGCCTGTTTTCGTAAAAATCCTCACTGCGTGGCGGAGTAATTGACCTGGAAGCCCCATGAAAATCAGATTCCTTTCTGCCAATGAGCCAAAACTGGCTGAGGTGCGCAAAATACTCGAACCCATCGGGGTCGAAGTTCTGCCCATCGCCCGTCGCATCGAAGAAATTCAGACTGAAAACGAGCTGGACCTGGTGCGCGATAAACTGACCAAAGCTTTTTCGCTGATTGGGCGGCCACTGTTTGTGGAGCATACCGGCCTCTATCTGGACGGCCTGAATGGTCTGCCGGCCGGTCTGACCCGCATCTTCTGGAACCGCCTGGACGCAGAGCGCTTTACCGCGCTGGTGCAGGGGCTGGACAGCCAGGCCGTGACGGCCAAAACGGTGCTCGGCTACTGCGACGGCCGCAAAATGTATCAGTTCTCGGGTGAACTGCGCGGCACCATCGCCCCTAAACCTGCAGGAACGCGCGGCTTTCAATGGGATTGCGTGTTTATTCCCGAAGGCTATGAGCAGACCTTTGCAGAAATGGGCGAACTCAAGAACGAGATCTCAATGCGGCGCATCGCGCTGGATCGCTTCGCCACCTTTTTAAAAACCTCGCGGGGAGTGGCATGAAACCTGAACTCAAACGCGCCTATGATTCCGGCAAACTGATTCTTTTTGCCGGTGCCGGTATTTCGCGCAATTTTGGCTTACCCGAGTGGCATGAACTGATTGCTCACCTCGCAAATGAGCTGGGCTACGATCCTAAGATTTTTAATACCTACGGCACGCATCTGTCGCTGGCGGAATATTACAAACAGAAGAAAGGTTCACTTGGCCCGCTGCGCAGCTGGATGGATCGCGAGTGGCACCGCCCGGATATCGATGTCCGGTCTTCAGAAATTCACACCATGATTACTCAGGGTAATTTCTCGCGTATCTACACTACCAACTACGATCGCTGGCTGGAAGCAGCGCACGATGCGCACGGTGTTCCCTATTATAAAGTGGCGAACGCCGCTGACCTGGTCTCACTGACCGAAGATAAACGTCACATTATCAAACTGCACGGTGACTTCGATGATGACACCTCTATCGTGCTTGATGAGAGCAGCTATTTTGAACGCCTCTATTTCGACTCACCGCTCGACATCAAACTGACCCATGACGTAATGGGCAACTCTGTGCTGTTTGTCGGCTATAGCATCAGCGATTTCAACATCCGCCTGCTGTTTTACCGTCTGACCAAGATGTGGGGCCGCACCGGGCTGGCGACAGCCCGGCCCAAATCGTATCTGTTCACTAACCGTAATAACCCGGTAGCCAAAGAGGTGCTGGGGCAGTGGGGGATCGAGGTGATCGTTTCCGAAGAAGACGATCCGCGTAAGGCGCTGGCGATGTTCCTTGAAGAGCTGCTGGTGTAGTCAGCCTGGCTTCTGGCAGAGAAGCGGCAGGAAAAAGAAAAAAACCTGCGCCCGGTTAAGGTTAGCCTGCGCGTAGCAAGTAAACTTGATTCTCTGCTGGCAAAGCATAACCGGCATGATATACTGTATGTATACACAGTACCTGAGGGCGAAAAGATGGCTGTTGAAACAAAATTTGTTGTAGTCAGAAAGGGTGAAGAGAAGATGACGTTTGCCAATAAGAAAGAGGCCGATGCCTACGACAAAATGCTCGATATGGCCGAAGCCTTTACTGACTGGCTGTTACAGCATCAACCTGCACTGGATGAATCTCAGGCAGAAACGCTGGGCCTGCTGATTGCAGAGCAGAAAGACACAGTGCAGCATATTCTGCGTACCAGCAAACTGCCGGACGTGTCCGCAGGCGCGACGAAGCCTGAAGCCGTGGCAGATAATGGTGCGGATGAGCAGGTGGAAGAGCCTGCTGCGAAGAAAGTACGCCCCGTTAAAGCTGCGTAATTGCCACAACGCCGGAAGCGACCCTCCCGGCGTTGTTGTTTCTGATTAACGGATTTATCCGACCTTTTGTCAGGACATACAAAACACATCCTCCTGTCATTTCCTTGTGCTGAATGCCCGCCTGCAATCTCCCTGTAAATCACGCAAATCAACCAGCTACATTTTTGAACTCAGCGCTATAGCATCAATCAGGATTCAATAATCTGGATTTTTGATCATTCATTTTTAAGCTTTGACGCCGTTTGCGTATTTTAACTCTACGCATAAACATCATCAGTCTTAATTGAATGAATTAGCAAGAAAACTAATATGATATTCTCCTGGTGATTTCTTACCTCATTTTAAATATTAATTAACACCAGTCACATGAAATAAGAGATATTAATTGTTAATCGGCTCACATTTTCTTGTGAAATAATCCGGCAGTGCTATTCAATTTTAAAAAGCAATGTTAGGTTAGAGCCGTTTTCAGCGTAGGGTTGTTACTGGATAACAGGCAAAACCTAAGCGTTCCACAGTCTTAACCACTGTGGGGGGCTTAGGTTTTTTTTTGCCATAAATTTACTCCGTCATAGCGTAAATCATTAATAACCATAGCGATAACGAATCGACCTATTCAGGCCAGGGAAACATGACGTTGAGCAAAGCAGGTTCAGGGCTCTCCTGCGAACCGTACATCATTAAAATCAAAAACAGGTTGCTAAGATGAAATATAAAAGCATGCTGTGCGCACTCTCATTATTGACCTTTTCACCCTTGTCGACAGCGCAGGAATGGAGCGGAACGGTATTAGGGTTTGAATCTCCACCGGATCCCGTTCTGGGTGATATGTATGGTCTTCGTAAATCGCTTAACAATAATGGATTTACCTTTAACCTGGGTTATCTGAATGAAATTGGCTGGAATGGCGGCGGTGGATACAATCATGCGTCACACGTCGCTTATATCGATCAGTTTGCTTTGACCTTTAATCAGGATTTGTCGCGCTGGACAAATATTCCCGATGCACGTATTGAAGCGAACATTGTTAACCGCAATCACAACGATGATCTGACCACGCGACGGGTGCAGGATCCTCGCGTGAATGTTAACGATCTCACGCAGGAGAGCTGGGGCGGACAATCTATTACCCGACTGGGCTGGCTGACCTTTGCCCGAAGTTTTGATGATCGGCGTATAACATGGCGTATCGGAATGATGAACAAGGTTCAGACCTTCGATCAGATTATACCCTGTGATTTCCAGATGCTTTCACAGTGTGGCGGAAAATCCGCGAACTCACTAACCTGGAATAACTGGAACGTTCATACATGGGGAACCACGCTCGAATACCGGTTAACGCCCTTTGTCACTTTGAAAGGCGGCGTGATGGAGCAGAACCCGGACGCTTCCAGTCGTCATCACGCCTGGAGTGGTTCCACCCGACGCAGCAAAGGTGTCCTGCTGCCGGTTGAGATCGAAGCCCGCCCAATCATTAATGGCCTGCCGGGAGCCTACAACCTGGGCGTAGTTTTTACCAATGCTCCGCAAACTGAACTCTATCGCGGCCGGTCCGGTGGCGCGGGAGTCAGTGATCCCGGTGGTGATGAGAAGCATAACCGGACAGGGTTTCTTTACGCCGGGCTTAATCAGCAACTGACGCGACATCAGGATGACGCAAGTCGCGGGTTAAGTACTTCATTCAGTATGAGCCTGGCCGATCAACGCACTAACTACATGCACTCGGTCTATGCGGCTTCGCTCCGCTATCGGGGTCTGTCTGACGCTCGTCCTGAAGACTGGATAGGTTTTGGCCTGACCTGGACAGATATGAGCAATCAATACGCGCGTAACCAGCGCTACATGAACACGATCAGTGGTATTTCTGACTACAACGATGCGGCTTATCATCCGGTGCCTGGCCATTCACTGAATGGAGAATTCTATTACCGATTCCGCCCCGTTTCCTGGCTGGAACTGCAACCCGGGCTTCAGTACTGGCATCGTCCGGCGGGTATTGCCCATACGCAGGATGCCTGGGTGACTGAACTCAAAACGGTGGTTACTTTTTAAGTTAATAAGCGGATTTCGATCGCTGTCACGCTTTTTACCCTGACAGATTGAGGTCACGAATAAAACTGATAGAGTGCCCGGACTGGATTGTTACTGCTTAGGCAGGCAAAACCTGATTTCTGGCCTCTGCCGGATGTCAGGTTTTTTTGTTTCTGGGGTTCCGATGAAAATCGCCAAAATTCTGAATAATAACGTGGTGATGGTTCAGGATGAGCAGGGGCGCGAGCAGGTCGTCATGGGACGTGGGCTGGCCTTCCAGAAGCGCGTCGGCGACAGTCTCAATGACGCGCAAATTGAGAAAGTGTTTGCACCACAAAGTGATCTGCTGGTCCGTCGGCTGGAGGAGTTGTTACATCAAATCCCGCCTGAAGTGATGACGACCTCCAATTGCATTATTGATCTTGCGATACAGCGTCTCGGGAAACTGCAGGAGAGTCTGTATATCACGCTGACCGACCACTGCTTCTTTGCCATTGAAAGACAGAAAAAAGGTCTGGCGATTAAAAATGTGTTGCTGTGGGACATCAAACGTCTCTATCCCAAAGAGTTCGAACTGGGGCAGGAGGCCAGGGCAATCATCTCCCGTCGTCTTAATGTCGAACTACCTGAGGATGAAGCCGGGTTTATCGCGTTACATCTGGTGACGGCACAGCTCAATAACGAAATGCCGGAAGTGATGCATGTTACGCGGGTAATGCAGGAGATTCTGCAACTGGTGAAGTATCAGTTGCGGCTGGAATATAACGAATCGTCGCTGAGTTACCAGCGTTTTGTCACCCATCTGAAGTTTTTCGCGCAGCGTATGCTGACGCGAACCGTAGTCGACGATGACGATGTTTCATTGCATACGGCAGTAAAAGATAACTACCCCAAAGCCTGGAAATGCGCGGTGAAAATCGCGCAGCATTTGCAACAAAGCTATCAGCGTGAGCTGACCGCAGAAGAGATTATGTTTCTCGCTATTCATATTGAGCGGGTGAGGAAAGAGGGGCACTAAGCCCCATCAAACAGGATTGTTACTGCTTAACGCAGGCAAAACCTGAGCGCGGCCTCTGAAAGGAGGACGTTCTCGGGTTTTTTTATTTTTGGCTCAGTCAACGGATGTCCATGGACATCGGTTTAAGGAAATCGAGATGGAATATCACACGCTGGCGCAGGATATCCTCGGCCATATCGGTGGCAGAGATAACATCGTAAGTCTGGTTCATTGTGCCACCCGGCTTCGCTTTAAACTGAAAGATAACCATAAAGCCGATGCGGAAGGACTGAAGAAAAATCCGGGGGTGATTATGGTCGTCGAAAGCGGCGGTCAGTTTCAGGTGGTGATTGGCAACCATGTTCATGATGTCTGGCAGGCTGTCCGTGCTGAAGCGGGACTTTTGGATGAGGCCCCTGCATCAGCCGAAGATAAGGCGTCAGGTAACCTTTTCAGTCGCCTGATCGATGTTGTGTCTGGCATTTTCACGCCGTTTATCGGGATACTTGCCGCCTCGGGTATTCTCAAAGGCTTGCTGGCTCTGGCCGTGGTCTGCGGCTGGCTTTCTGTTGAAGGTGGAACATATAAAATCTGGTTTGCGGCAAGTGATGCGCTGTTTTTCTTCTTTCCGCTAGTGCTGGGCTACACCGCCGGAAAAAAGTTTGGCGGGAATCCCTTTATTACCCTGGTGATTGGCGGGGCGCTCACTCATCCGACGATGATTGCCGCCTTCAATGCCAGCCAGCAATCCGGCGCCATGACGGAAGCGTTTCTCGGCATCCCTGTGACCTGGTTTAATTACAGCGCGTCGGTGATACCCATCATCCTCGCCGCATGGGTGAGTTGCTGGCTGGAAAAACAGAGTACCCGTCGGCTGCCCGCCTCCATGAAAAACTTCTTTGCGCCACTGATCTGTCTGAGCATCACTGTGCCGCTGACCTTTCTGGTGATCGGTCCACTGGCCACGGCCTTAAGTCAGATGCTGGCGAATGGCTACCAGTGGATTTATGCGCTGGCTCCCTGGCTGGCTGGCGCCGCCATGGGCGCGCTATGGCAGGTCTGTGTAATTTTTGGTTTGCACTGGGGACTGGTACCTCTGATGATTAACAATCTTGCGGTACTGGGGCATGACTCGATGCTGCCTATGCTGTTGCCTGCTGTCATGGGCCAGGTTGGCGCGGCGCTGGCCGTTTTTTTGCGCAGCCGGGATGCGCGGCAGAAGATGCTGGCGGGTTCATCCGTGACCGCTGGGATTTTTGGTATTACCGAACCGGCCGTCTATGGGGTTAATCTGCCCCTGCGTCGTCCCTTTATCTTTGGCTGTGTGGCGGGCGCTATCGGCGGTGCCATTGTCGGTTTCAGTAGCACACACGTTTATTCCTTTGGCTTTGCCAACATCTTCACTATCGCCCAGATGATCCCGCCTGGCGGTGTCGACGCCACGTTATGGGGTGGTATTGCCGGGACCACACTGGCGCTGATACTGGGCTGTAGCCTGACGCTGGTAGCGGGTATGCCTGCTACCAGTGTGCCAGTTACGGCAACCCCGGTGATAACTGGCGAAGATGACATTCTGTCACCGATGACCGGTACCGTAATCGCGCTTGATCAGGTGCCCGACCCGACCTTTGCCAGTGGCCTGCTGGGACAGGGCGCAGCCATCATTCCTTCCGACAACAAAGTCATTGCGCCTTTCGCGGGTGAAGTTGCCTCTCTGTTTCAGACCCGGCACGCCATCGGCCTGTTGAGTGACAGTGGGATTGAGCTGCTAATCCATGTGGGTATCGATACCGTCAGGCTTGATGGCAAACCTTTTACGGCACATGTAAACGTGGGCGACACGGTTAAGCCCGGCGATCTGCTGCTGACGTTTGATCGTCAGGCCATTCTTGATGCCGGATATGACCTTGCAACACCGATCATCATCACTAACAGCGATGCGTATCATGAAGTTTTGACGGTGGCAGGGACAGCTGTCACCGCAGGAACGCCATTACTCAGCATCATTCATCAGTAAAAGGAGCACAGGATGAAAACTTTCCCGGATACATTCTTATGGGGTGGTGCGGTCGCCGCTAATCAGGTTGAAGGCGCCTGGCGTGAAGAGGGGAAAGGCCTTTCCACCTCTGACGTCCAGCCACAAGGGATTTTTGGCCCGGTAGTCGATCGCGTTGCGGGGAGTAAGAGCCTTAAAGATGTGGCGATCGATTTTTACCACCGCTATCCGGACGATATCAGGCTGTTTGCAGAGATGGGATTTAGCTGTCTGCGGGTTTCAATTGCCTGGACGCGTATTTTCCCGAACGGTGACGAGCAACAACCTAATGAAGCAGGCCTGGCCTTTTATGACCGATTATTCGATGAGCTGGCAGCACATAACATTACGCCACTTGTGACGCTGTCACATTATGAGATGCCCTGGAATCTGGTTCAGCAGTATGGCGGCTGGGGAAACCGCCGGGTGATTGGCTTTTTTGAGCATTACGCGCGTACGGTGTTTACCCGCTATCAGAAAAAAGTCAGGTTGTGGCTGACCTTCAATGAAATCAATATGTCTTTACATGCGCCGATGACTGGCGTAGGCCTGCCAGAAACCAGCAGCCTGGGCGAAATTTATCAGGCGATTCATCATCAACTGGTGGCCAGTGCTCTGGCGGTTAAAGCCTGTCACGAAAGTAACCCTGAAGCCAGTATCGGTAATATGCTGCTGGGTGGGCTGGTCTATCCGCTGAGCTGTAAGCCTGATGATGTGCTTGAAGCGCTGCAGGAGAACCGCAAATGGCAATTTTTTGGCGATGTACAGTGCCGGGGAGCTTATCCGGGCTATATGTTGCGCTTCTTCCGCGAAAACGATATCCAACTGGATATTACCGATGCCGATCGCCAGATACTCAAATCGACCGTCGATTTTATCTCTTTCAGCTATTACATGTCCGGCTGCGTCACCGCCGATGAGGCGCTGAATCAGCAGATGCGCGGTAACATTCTGAGCATGGTGCCTAATCCCCACCTGCAGAGCTCTGAATGGGGCTGGCAGATTGATCCGGTCGGGTTGCGTACCTTGCTGAATCTGTTGTGGGATCGTTATCAAAAGCCGCTGTTCATCGTTGAGAACGGACTGGGGGCCAAAGACATACCGGATGCCACCGGCGTCGTGCAGGATGACTACCGCATCAGCTACCTCCACGATCATCTGGTTCAGGTGCGGGAGGCCATTGAAGATGGCGTTGAGGTCATGGGGTATACCAGCTGGGGTCCAATCGATTTGGTCAGCGCATCCAAAGCCGAACTCTCTAAACGTTACGGCTTCATCTATGTTGACCGCGATGATAATGGCGAAGGCTCGCTGGCGCGTAGCCGCAAGAAAAGCTTCTACTGGTATCAGGAGGTTATAGCGACAAACGGAGCCTCACTTAAAGGGTGAGATGACTGCCTGTTAATACCCATCATTGTGGCTCACGACAGGTCGCGATGCCACATTGATGTTTGTCAGTAAAACGATTACGGGATGATGAAATGAAACTGATCGTGACGGACAATTATAATGAAATGAGCCAGATCGCAAGTCATCATATGCTGGGTTATATGACACAAAACCGACGTGTGAATCTGGCAATAACGGCAGGTCGTACGCCTGCTAAATTGTACGAATATCTTGTTTCAGCCATCGGCGGACGCTCCGGCTATTCACATGTTCATTACTATAACTTTGATGAAATTGCGTTCAAAGGTCAACATCGTGAGGGCGTTACGATATCCAGTCTGCGTCAGCTTTTTCTGTCACCAGCACAAATTAAAGAAACGAACATTCATAAACTCACCGATGACAATTTTCTGGATTTTGAGCGTCTGTTAAAGCAGGAGGGTGGATTAGATTTAGTGCTAATGGGACTGGGGTCAGATGGACATTTTTGCGGCAACATCCCTGGCCTGACCCGATTTCATCACCCGGTGGTTAAGCATCCCATAGAGGGTGATCTCGCTGAATTCATTGCCCGGACTGAAATGAAGGGTGATTTAAGCTCTGTGCCTGATCATTATGTAACTATGGGGCCGATGAGCGTTATGGCAGCAAAAAATCTGTTACTCATTGTCAGCGGCGAAAATAAAGCCTGGGCTTTGGCACAGGTTATCGAGGGAGCGGTGACGGAGCAGATTCCTGCATCCGTTCTGAAATTACATCCTTCTTTGTTAATTATCGCTGACAGGGCTTCTGCCTCTCAATTAAGTACTGAGTCGCTTGAGCGTTATGTTCAGGGTTAAACTAACCTGGTAGTTAACGTTACAGAACATCACGTGATTAACGCTATAGCTTTTTAGCATCTGTTACTACCTGATAGCGGGTGCTTCTGCCGCCACCCTCAAGCCGGTAAAGACAACCTTTCTCTACCAGGTCCGCCAGATGACGGGTCGCGGTCGCTTTACTCACTTTAGCCACCTTCTGATACTGACTGGCGCTGATCCCCCGTTCGAAACCCTGCTCGCCACCATCCAGCAGCCGGTTCAGCACTTTCACCTGTTCCGCGCTTAATCCCATCCCCTGGTGACGTAGCCAGAAACGCGCTTTCATCTGGGTACGATCGATGACGTGCATCGCCTGCTTCAGGCTCTCATCCAGGATATCAAGAAACCACACCAGCCAGTCTGTGATATCAAGGCCGCCTTTCTGCGTCTGCTCCAGGATGCGGTAATAACCGGCACGCTGCGCCAGGATAGCGGGTGACATGGCATAAAGGCGAATGCTCTGACTGTCGGCCTGCGCCAGTGCCAGATCGGTTAGCGCACGGGTGATACGGCCATTCCCATCGTCAAATGGATGCAGCGTAACAAACCAGAGATGACAGATGGCAGCGCGCAGCATCGGGTCCAGCATCACATCCTGCTGACTGCTGTTGAACCACTCAATAAACTGCGCGAGCTGCGGCTCCAGTCCGTGTCGCGGCGGCGCTTCAAAATGCACCGTGGGGCGATCAATGCGACCTGATATAACCTGCATTGGCTCACTGCCGCGCAGCGTGCCGACGCTCAGACGCTGCACCGTCCATTCATCGGTCGGGAAGAGCCAGTGATGCCACTGAAATAATCGGTCGAGCGTCAGTGGCTGACTGCGGTTGTTGATGGCATCCAGCATCATGGCGGCCAGCCCTTCTGAGCGATCAGAGACCGGATAAGGCTGTTCTTCTGTGACGCCTAACCGGCGTGCCAGCGATGAGCGTACTGACTGTACGTTTACCCGCTCCTCTTCAATCGCGGAAGAGGAAAGGATATTACTTAACAGAGTATCCAGCGTCTGCGAATCACTGTCTGACTGCAGGCTGGCACGGCCCAGCAGCAATCCGCGCTGCTGCTGCAGATGGCGCAGGCGCGGTAACAGCACGGCATCCTGCCATTGAAAATCGGGCCAGTCCGGCTGTTGCCAGATCCAGGTAACGCTCATATTCGGCTCACGCTAAGGGTGGATGAGCCGAATAAAGGAGGCTATTCGGCTCACAGAATGAGCCGATAATAGCGAGTATTTGGCTCACAGGTCAACCCGGCTGAATTGAGGGCAAAAAAAAGGACCCGAAGGTCCTGTTTGCTTAGCGGGAGAACTGCATAAAGGTGTCTGAATAGTAGTGAACGATCCAGGCGACATACGCCAGCCAGACAACCATCCCGATAGCTAATCCTGATTTACCGATCATTGTTCTATCTCCACTGCGATAAGGGGGCTACAGCAACTGTTGACATAAACTGACAGTAATGGTGGGCACCAGTATTGTTGCAGATCAAAAAAAGGCCGTTCATTAGCAGCGCCATAATCCCTTTGCGATCAACTTCCCGTAATCACGCTCTGTGAGACCCCCATCACGGCGGTGAAATGGCCATTAAAGTTCAAAAAAACGCCGCCGATAGATGATCTCAGGAGCACCTTAACTACAAGGAGGTATTGAGCCAGGTAAATTTCAGGGGATCACTATGGCCAGTCAGTTAACACATAAGAAAAGAATGAGTACCCGTGCGCAGATGCTGATCATGGGTGGTTTGACAATTATGCTGGGATTTACCGTGACCATCGGCGTCCTCAGCTGGCAGTCGGGTAAAGAGCAGAAGGTGCTCGCAGAAAACTATCTGCAGCAGATTGCACAGAGCCGTGCGCTTCAGGTGCAGCAGGAGCTGGGGCATGCCCGTGATGTTGCCAGTCATCTCGGGCAAAGTCTGATCGCGTTGCCTCAGGCCGCTATTACCGACCGTAAAGTGGCCGATAAAGTCATGGAGTATGCGCTGCGCGCCAACCCTGATTATCTGTCGATGTCGGTGATATTCGAACAGAATGCGTTTGATGGCCGCGATGCGGAGTTCGCGTCACAGCCGGGCCAGGCGCCACAGGGACGCTATGCCTTTTTTGTGGATCGTGACGCATCAGGTAAATACGCGATGCATCCGCTTCTCTCCTATCTGACACCGGGTCAGGGCGATTACTATCTGATCCCGCAAAAATCACAAAAAGATACGCTTACCGAACCTTATAGCTATGCCTACAACGGCGTGCCGACATTGCTGACTTCCGTAGCTGCCGCGATTATCGATCAGGGGACCTTAAAAGCGATCGTCACCTCTGACATTTCACTGGCCTCACTGCAGCAGAAAGTGAATCAGATCAAACCCTGGCAGGGCAGCGGCTATGCGCTATTGCTCTCGAATGGCGGGAATGTGGTGTCCTCACCCGTGAAAGAGGAAGCCGGTAAGCCCTGGAAAGGCGAAAAAGATGGTTTTACGACGAAAGTCGTACAGCATTTTGATGCCGTGCTGGGCGAAGACGCATTAGTCACCTGGCAGCCGGTGGTGATTGGTAACAGTGACAAACCCTGGTATCTCGGCGTTGTCGCACCGGTCAGTCAGGTGATGGCTGCTGCCAACCGGCAACTGATGTGGGCACTGCTGCTGATGGTGGTCAGTATTCTGCTGGTCGGCACCGTACTCGGCATGCTGTTCAGTCGTAAGGTGCTGCGGCCGATTGGCGGCGAGCCGATTGAAGCGGCAAATATTGCGCTGGCCGTCGCGGATGGCAAGCTGGATAACGCAATTGCAGTGAAAAACGGCGATCGCAGCAGCCTCTTCTTTGCGCTTCATACTATGCAAAGCCAGCTCCGGCAGATTGTCGGGCAGATTAAAGATTCCAGTGAATCAGTACGACAGGGCGCGGGCGAAATTGCCAGCGGCAACCTGAATCTGGCGTCACGCACCGAAGAACAGGCCGCCGCGCTGGAGCAGACTGCAGCCAGCATGGAGCAGATCAGCGCCACGATCCGCCTGAATGCCGACAATGCGCAGCAGGCGACCAGCCTGACTGAAAACGCGACGCACATTGCCAGTCGCGGTGCCTCGCTGGTAGGCGAAGTGGTGCAGACCATGGCGCAGATCGATGACAGCTCGAAAAAGATTGGCGACATTACCACGATGATCAATAGCATTGCCTTCCAGACCAATATTCTGGCGCTCAACGCGGCGGTAGAAGCAGCACGCGCCGGTGAGCAGGGGCGCGGTTTTGCGGTGGTCGCCTCAGAAGTGCGTAATCTGGCCCAGCGCAGTGCTAATGCGGTGAAAGAGATCGGCGCACTGATTGAAGAGTCGAGCGTACGGGTGGAAAGTGGCGTCCGGCTGGTGAACGATGCCGGTAAGACCATGCAGGAGATGATGCAGGCGGTAAATTCAGTGCAGGGAATTATCGGTGAGATCGTTACAGCGTCAAGCGAACAGGCACGTGGCATCAGTCAGGTAACGATAGCGGTTAATGAAATGGATGGTGTTACCCAGCAGAATGCCGCGCTGGTGCAGCAGATGTCGGCGGCTGCCAGTTCACTGGAAGATCAGGCGCAGCAACTGTCACAGACGGTGGAGCAGTTTCATCTGGCGTAAAGCGGGCTGATACTCCTGAAAAACCGTCGCTGCTGGATAAAGCGGCGGCGGTTCAAATAGCATACGTCCTTCGCAAAGAGATAAGAGCGCCATCCCTTTTCGCTAACACTGATAGGGTGATTAACTACCACCGGTGAAGCAGAGTACGCCCGTCTTCGTCCTTGTGGCCATTGCCACACTGAAACTTATTTAGCAGCACATGGTCCCAGCGTCACCTTTTATGCCAGCAAATCCAATTCATACTGCATATCTGAAACTAATCCTGTTTATTAATTCATCGGGGGATAAATCCCCAAACATAAAAAGCCAATTCTCGGGAAGCTTAATACTTCTGTATTTTCATTATTTAAGTTTGTCTGCACTTTATGGGTAATACAGCAAGTTGCGATAAAGCGTGCAGAGCTATACGTTTCAGCGGAACTTAAGCTGTCAAAGCGATAAGGTCTTGCTACATTGATGCTCTCTGTCCCTTTTAATCGTCGTGACAAATGTCTGCCGAACTCATATCCGCTCGTGTTGACGCTGCGGGAATTGAGGTCAGACATGAGTTTGCTCTGGCATATTTACTGGCTGCGGCTGTTATATATAAAACGAATGCCGGGCATAGAAAATGAATACACGGTTCTTCAACGCATTGGCTAAATTTGTCTGTTTTGTGGACACAGAACTATTCTTTTGTGCCAGGAAAGTAAGGGAAATTGCCTGTTCTGAAGAGGTATAACAGGAAAGAAGACAACCTTATCTAATAAATGAAACGCAACTATGTTGAATACCAGGGACAGTGTAGTATTGAAATGACGAATTGACTGAGTTATTTTCAATATCACTGGCAAACCACCAGTCTTACTGGCGCGTGCAGTAGAAAGGGTTTTTTAACATTAATGACTAAAAAGGCAAGGCGATGAAGTTCAGATATATAGTCCTGATGGGAATGGTAACACTTAGTCTGGTCTTCGCACTATTACTTCCTGGTGTATTTTCGCAGTTAAGAAATACGCCTGAAATTAATTATTATAAAGGTCATGCTGATCTGGCTTATAGTGTATATAGTGGTTGTAAAGATCATCCGGCCAACATTGATGACTGCTATGCGGCATACAGTGCGGCCGTTTATCTGGCAAGCTCAGGAGATTGCACTCCTGCAGGTAAAGAAGTAAAGCGTAGGTTTAAGATCCTTGTTGAAAACATTAGTGAGAAAAATGTTACTGAAGAAATAATATCTGATTGTCAGGTTAAAGATGAGGAGCATTTCTTTAAAAAAATGATGAAGAAGTTTAGCTGACGTTATTGGCGAAGAAATAGCGATAACATCCAGTGGCTCTGCCGTCCACTATTTAGATCGGCCACCGTTCAGGAAAAATTAATTCGGGCAATCCCGTTCCCCCCCTGAAAACGTCTTTAGCGACGACTGGTTGCTGTTGAAGTTGGGGAGAGTGTTAATCAATAATTTCGGCGACGGTCAGATGCGGATAAAGCGCATAGCTCTGAAACATCCTGACAATATCCCGGTCAGCGGGATTCAGGTCGTTGAACTGCTTTTTATCCAGCAGAATTGCCCCGCCAGAGACGCTATCCAGACCGGCGAACGTGTTCACGGTACGGCGCGCCATCTCAACCTCAACTCCTTTATCTATCTCTATATCGGTACCGGTCTGGGTGCCGGCATCTTCACCGATGGCCACATTTATACCGGTCACGCCCATAATGCGGGCGAGATTGGCCACATTGTGGTGGAGCCAGGCGGCCGCGACTGCTACTGCGGAAATCAGGGTTGCCTGGAACGTTATGTCTCGTTGCAGGCCGCCTATGAATTCTGTGGTCTCGATCCGATGCGGGCGCTGCCTGAAGATCTGCTGCAGATTGAACCTGCGCGTTTCCTTGCATGGATAGAGAGCGTAACAACGCCGTTGCGCCAGGCAATCAATATTCTGGAGTCGGTGTTTGATGCAGAGGCAGTGATTATTGGCGGGATGATGCCTGCGCCATTGCTGGAACAGATGGACGCGCGCTTGCCGCCGCTTTATCAGTCGGTACGTGGACGTTACCTGTTAGATATGCGGCTGAAGAGGGGCATGACCGGCAGCGATACCGCTGCACTGGGAGCCGCCGCGTTACCGATTTTTGATGAGTTTAACCCGAAGTTTCAGGTATTAATGAAATAGGCGAGAAAAGGGCGCTGTTACCTGCAACAGCGCCCTAAGCATTAACCCGGGTAGATACCGCGATCTTTACGCGCCATCAGGATCCGTTCACACGCCACGATATAAGCCGCAGTACGTAGCGAGCAATCCTTCTCCTTTGACTTCTCCCAGATATGAACCATCGCTTCGGTCATAATCTTATCGGAGCGACGATTGATCTCATCTTCACTCCAGAAGAAGCTGGCCATGTCCTGAACCCATTCAAAGTAACTGACGGTCACGCCGCCGGCATTACAGACCACATCCGGCACAACGATAATGCCGCGGGTTGCCAGCATGTCATCAGCATCCGGATAGGTCGGGCCGTTTGCGCCTTCCAGCACGATTTTGCAGCTCAGGATCTCCGCGCGCTCGCGGGTAATCTGACCTTCCAGCGCGGCTGGGATCAGGATATCCATCTCAGTGGTCCAGAACGCCTCTTTATCAATGCTCTGCGCACCAGGGAAACCGGCAATCTGCTTGTGGGTGATCTGCCATTCGCTCAGCGCGGCCATATCAATGCCATCTGAATTATAAATCGTTGCAGTGTGATCCTGAATCACCACCACGCGCGCGCCTGCTTCATCAAACAGACGTGCCGCTTCGCTGCCGACGTTACCGAAGCCCTGAACCGCCACACGGGCGCCTTCGATGTCAATACCTGAGCGACGAGCCACTTCACGGCCAGTAATAAACACCCCACGGCCGGTCGCTTTTTCGCGGCCCAGTGAGCCGCCCAGGTGAATCGGTTTGCCGGTCACCACGCCGGTAATCGTGGTGCCGTGGTTCATGGAGTAGGTATCCATCATCCACGCCATCACTTTGCTGTTAGTGCCGACGTCCGGTGCCGGAATATCTTTCTGCGGTCCAATAATGATGCCGATCTCGCTGGTATAACGACGGGTCAGCCGCTCAAGTTCACCATCGGAGAGTTTGAAAGGATCAACACGAATGCCGCCCTTGGCACCGCCATAGGGCAGGTTGACTGCCGCACATTTGATCGTCATCCATGCAGATAGCGCCATGACTTCATTAAGATCGACATCAGGATGATAGCGAATACCGCCTTTACCCGGGCCGCGTGAAAGGTTGTGCTGAACGCGATAGCCTTCAAAATGGCGAATCGAGCCATCATCCATCTGAAGAGGAATGTCGACAATCAGTGCGCGTTTTGGATGCCGCAAAGTATCTATCCAACGTGAAAGATCGCCAAGATAGGGCGCAACCCGGTCGATTTGCTGTAAGTAGGTGGACCAGGCAGATGTGCTGCTTTCAGACGCATAAGATAACTTATCCATAAAAAACCTTTCTTAATGAAGTTATTTATTGTGTGGAGCCGTGGATGGTGAGCGCATTGTATGGCGCGGACATAATCTAACACTTCTGAAACAAATAAGATGGGGTATCCGCCCTGGAAAAGTGCAGGCATGCCCCTTTTTGGGGCGCGTGTAGTGAATAGATTTTGAGAGATGCCCTTTAAAGACGAATAATAATGCGCTACGGGTGCGTACAGCCTGCATATAAGGGGGGGCTCGCTATCTTTCAATTCTTTGAGGACGTTCAAAAAGTTAAATAATTGATCTTAACTTCATTGACTTTGCTGCACCAATTAAGTGCATGAGAATAAGTAATCGAAGGATTACCTTAAGTAATGGGTTGAGCGGAAAATAAGCAGCTTAATCATCTGGTTAGAACAGACAGGAATGATAAGGCGAGGAAAATAAAATTGGCGGGCCAGCGCCGCAAGGCTGGCCCCGAAGCATTACTGCCGCAAAGCCTGTTCGGCTTCTTTCAGCTCTTCACGCGCTTCTGCCAGCTTATCTTCGCGCTTCTGAATCTTGCTGGCACTACGTCCTTCCGCTTTCGCTTCTGCCAGCTCCTCTTCACGCTCCTGCACCTTAAACTTTTTCTCTGCTACTTTTTCCTGGCGCTGCTTTAACAGGCTCTCTTCAGTGCAGTTCTGATCCACTTCACGCAGCGCTTTTTCAAGGCCGGCAACCTGATGGGTATTATTGTGCTGGCGGGCAAAGGAGAGCTGTGTCTCAATCTCCTGCTTTTTGGCAGCACAACCGGTCAGATTAGAAGCCGCATGCGCAGCGGTGAAAGCGAGTGGTGACAGGCACAGAGTCAGGGTCAGGGTCAGTAAAGTCTTTTTCATCGTAGTCTCGTCAATGAGTCAGGGTTGAGACTCCAGTATACGTAGCCACCTTAAGAGATTCTTAACGAAAAAAATTATTTACTGGCGCGGAAAAGCAGGGGAATAGTGAAGCTGCCTGCTATCAGGCAGCGCTGGAAGAGGAGGTTTGTGAAAAATGCAGATTACGATCAGGTCCACTGAGCATGATCGGAAAACCATCCTGACTCTGCTGGTCATAATAGTCCTGCATCACCTGACTGATCCCCGCACCACACCACATCACATGATGCTGATGAATGGCGGTTTTAATGGCAGGCTGTCCAGTGGCACGCGAGTCAACCGCGACATTAAAGCCCAACGCCGTCAGACGAATTGCCTCCAGCCAGATTTCCGTTTTATCCAGTACGCTTACCGCTTCCAGAAACAGAGGAACGGACGATTCACTGCGCGATGAGACACGCATCACTTTGTCCGCCTGCTGCTTAACGGTTTTCTCAAAACGGTCAAGGCGTCGTGCCGCGCCCTGACGGTGGTCGGCATAGAGCCAGACGCTCAGCGGTCGCAGCAAATTAATGATTAAATCATCACCGCTATAGTTACTGGACATGTCGTGCATCTGACGTGAAAGCGACAACGGTGTGCCAAATTCAAGCTGCCAGAGCATGTCGCCCTTGCGCGCCGCCCAGCCGTAGGTCTTAACCGATGAGGCGTCCTGCTGACCCTGCCTGATCTCATTAAGTGTTGCACCGGTTGCCGTCAGGCCAACCAGAGTGTGGATTTCGCTGAGATGAGCATTGCTCCACTCGTCAGCATTCTGCTGTGATGTCAGTAATCCCTGCTTCATCCAGCGCTTCAGATTCGCAGGATGCGTGCCGGTTATCGCACAAACAGTATCAGTAGTATGAAATTGCATATCGTGCCCTCTGCTGAGGGAAAGGCCGCCGGAATTAACCGGGGATGAACAACCACTATGAACCTTATAATCGTTAATTAACAGCGTTAACGCCTGTTAAAAGCGCTAAATAGCACCAATCACGCTGCGCTTATTCGGGTTTTTGAACAGGTTAAATTCAGGGTGATCAGCAGGTTAAATGCGTGATGACTCATCATAAAAAGACTGTGTATTTATTCAGTAAATATTCTTTACGCAGATAGTCCGCAAAAGCAGCGCTGTTTTATCCATTTTAAGAGCATGCTGACTTCACACCCCCTTACATCCGGCCTGCAAACCGCTAAAATAGTTGGTTCTGATGATCAGGAGAAAGAGTGTCCAATGCGTTATCGTTTTACTCTCGCCGTTATGACGGTTGCTGCTGTACTGACCGGCTGTGCGAAACATGCCGCCAGCGAAGCACCAGATGAATTTGCTGCTGGTCCGACACAGATCGATGTCTCGCATATCAAGACCCGTGCGGATGATGGCTCCAGTGTATTCCTGACGGTAGATGGCAAAGACGCTGGCAGATTGCCGAATGGTGAAAGCAAACTGCTGCATGTGCCGGCGGGTAAGCATCAGGTCGGTGGGTATGTGCCGACGCTGTTTGGTATGGGCCGTGTCACTATTGCGCCAGTTGAAGTGACCACGTCACCTGAAGATGTCAAAAAAGTGGCCTATACGGTCACCCGCAATAAAGCGACCTTTGTCGAGAACAAGGGCGAGCAGGGCTGAGTTATTAACGGCGGAGAGCAGCGCTCTCCGCTGGAAACGGCTGTTATAAACCGAGCTCGCTTAGCGAAGGATGGTCATCCGGGCGACGCCCCTGTGGCCAGTGAAACAGCCGCTGTTCTTCGCTGATTTTCAGATCGTTAATGCTGGCAAAACGCTGCGTCATCAAACCCTGCTCATCAAACGCCCAGTTCTCGTTACCATAAGAGCGATACCACTGTAGCTGCTCGTCGTGCCATTCATAGGCAAAGCGCACCGCAATCCGGTTCTGGTCAAAACTCCACAGCTCTTTAATCAGCCGATACTGGTGCTCCCGCTGCCATTTTTGCTGCAGGAACGCGACAATCTCTGCCCGGCCGGTCAGAAAGGTATCGCGATTACGCCACCGGCTATCTGCGGAATAGGCCAGCGCCACACGTTCAGCATCGCGACTGTTCCAGCCATCTTCAGCGAGCCGTACTTTTTCCATTGCCTGTTCAGGCCGTGTAAATGGCGGTAAGGGCGGGCGTGAATTTTTCAACTTTCTCTCCTCAACGGCGCGGGCAGATGCGTTATCCGCATCCATGACAGGTTAATCAGAGGTCGAGCGCGTGGATCTGACAGACAGCGCGTGCCGCTTCCTGACCTTTTTTAACAAAGTGCTGGGTATAGAAATCGATGAACTCGGCCGATGGCTGGAAATTATGTGGTGTGAGTGACACGGAGAAGACGGGCACGTTAGTCGTCAGCTGCGCCTGCATCAGACCACTCACGACCGCCTGAGCGACGAAATCATGGCGATAGATGCCGCCATCCACCACCAGTGCCGCACAGACAATCGCATCGTAATTGCCGGTCTGTGCCAGACGTTGCGCCAGCAGCGGCATTTCAAAAGCGCCAGGAACATCCCATGTTTTAATCTCGTATGAGGCTCCGCGACTTTCCAGTTCCTGTTCAAACCCGGTCAGAACCTGAGAAACAATTTCGCTGTGCCAGTTAGCTTTGATAAAGGCGACTTTCAACGGCTGCATGACTTACTCCAGTAATAGATAACATTCAGTGGTAACGGGCCAGACTGAGCCTCAGCACACCGAATCAAAATAGTGAGCATCGCAGGTCAGTAACCTGCTGAGAGCCTTCACTATACTGCAATGTAAAGAGTCTGTGTCCATCATTGTGATTATATGTAAATAACAGATGACATCATTAGCCTTACTGGCCGCATGAAAAAAAGTACGCCTGCCATCGATAGCTCGCCCTGAACACGTCTCCCAGACCGGAAAACGCTTTCTGCTCCCATGTTTGCGTAACCGGTTCCATTTACGTTATTGCTTAAATAAAATACTGGATATTTGAACAGGTGTTTGTATAATAAATGGACTGCCCGCCGGGTATTGGTAGCGTTAGCGAGGGGTGAACCCATGATGATTTCGACTGAAAGCCTCAAATCTCTGGAACAATCGGTCACAATGAGCAGCCGTGAACTGGCTCAGATGACCGGCATTACACACGGAGAAGTGAAGCGGTTAATCAAAAGTCTGGAAACGGCTCAGCGTCTTTCTCAGCCACTCAAAGTAAATGACTATGAGCGGGATGGAGAAGTGCGCCAGGAGTATCGTCTCAGCAAGCGTGACTCTCTGCTGGCTGTAGCACGTCTTTCCCCGGGCTTTACGGCTGAAGTGCTGGACCGCTGGCAGGATCGTGAAAAAACCACGCATCTGCCTGACTTCACTAACCCGGCTGAAGCGGCTCGCGCATGGGCTGAGCAGTTTGAACAGCGTCAGGCGGCAGAGCAGCAGCTGGCCCTTTCGGCTCCCAAGGCGGCGTTCTTTGATAGCTTCGTGGAAGTTGACGACTCGCTGGGCTTTCGTCAGCTCTGCAAGATGCTGAAAGTGAAAGAACCAGAATTCCGCCAGTTCCTGCTGGAGCGCAACATCATGTACCGCGCCAAAGGAACCCTGACGCCGCAACACTACCATATGCAGGCGGGCTACTTTACGCTGCATACCGGCACCGGTGAAAACCAGCACGCTTTTTCTCAGGCGCGCTTCACCTCAAAAGGGGTGAAATGGGTGGCGAGTCTGTGGGCAGGGCATCTCTCTGCTCAGCCTAAAGGTGCAGCTGCGTAACTTCACCTCTGGCTTTCCTGACGGTCGCCTGTACGCAACCGTGCCGACAGACGTGCAGATTAAAGGGCAGATATAAAAAAGGCCGCATCAGAGTGCGGCCTTTTTTGATCGTTCAGGGTCGATTAAGGGCGATTTACCAGCCTTTAATAGCATCACCTTTATAGACTTCTTCCGCTTTCGCCGCGACTTCCGGTGACTGCAGCGCAGACTTCAGCTTCTGAATTTTGTCGCTGTCTTTATTATCTTCACGTGATACCAGTGCATTGACGTAAGGCGACGAAGCACTTTCCATAAATAAACCATCGCGGTGCGCTGATAATCCAGCCTGAGCCGAGAAGTTGGTATTGATGATGGATAAAGAGACGTTCGGATCATCTAACGTGCGGGTTAGCTGTGGCGTGTCCACTTCAACCAGCTTCAGATTTTTTGGATTTTCGATGATATCCAGCGAGGTCGGTAAATAACCCACACCGTCTTTCAGTTTAATCAGACCCTGCGCCTGAAGTAACAGCAGGCTGCGTCCCAGTGTCGTCGCCTCGTTAGAGATCGTCACAGTAGCGCCATTCGGCAGTTCACTGATGTTTTTGATTTTGTGTGAATAGGCCGCAATCGGGAACACGAAAGTCTTACCTACCACCGCAAATTTATAGCCGCGCTCTTTCGACTGGTCTTCAAGATAAGGGAGGCTCTGGAAGGCGTTGGCATCAACCTCTTTGTTATTCAGTGCTTCGTTTGGCAGCACATAATCATTGAAGTTAAGGACTTCGACATCAAGCTTGTATTTATCTTTGGCAACCTGCTGTACGACCTGCCAGATTGCTTCATCCGGCCCGGTATTAATCGCGACTTTAACTTTGTTATCGTCGTCTTTAGAGCAGGCGGATAATAATAAAACAGAACTGGCGAGTAATGCCGTAAACAAACCTTTCATTATCAGAAATCCCTCAGATAGTAGATGGCTTCAAAGATAATACAGAACGCACAGGTTGCGTACTGACGGCGGAATATATCTTATAACCGCAAAGCAGATTTCGAACATTAATTAACCACCCACTCTGCTGGCCTAATCATTCCCGCTATTTTTTTGCACTGGCTGACTGATCGTTTACTGGTTCATCACGTATGAAACCCCCAGCGCCATTTTCTTCTACGCTTACTGCTCAGTCACTACTGGCATTCTATTAATTAACAACAGGGATTAACCATGTCAAAGCAGGATAACAAGATTAACGCAGTCGAAGTGATGCGCAGCGGCCAGGCCTGGAACGGTGAGGTGATTAATGCTTATCCCACCGGCGAACCTGAACTGACAGTGATGCGACTGTCACTGCCTGCCCATACGTCATTGCCCTGGCACACCCACCCGATGCCGAATGCGGCGTTTATTCTTTCCGGCACCCTGATTGTTGAGGATAAAGAGAGCGGCGAACAGCGCACGTTCACAGCAGGTGAAGCTCTGAATGAAACGGTTAACAGCGCGCATCGTGGTTACACTCTGGATGAACCCGCTGAACTGGTGATCACGTATGCCGGTGTGAAAGGACAGGAACTGACCGAGCCGCTGCCGGGAGAACCTGAAGAGTTTTAGGTGGCGGCTTTTGACATAACTCATGACGGCCGTGTTTCCGCTGCCGCTTTTTAGCCCTGAACTAAACCCCGCCCGGATTTGATTCGGATCAGTAAACGGTGTGCCTGCACAGACCAGGATGAACATTCTTTGCTCCATCCACACCCACAATGTAAAAGGATTTTTCATGGATAAGAACGTTGCCCTGCTGCTCGCGCCCGGTTTTGAAGAAGCTGAAGCCATTATCACGCTCGATATTCTTTCACGGCTTGGCGTTCGCGTGACCACTGTGGCCTGTCAGCCCTACCGGGAAGTGACCAGCTACCATCAGGTGAAGGCCGTGGCTGATGAGCTGCTGGAGGAAAATCGCGAGCGGCTGTTTGATGCGGTGATTGTGCCAGGCGGCCCGGACGGCAGCAAAAATCTGTCAGCGAATGCTGCGGTGATCGATTTTATTCGCCGGCATGATGAAGCGGGTCGTCTGATCTGCCCAATCTGTTCCGCAGCGGCCAGAGTGCTGGCACCTCACGCGCTTTTAAAGGGACGGCGTTATGTCAGTTCCGGCACCTCTTCAGAGGGTGTGACTGATGGCGTTTATGTTAATGCATCGGTTGTGAAAGATGGCAATCTGCTGAGCGGACAGGATCTGGGCGCGGCGTTTGATTTCGCCTTCGCCATCGCTTTTACTCTGACAGGTGAGGGCGACAAAGCCACCGAACAGGCGGAACACATCAGTCATAAGCTTAAGGTGGATTTCGCTAAGCTCTGATTCGATTTTTCGCCCCCGAAGCGTCAGGCTGACGGGGCGCAAAGTCATAGCAAGAACGCTTTTTATTCACAACCAAATCCCGCATCCCGTAATACCCCTTTTGCCTGCTCTGAACCTAAGAACGTCGCCAGCTTTTGCGCCTCTGGCGTGATGACCGCACAGGCATAGCGTGCAACAGGATTAACAGCCGCCGGAATATCCAAAACCGTCAACCCCGCAGCCCGACTCAGGGCTGTCCGATAGCTGGCATAGCCGATAAACAGATCCGCCATATCCGCCTGAATAATCCACTCTGCTGCCAGCCTTCCTGTGGGAATTACTGGTGAGTCACGCCCGCCAGCAAGTGGGAGGGCGCGCTGGCGCACCGCTTCACCGGCATTACCCATCCGGGAGAAAAGAACCTGCGTATAGTCACCCGACGGGTCGGTACCAGGTGTGGACGTGGCGATTCGCAGCGAGTCACGGGTGAGCAATGTGAACCAGTCGTCTCCAGGCAGAAGACAATCGCTGCGCACCGTAATACAGAGCCGGTTGCTGGTAAACGGCATGACTGCCAGCGCGCGTCCGGCAGCCAGCAGCGTCTGCGGATGATCCTCACTGGCTGAAGCAAAGAGGTCGCACGACTCACCGGCCTCAATCCTTTCGCGGAGCAGGCCGGCGGGCCCAAAACGGGTGTCAACCGGCGCCGGAAAGTACGCCATTAGTGCTGGCCAGACGCCTTTCAGGCTGCCCGCCGCCAGTATTTGCATCACTCTGGCCCCTGATAAGTGGTGCGATAAAAATGCTGATACCAGCGGCTAGCCAGCGTGCTCATGTCGACATCCTGAAACTTCTGCGGATAGAGTTTTTTTGCCATCCACAGCTCGCCAATCCCCATCGCTTCCGGCATCGGATAGCCCCAGGCTTTTGCGTAGTCAGGCATCAGATAAACGCGATGATTTTTTACTGCATCAATGGCCTGCCATTGCGGCGAACTGTTGATCTCATTGATGACAGAAGGATAGCGATCCTGGACAAAAATCACCTGCGGATCCCAGGCGATCACCTGCTCCATCGACACAGTTTTAAATCCTTTCACGGTCGCCGCAGCAACGTTAACCGCTCCCGCATGCTGCATCATCAGACCGGTATATTTCCCGGAACCATAAGTAGTCAGTTCCGGATTTGCCATATAGGCGCGAATACGTTTTTCCGCCGGAATATCTTTCAGCCGGTCGCTGACGATTTTGCGCCCCTGATCGGTAGCCTCAATCAGCGCTTTCGCTTCAGCGGGTTTATTGACGATCTCGCCAATCAGCGTAATGCCGTCGCGCAGACCTTTGTCATAGGCCATTTCCTCATCAGTGAGGGTCGGATTCATTTTGTCCTGTTCACCCGGCAGGCCATGACGCAGCGAGATAGCCACGACAGGGATCCCCAGCGCGGTAATACTGTCGATCATCTCATGCGGGGCATAGTTGGTGACAAACACCACCTGCGGATGCAGCGCCACCAGCTTCTCCGGATCAACGTGCGTCAGATCGCCAAGCGTAGCCATAGGGTTCAGCTCAGGGGCCAGTCGGGCATAGCCGTCGCCGAGTTGCTGCTTCCAGTTCGCCATCACCCCGACGATTTTATCGGTGGCGTTCATCTGCACCAGCAGGTTCAGCGTCTGATGCTGAAGCACAACAACGCGGTCAACGTGGTCAGGAATCGTAACCTGGCGGCCAATCTGGTCGGTGATCTGGCGTGAGGCGTGGGAAGAGAGCGGAAGAAATATCAGTAAACCGAGTGTACATACCTGCCAGAAGCGCTTCATTAACTATCCTCGAAAATCGTTATGCATTGTATTATATAGCGATGGGTGATGCGCGTCACGGTCCGGGTCATTATTTTGGGACAGCAGCAGGTAGAAAAAGAGACTGACTGTGCAAATCGCCCTTATCCACACCACAGCACTGATTATGTGCAATGCCCGTTGCTGGTTCACCATCCCGGTGCTTCCTGTACCAAAACTCGTCTACCTTACTGATATGACTTACTTTAATTTCTGGCACGCCATTTGCTCAAGTCTTAGCAGTAAGCAGCGTATGACACATTGATAGCAAATAGCTGGCTAGGGTTCCGGTTCACGCAGGTGAATGTCTGGTCCGAGAGCTGGCGACCTCTGCGAGGTTACACGGCGGGACAAAAGCCCGGGAGACAGCGGCACCATCTGGTGTCCTGCGCTGCTCCCGTTTTTTTGTGCCAACCAGAGGTCAACCATGAAGAAATCTCCCCTCGTGACGCTAATTCTGTCTCTGACGCTGCTGGTCAGCGCGCCGTCTTTCGCCGCCGTCAAAAAAGAGTTCAACATCTGCTGGACCATTTACGCGGGCTGGATGCCCTGGGGCACCATCAGCAATGAGAAGATCATTGATAAATGGGCCAGCAAATATGGCATCAAAATTCATATCACTCAGCTCAATGACTACATCGAGTCGATCAACCAGTACACCGCAGGACAGTTCGACGGCTGCACTATGACCAATATGGATGCCCTGACGATTCCTGCGGCAGGTGGTGTTGACTCCACGGCGCTGATAACGGGTAGCTATTCTGATGGTAACGACGGCGTAGTCCTGAAAGGTGAAAATAAAAAGCTCAGCGATCTGAAAGGGATGTCGGTCTATCTGCCTGCGCTGTCGGTGTCGCACTATCTTCTGGTCCGCGGGCTGGAGAAAGCCGGGCTGCAGGAAAAAGACGTTAAAGTCGTAAATACCTCCGATGCCGATATTGTCTCAGCGTTCGGCACCAGCAACGTAAAAGCGGCTGTGGCCTGGAACCCGCAGCTTTCGGTCATCAAAAAGACCCCGCAGACGACAGAAGTGTTCAGCTCATCGGCCGTGCCGGGTGAGCTGATTGACATGATGGTGGTGAATACCGACACCCTGAAAGATAACCCCGCACTTGGCAAGGCGCTGACCGGTGCCTGGTTTGAAATGATGGTGAAGATGCAAGCCGGAGACACCCAGGCGCTGAGCGCAATGGCGGCCGATTCCGGTACGGACCTCGCTGGTTACAAAGCGCAGATGAAAACGACCCACCTGTTCTGGACCCCTGCCGAAACCCAGACCTTTGTCTCTTCCCCCGATCTGGCAAAAACCATGCAGCGTGTCGCTGCGTTTTCCTTTGATAAAGGGTTGCTGGGCGAGGGCGCGCAAAGCGCTGACTTCATTGGTATGAGCTTCCCTGGCAACGTCACCGTCGGTGATACCGCAAACATCAAACTGCGCTTTGACGACAGCTATCTGAAGCTGGCCGCTGCGGGCAAGCTGTAATCACCGTACTCAGGAGTTATTGCTATGCGCCACATCAACCGCTATCCCCGGCAGGGAATGCGCCTGACGCTGATGCTGTTACCGTTTGTGTTGCTGATCGCCGCGTGGTTTATCAGTTCGGCAGTGCGTCTGGAAGCCAATCCCCACGACAAACTGCTGCCCGGCCTGTCGCAGATGATCGCGGCCATCGACCGGATGGCGTTCACGCCGGACAAGCGCAGCGGGGAGTATCTGCTGTGGGCGGATACGTGGATTAGCTTAACTCGTCTGCTGACTGGCCTGGCGCTCTCTTCGGTAATTGGCTTGTGCATCGGCATTGCTGCGGGCGTCTTTCCGATGACCCGCGCGGCGCTGTCACCCTTCATGACCGTGGTGTCGATGATCCCGCCGCTGGCGCTGCTGCCAATGCTGTTTATCGTCTTCGGGCTGGATGAGCTGTCAAAAGTGATGCTGATCGTCATCGGCATCACACCGATGCTGGCACGCGATCTGGAACATCGGGCGCGGGAAATCCCCGCAGAGCTGTTTATCAAAGCACAAACCCTGGGTGCGAACAGCTGGACGGTGGTGCTGCGGGTCGTGCTGCCGCAACTGTTATCCCGGCTGATTACGTCGCTGCGTCTGCTGCTGGGATCGGCATGGCTCTTTCTGATCTCCGCCGAAGCCATCTCCGCGACTGCCGGGCTGGGTTATCGCATCTTCCTCGTCCGCCGCTATATGGCGATGGATGTGATCATTCCTTATGTCATCTGGATCACGCTGCTGGCGTGGCTGATGGACCTCGCGCTGCGTCAGCTGCACAAAACCTTTTTCCCCTGGGCGGAAGGAGGCCGGGAATGAGTTTTATCGATATCAAAAATATCTGGCAGGAGTATGGCGACCACGTGGTGCTGGAGCGCATCAATCTGCAGGTGAAAGAGGGCGAGTTCTGCTCGCTGGTGGGTGCGTCCGGCTGCGGTAAGTCGACGTTTTTACGCCTGCTGCTCGGTCATGAGAAGCCAACGCGGGGAACGATCACGCTGGATGGCGAGCAGCTGCCCGGAGAGCCGGATCGCAGCCGTGGCGTGGTGTTTCAACGCTACTCGGTTTTCCCTCATCTCAACGTGCTGGATAACGTCACCATTGGCCTCGAACTTCCGGCGTCACCCTTTATCGGGCGGCTGTCTGGCGCCCGGAAACGCCAGGCCCGTGAGCAGGCAAAACAGATGCTGGAGAAAGTCGGGCTGGGCCATTCGCTGGATAAATATCCGGCGCAGCTTTCCGGCGGAATGCAGCAGCGGCTGGCCATTGCGCAGGCGTTTGTGATGCAACCACGCGTGCTGCTGCTGGATGAGCCGTTTGGCGCGCTGGATCCCGGCATCCGCAAAGATATGCATGCGCTGCTGCTCCAGCTGTGGAGCGAAACCCGGATGACGGTGTTTATGGTCACGCATGACCTTGCCGAAGGCTTCAATCTGGGAACCCGGCTGCTGGTGTTTGACAAAGTGCGCATCGACCCGCAGGCCCCCAATGCGTGGGGTGCGCGTATCACTTACGACATCCCGCTTAATGAAACGCGGCTGTCGCAGCTGACGACCGGCAGCAGAAACAACATTTACCCTTTAAAGGAGACCGCTCAATGACAGATCTTTTTCATTCAGCCCCGAGCGTGCGCGAAGAGCCGCTGCCCGGTGGCGCGCATACCTCGCTGATTCTGCGTAAAGGGCAGATCCTGCGCCTGACCGACATTGAGGGCGGTGCGAACGTCAGCATGATGATGCTCAATCCGCACGAGAAAAGTGAACGGCTGAATCTGCCGGACACCCTGAAAGGCCAGCACACCGCCCGGCTAACGACCGGCTACTGCTTCTACTCCGATATGGGGCGCGTGATGGCCGGGATCGTTGCGGATAGCTGCGGCTGGCACGATCCGTTCGGCGGCGTACTCAACGCGGCGGAAACACAGGAAAAATACGGTGCCGGGCGCTATCAGGAGCTGCGCAACGGTTTCTATCGCAACGGCGTAGATAATCTGCTGGTTGAGATGGGCAAATGGGATCTGGGTCTGGAAGATCTGCTGATGGTCGTTAACTTTTTCAGCAAGGTCACGGTTGATGACCAGGGCCGCTTCGGGTTCAGCGCAGGCAATAGCCAGGCGGGTGATTTCGTTGAGCTTTACGCGCCCATGGACGTGCTGATGGTGCTGACCGCGCTGCCACATCCGCAGGATCCCGCCACTGACTATCTCCCGCGTCCGGTCCAGTTGAGCTGGTATCAGGCTGACGATATGCAGGTTGTAAGCGATGCGATTGCGAATCGCGGTGAAAACCAGCGTGCATTTCACAACACTCAACTTTTTGCCCTGTGAGGAGGCTGCGATGACCCTTATCCACTCTGATCGTCGTCCTGAAGATGCTGTCTATCGCCACGTAATCCCGGCAGGCGAGCCGTGGCTGTTCGAAGTCAAAAAAGGGCAAACGCTGCGCCTGCTCGACCTCGAAGGGAATCAGGCAATTGATACCCTGTTTTACAACACCGACAACCCGCGGGAACGTTATGATCCTCAGCGCACGCTGCGTCGTCAGGGAAACGTTTATCTGACCACCGGCAGCGTGCTCTATTCGAATCTCGGCAATCCGCTGCTGACTATCGTCGCCGACACCTGCGGTCGTCACGATACCCTGGGCGGAGCCTGCTCGCAGGAGAGCAACACCGTGCGCTATGCCCAGGATAAGCGCTACATGCACAGCTGCAGGGATAACTTTCTCTGCGCCTGCCTGCACGATGGCCGTCTGCACAAGCGGGATATCGGCGCCAACATTAACTTTTTCATGAATGTTCCGGTCACGCCTGAAGGCGGTCTGACCTTTGAAGACGGCTTATCTGCGCCTGGCAAATATGTCGACCTGGTGGCTGAATGCAACGTAATGGTGCTGATCTCCAACTGTCCGCAGCTGAATAACCCCTGTAATGGCTGGAATCCGACACCCGCCGAAGTGCTGGTGTGGAAGTGATATGGCCTTGCGCACTGACCTTCTGAACATTCCGCCGACGCACGCCGCTTAAGTGCCGGTCAGCCCCGGGGACGGCCCCAGGGAATATCGAATTTTGCGGGACGACCCGCATCCCTGAGAGTTCGCCTATGTTTGATACCTTACTGATTGCCAATCGCGGCGCGATCGCCTGTCGCATCCTGCGCACGCTGCGGCCCATGCAGATGAAAGGGGTCGCCGTTTACTCCGAAGCCGATCTGAGCAGTTTACATATCCGCGAGGCGGATGTGGCGCTAAGCCTTGGCGAAGGCCCGGCTGCACAAACCTATCTGGTGACGGAAAAGATCATCGCCGCCGCGCAGCAGAGCGGGGCGAAAGCGATCCATCCTGGCTACGGTTTCCTTTCGGAAAATGCCGCCTTTGCGGAAGCGTGCGAGGCTGCCGGTCTGATTTTTGTCGGTCCCACGCCGCAGCAGTTAAGGACCTTTGGCCTGAAACATACGGCCCGCGCGCTGGCGAAGGCCGAAGAAGTGCCATTGCTGGAGGGCAGTGAGCTGCTGGCGGATGTCAGCGAAGCCTGCCGCGCCGCAGAGCGTGTCGGCTATCCGGTCATGCTGAAAAGCACGGCGGGCGGTGGTGGTATTGGGATGCGCGTCTGTCGTGATGAAAATGCGCTGTCAGAGGCGTTTGAAACGGTCCAGCGCCTCGGCCAGAACAACTTCAGCGATGCCGGAGTATTTCTCGAAAAATATATCGAACGCGCCCGTCATCTTGAAGTGCAGATTTTCGGTGACGGGAAGGGCGAGGTAATCGCGCTGGGCGTACGCGACTGCTCGGTACAGCGGCGTAACCAGAAAGTGATCGAAGAGACGCCAGCGCCGAATCTGCCCGCAGGTATGGCGGAGGCTTTATGCGCGGCGGCTATCGCGCTGGGAAAAGCGGTGAACTATCGCAGCGCCGGAACGGTTGAATTTGTTTACGACAGCGCATCACAGCAGTTCTATTTCCTTGAAGTGAATACCCGCCTGCAGGTTGAACATGGTGTGACAGAGCAGGTGTGGGGCGTGGATCTGGTGCAGTGGATGATTGAGCTGGCGGCAGGCAATCTTCCGCCGCTAAGCGTATTAGCCGCCACGCTGAATCCACAGGGCCATGCCGTGCAGGCGCGCATCTACGCGGAAGATCCGGGACGGCAGTTCCAGCCTTCACCCGGACTGTTAACTGAAGTCCATTTCCCGGCGGCCGACGGTAAAAACCTGCGCATCGACCGCTGGGTGGAGGCCGGATGCGAAGTCCCGCCATTTTTTGATCCAATGCTGGCCAAAGTGATTGCCTGGCATCCCACACGCGAAAAAGCTATCGCCGCACTGGCACAGGCACTGACGGAAACCCGCCTCTATGGCGTTGAAACCAACCGCCTCTATCTGTTGCAGATCTTAGCCTTTGCGCCTTTTACCGCTGGCGACCCCTGGACACGCTGCCTGGAGCAGCTCGGCTATCAGGCTGCAACGGTTGAGGTATTGAGTGCCGGCACCCAGACCAGCGTGCAGGATTATCCCGGACGACTGGGATACTGGGCGGTGGGCGTGCCGCCATCAGGGCCGATGGACGATCGCGCCCTGCGCTCAGGCAACCGTCTGCTGGGCAATGACGAGAGTGACGCCGCGCTGGAAATCACGCTGAACGGGCCCACCCTGAAATTTAACACGGAGATTCAGGCGGTGGTCTGCGGTGCGCCGCTCAGTGTCACGCTCGACGGCGCTGAACAGGTAATGGACGCCGTATTTACTATCCCGGCGGGCGCCACACTGAAGCTGGGCGCGATGCGTGGTGCAGGCGTCAGAAGTTATCTCTGCCTGAGCGGTGGTATTCAGGTGCCGGACTATTTAGGCAGTAAAAGTACCTTTACGCTCGGTCAGTTTGGCGGACACGCTGGTCGTGCGCTGCGCAGCGGTGATGTGCTGCATCTCGCGCCGCGGGCTACGAACACAGCCGGAACACAACTGCCCACGGCGCTGCGCACAGACCTCGCCACAATCCGCACGCTGCGCGTGATTTATGGTCCCCACGGTGCGCCGGAATTTTTTGCGCCGGACTATATTGCGACGTTCTTTGCCACAGAATGGGAAGTGCACTTTAACTCCAGCCGAACCGGCGTGCGCCTGATTGGGCCAAAGCCGATCTGGACACGCGACAGCGGCGGCGAAGCGGGACTGCACCCCTCAAACATCCATGACAACCCGTACGCGATCGGCGCGGTCGACTTTACCGGTGATATGCCAGTCATTCTGGGTCCCGATGGTCCCAGTCTCGGCGGGTTTGTCTGCCCGGTGACGGTCATCGAAGCGGATCTCTGGCAACTGGGCCAGCTGAAAGCCGGTGACAAAGTGCAGTTTGTTCCGGTAGATATCCCGACGGCACGGCGGCTGGCAGAGGGGCGGCGTATTGAGCTGACCACGCTACAGCCACAGGACATTCTCTGGGAGCCTGCGCCACTGATGTCGCCGATAATAATGACCTGCGGTGAAGCGGATAAACGTCTGGTCGCGCGGCTTTCAGGCGATACGCATCTGCTGCTGGAGGCAGGCGAGCCGGAGCTGGATCTGGTGCTGCGTTTTCGCATTCACGCGTTAATGCAGGCGCTGGAAGCGCAAACACGCCACGGCATTATTGATATCACGCCGGGCATCCGCTCGCTGCAAATCCACTTTCAGCCGGAGACGCTGACGCCACACGTGCTGCTGGCGTGGGTGCGCGGTGAATGGGAAACGGTCTGCATGAGTGACGACCTTCAGGTCCCCACACGCGTAGTCCATCTGCCGCTCTCCTGGGACGATCCCGCCTGTCAGAAGGCGATCGAAAAGTATATGACCACCGTGCGTCCGGACGCGCCCTGGTGCCCGAGTAATCTTGAGTTTATTCGCCGGATAAACGACCTGCCAGATGAGCAGGCCGTCTGGAACACCGTGTTTGAGGCCCGTTATCTGGTCATGGGGCTGGGCGATGTTTATCTTGGCGCACCGGTTGCCACACCGCTGGATCCCCGTCATCGGCTGGTAACGACGAAATATAACCCAGCCCGCACCTGGACGGCGGAAAACTCAGTTGGCATCGGCGGCGCTTATCTATGTATTTATGGCATGGAGGGGCCGGGCGGCTATCAGTTTGTGGGCCGCACGCTGCAGATGTGGAACCGATATCACGAAGTCGCCGATTTTGGCGGAAGACCCTGGCTGCTGCGCTTTTTCGATCAGATCCGCTTTTATCCGGTTCCGGCCAGTGAGCTGTTGCAGATTCGCCGCGATTTTCCCCTCGGTCGCTATCCGCTGCGCATCGAGCACAGCACGCTGCGGCTGGCGGAATATCAGGATTTTCTCGCCCGTGAAGCGCAGAGCATCGGTCTGTTTCGCGATCACCAGCAAGCCGCGTTCCATGCGGAACGTGACCGCTGGATCGCCAGCGGCCAGGCCCATTTCGACAGTCAGGAAAACGTAGCGGATGAAGGCGGTGACGCACCGCTGCAACCGGGCGAGCAGGGGGTTGAAAGTCCGGTATCCGGCAATCTCTGGCAGGTGCAGGCGACTGCGGGCAGCCGGGTGCAGGAAGGCGATATCCTGGTGGTGCTGGAGTCGATGAAGATGGAGATCCCGCTTCTGGCTCCGTGCAGCGGCATAATTCAGCAGGTCAGCGTCCAGCCAGGCAGCGCAGTGCGTGCAGGACAACGCGTGGCGGTAATCGTTGAAGACAATGCGTAACGACGATCACAACCGACCAGCCGGATAAGGTCATGCTTAAGTAACAATCTGCCGCTGCGCCCGTCAGCGGCTACATGCTGGCGGGCCATCACAGCAGCTGGGTATCAGCACCGCGCGCCCAGTTCTTTTAACCAGCCGATCATCGCCTCACTGCCAGGCTGACTCAGCGTGCGTTGCGGCCAGACAAGGTAATAGGGTTTGCTCAGCGGCAGGCAAAGATCATCCACTACCACCAGATCGCCCCGCGCCAGTTCCGCCGCAATAAGGCGTCGCTGCCCCAGCAGCACACCAGCTCCCGCGACAGCCGCATCAATCGCCAGCGAGGTCAGATTGAAGCTGAACGCGGGCTGCGGCAGCGGTTCATCCATGCCTTTTGCCTGAAACCAGCTTCGCCAGTCAGGCAGAAAACGGCCTTCATTGCCCCAGTCGAGGTGGATCAGAGGCGCCTGGCTTAAGATCGTTTCCGGCGTAAAACGATGTAACAGAGCAGGGCTGGCCACCGGCAGCACGTCATCATGAAACAACTTCAGCTTATCTGACTGCGGGTAACGATCCTCACCAAAGCAGATCACAAAATCGGCGTGCATCGCGGTGAAATCGACCTGAGAATGCGTACCGTGTAACGAGAGATCGATATTCGGGCAATGGTCGCGCCAGCTCGCCAGCTGGGGCAACAGCCATTTGGACGCCAGCGCCGGTAATGTGTAAACCGTGAGTTTTGGCGCGCTGGCCGCATGGCGGATGTTTTGCTGACCCAGGTGCAAAATATCAAAGGCTTCGGTGACATAGCGCAGATACTCTTTGCCGGTTTCAGTCAGCATCACGCCGCTCTGCGTGCGCAGAAACAGCGCGCTGCCAAGTTGCTCTTCCAGCTGGCGAATCTGCTGACTGACCGCCGCCGGGGTTAAAGCCAGCTGGGCGGCGGCTTTTGCCAGGCTGCCCAGTTCGGCGGCCACTTTAAAGGACTGAATGACGCTGATTTTGGGCAACCTTGGCAATTGGGCAGGCATTAACTCTTCCTTATCAGGGTATTAAGTTTTTATCGTTACGCAGCGTGGCAGGCGACAGGTAGAGTAACATCACACCTGCCCATCATGAGAGCTGTTGCTATGTCTGAATCCCTTGTTCGTCTTGATCTTCATCCGCTGACCGACCAGGGCTGGCGTCAGCGCTGTCGTGAGCAGTTAAACCACTCCGGCGCGCTGGTACTGCGTCAGTTTTTACAACCACACGCTTTAGAGGCGATGATCGAAGAGGGCAATGCCCGGCGTCATCTGGCCTATCACACCCGTAGTAAACACAATGTCTATCTGATGAAGCCGGATGAGGCGTTCAGTGCGGATCATCCGCGTAATCGGGATGTGCTCAGCACCAAAGGCTGTATTACGGATGATGTTATCGCTGCCGACTCGCCACTGCGCCAGCTTTATAACGATGACCTGTTTAAACGTTTCCTGTGCGATGTGCTGGGAGAGGAAGCGCTCTATCCCTACGCCGATCAGCTTTCGTCGATTAACCTGCACTATGCGCCTCACGGTCAGGAGCTGGGCTGGCACTTCGACAACTCCTCCTTTGCTATCACCTTACTGGTCCAGAAACCGCTGGCGGGCGGCGTGTTTCAGTATGTGAAAGATCTGCGGGATGCCGATGCCGGTGATATGAACTTTGCCGGTGTCGACGCAGTGCTGGAAGAACGTCAGACCGTTGACGCGCTGGAGATAGATGCCGGGGATCTGGTGCTGTTTCGTGGCCGTAATTCCCTGCACCGCGTGACCCCAACTGAAGGCGAGGTCACCCGGATGCTCGCCGTGCTGGCTTACAATACGCAGCCGGGTATTGAGTTGTCAGAAACCGCGCGTATGACCTTTTACGGCAGACTATGACATCATGGCGTGTCTGCAAGGGTACCCCAGCCGCGCAGAAAGATTTGCTGCGTGCGGAAAGCCACTAATGCACGCCAGTCCGCATCTTAGGGCCAGAATCCCTCGACAGTTAGCTTTACCGGTCAGATACCCCTGGATCAGGACAGATACTGGCTGTCTGCCCCGACACAAGACAATGCGCACAATCTATCTTATGTTAAATAACATATCGCACATGTATTCAGGTAGCTTAAGTAATCTCAATTCCCCCCCTTCGGGTTTTCACTTCAGACACAGGAGGCTGTGTCGCAACTAATCTGCAGGATTATTTATTGGATGATTACTACGGACGGCACGCTCTGACGTTTACGGTAGGATTCTGCTCAGCGAGAGCTTCCCGTCAAGTTTCATCTGCTGCTCCCGTTCTTCCAGTGCCCTGAGGCCCGCACGGATCACTTCACTGGTGTTGTTATATCGCCCGCTTTCTATCTGTTCGCGGATGAACGCTTCGAAATAAGGACTGAGTGCTACGCTGGTTGGCATGATTCCTCTCCCGCTGAGTTACTATCAGTTATTAACTGTTAGTATTTCAGGGTTACTCTTCTCTTTCAACTTCCGGCTTAACACCCTTCCACAGGTTTGCCGGATGTTTACCTGCGTGTAACTTTGCGTTGACCAACCCCGCGACCTTATAGCATCGCCAGTATCCTGTGCAGATCTTTGCCACTTTCTCGCATTTGTGATGTCATCCCGTGACGGAACGCTGGCCTGTAAAGTAAAAACCCCAACAATTTAGCTGGGGTTATGATGGGTCGTTACTCTTTCGCTATTGGCGTCTCGCTCACATCAATCTTCGTTTCGCCCTGAATGCCCTTAATGCGTTTCTCAACGTCATTCACCTGCTCGCTGCTGTGCAGCAAGGTGTACGTCAGATCAAATGCCGTGCTCGCGCCCGGTTGCAGTTGCTTCACGCGTTTTTGTTCACGTTCAATGGTGACCGGATAGGCGTAACTGGTACCAGGTTCGATGCCGGTCACGTAGCCCTGTTTCAGGGTGTCGGTATTTTTCCATAAGGTCAGCATCGGGAGTTGACGCGTATCGAACTGAATGGATGCGCCGCTGTTGCCCGCTTTATTTATCACCGCAGCGACGGTCTGATGATTGCTGTCGGAAAGTGGTTTGATGTTGAACACCATCTCATCGAAATCTTTGGTCGGACCTTTATAGGTCTGCCACTCTTTTAGCCCGGCTTTCGCGTAGTCATTGAACGGGCTGATGCCGGACATCGGTGCCATGAAGCGTGCGCCCTCTTCCAGAATAGGCTGGCCGAAGTTGCTGTGATAGATGATCTGGTAATCGTGCGGATAGTCGGCATGGTTGGTTAACACATCATGCAGGCTGAAACTGTTGCTGCCTGGCACGTAACGCAGCTCGGTCATGGTCTGCAAATCAGCTTTTTTAAAGGTGCTCTCTTTAATCAGGCCGCGAATACGGATTTCGTGTGGTGCCGCATCTGCCACTTCAACTTCCAGCTGGGAAACCGGCGTATTCCCCGCTTTACCGTGCAGCGTATAGATTCGTCCTTCATCGGTGACCGGATGACCGGTCCATTCGTAGCCGCAGCGCACCATCATCTCGTTGAAGCCGTCCAGCCAACCCAGACCGTTGCGGCTCTCAAGATTGATGTAGGCAGGATTGACGACCTCTTTCACTGGTGAATCCCAGCCCATGCGGGTGCCAAAGCCCTCAACATGCAGTAAGTTCATGCCGCGGGTCGGACTTAACGTAATTGTCAGGCCATCCTCACTGCGGATCGTCAGAATTTTACTGCCTTCCTGCTTGCCGCCATGCAGGACTTTCTGTTCGATGCTGAACGGTTTGCCCTGAGACTTCAGCTCATTGCTGGAAATCTTCCAGTTTCCCTGCTCGGTGCCCTGTTCAGCACTCGTCAGCACCCAGGTTTTCGCCGCTGCTGAACCTGATACCAGAACCGCCAGTACTGTTAATGCCAGTTTAATCTTCATCATTCGCCTCATTTGCTGAATCGTTTTTTCATTCCATAAATGGAATTTACTGTCTGAAGCCGAACAGAAACGTGACGATGCTCACCTGCCAGAAAACCGGCGCTTTTTAGCAAAATTATTGCGGCTCAAATCACATAAATTTTACTTAATCAGGAATAACCACGATGCAATCTGTGACTCAACGACGCATGAGCTGCACTCGATTCAGCAAATGATGCAATGACCACCTGAAAATTGTGGTTAACGTCCTCTCAAAAAAATCGTTAAAAAAATTTCAAAACCGCGCAACTTTTTCTCGTTTTAAACGAACCTTAAAAATGAGACGTCAGACAACCCCGTCTGCTCGTTAATGGAGAGAGTCACGCCAATGAAAAACACCCTGAAAACCCTGGCCGTCGCTACGCTGCTGGCACTGAGTGTTCCGGCAACATCCGCTTTTGCAGCGTTACAGGTCGGTGAAAAAGCCCCGGATTTTAAACTCGACGCCGCGCTGGCGGGCAAATCGACCACCTTTTCATTACAGCAGGCGCTGAAGAAAGGCCCGGTTGTGCTTTACTTCTTTCCGGCGGCGTTCAGTGCGGGTTGTACGCTTGAAGCGCATGACTTTGCTGAAGCGACCGATGAATTCAAAAAACAGGGTGCGACCGTCATTGGTGTCACCGCCGGTAATACCGATCAGATTGCTAAATTCTCGCAGCTTGAATGCCGTGACAAATTTACCGTAGCCGCCGACCCGGGAGCCAAAGTCGCCGAAGAATATAAGAGCACCATGGAGATGAAAGGTCAGAAGCTTTCAGACCGGACCTCTTACGTGATTGCGCCCGATGGCAAAATCCTGCTGAGCTTCACCGATAAAAATCCTGATACGCATATCCAGAAAGCGATGGATGCCGTTAAAAAATATCGTCAGGCCAATCCGGCATAACTTCATCATCTGAGCAGGTACACCATGCTGACTGCGATTGTAGCCGCCTTCCTGGGCGGCATTATTCTGAACCTCATGCCCTGCGTGTTTCCGGTGATCTCACTGAAAGCACTGAGCCTGATCCGCCACCACGAATCACCCTCCCACGCCCGGGCAGAAGGCCTGGCCTTTTTGCTCGGCGTCGTGGTGACGATGGTTGCCCTGACCGCCGTATTGCTACTGGCCAGGGCGGGCGGTGCCTCGGTGGGCTGGGGATTTCAGCTGCAATCGCCGCTGGTCATTGCAGCGCTGATTCTGGTGATGCTGGGTTCAGCACTAAATTTGCTCGGTCTGTTTGAAGTCGGACTGTCGATTCAGCGGGTTGGCGAAGTGGGTGGCGATCGCGGAGGATTAGTGGGTTCAGCGCTGACCGGCGCGCTGGCCATCATTGTCGCCACTCCCTGTAGCGCACCTTTCATGGCCAGCGCAGTGGGATATGCCCTGACTCAGCCTCCGCTGGTGAGTGTGGTGATCTTTATATCGCTGGCGCTGGGCTTTGCTGCGCCCTTTACCCTGATCTCATTCTTCCCGGTGCTGGCGAGAATATTGCCAAAACCGGGCGCCTGGATGATCACCTTAAAACAGGGTCTGGCGTTTCCGATGCTGGGTGCGGTGGGCTGGCTGATCTGGGTACTGGAACGTCAGGCGGGATCGACTGCGCTGGCCGCGATTCTGGCCTGCTGCTTACTGTTTAGTTTTGCTGCCTGGCTGTATGGCATGGCGCAGAAACGCCGTATGATGGGACAGCGTCATGTGGTAATGCATGTTGCCACCGCGTTCTTTCTGGCGCTGGTCGTGGTGCCGTTGTTGAATATCAACAGTTTTGCCACGGGACCAGCTGAGACGGAAACCACCTCACCGGCTGCTGCAGCGGTGGCCTGGTCGCCCCAGAATGTTGACGCAATCAAAGGCCAGGGCAAGCCCATCCTGGTGAACTTTACCGCGTCCTGGTGTATTACCTGCCAGGTCAACGATCGCACGTCGTTGTCGACGCAAGCGGTAAAAGCAGCCATGGCGCGTACCAGCACCATTTACATGGTCGCGGACTCGACTAAATACAATCCCGATGTTGAACAGGCGCTTAGCGATTTCGGACGCGGTGGATTACCCCTCTACGTGGTCTACCCGGCTGACGGTGGTAAACCCGTGGTACTCCCGCAGGTGCTGACGCCAGGCATCGTGATTTCAGCGCTGGATCAGGCAACGGAAAAAGGAAAGAAAACCTGAGACGATTGATGAAACGATGTTCTGCTCCGGTATCAGCACACGGCGACAGTGTGCTGACCTGCTGATAAATGATGTCAGACACTGATCAACGCGCACAGCACTGGCCAGCCTTAATGGCCCGGGCGCAGGCGGGCGACAAAGCAGCCTATAACCAGTTACTCAAAGCGATGGTTCCGGCCATCCGGGCACTGGTGCGCAAAAAAATGCGTGACGAGGGGCTGGTTGAGGATGTGATTCAGGAAACGCTGCTGGCAATCCATCGGGTGCGGCATACCTACGATCCGCAGCGCCCGATCTTGCCATGGGTAGCCGCTATCGCCTCTGCCCGAACGATTGATACGCTGCGCCAGCATGGTCGTCGTCAGGAGGTTCAGGATGATGAGGCGCTGCAGCAGCGGCCCGCTGAAAGTGCAGAAGCCTCAGCCGATGCCGATATTCTCTCAGGCTATCTCGATACCCTTCCGCTACGTCAGCGGGAGATCGTCGAATCCGTGCATCTGCGCGAGCAGAGCCTGGCGCAGGCAGCCGCTGAAACCCATCAGTCTCTTTCTGCCGTTAAATCCCTGTTGCATCGCGCAATGGTCAACCTTCGTAAATATGGACGGGGTCATCATGAGAAATCATGACCAGTTAATTAATCAGCTCAGCGCCTCCGCGCAGCCGGTGCAGCGCGTCTGGCCCACCGCCTGGCGCGTTGCGGGCTGGATCGCGCTTGCTCTGCCTTTTGGCGCACTGACCAGCTGGGCGTTTCACAGCAGGTTTACTGACTGGAGTCAGCCTGGCGCATGGCTGGCATTTATCGCCGTACTGCTCTCTCTTGTCATCGCGGGCAGCACGCTGGCGGCTGCGTTTACGCTGAGTATCGCCGGCAGAAAACCAGTCAGCCTGCGCTGGCCGCTGATGCTGGCAGTGATGTGGCTGGGGCTGAATCTGATCAACATGTCATCTGAAACCACGTCTGCGGGCGCAAGCCGCTTTGGTGAAGGGATACATTGCTATCTGTTTATGCTGTCGGCCAGCGCGCCGATGATGCTGATGTCCGTGATCGCCCTGAAGCGCACCCGTTCACTCTATCCCGCGCGCAGTCTGGCGCTGAGCGGCTGTGGCAGTGCGTTTACCTCATCGATGTTGCTGTCGCTGTGTCATGACACCCATCTGCACGCCATCGATTTTTCTATGCATCTGGCTGCGGGCATCACCATCGTGGCGCTGACGGTGCTGGCGGGACGCCGCTGGGTCAGGCTGGGAGAGTAATGGCAGGCCACTTCCGTTCCTCCTGAAGATTAATCCGCGCCCCGTTCAATGAAAGTCTGTCAGGAGCGCGGACTGGGTAATTTTATGCATTCTCCCCCGCGCGGCTACGGCCCAGATCCAGGGTCAGAGAGACCGCACCGACGATCAGCATCAGCGCCATAATCAGTGAAAACGAAAAAGCGAGATGCGTGTAATGCGCCACGTAGCCAATCACGGCTGGCCCGCTCAGTACCCCCAGGTAACCCAGAGTAGTAATGGCAGGCACGGCGACCGCCTGCGGCATCACCCTCTGACGTCCGGCGGCGGTGAACATTACCGGCACGATATTGGCGCAGCCTGCGCCGACAAGGGTGTAGCCCAGCAACGCCAGCGGCCAGGAGGCGATAAAGGTCACCATCGCCATGCCAGCGGCGGCAATCAGTGCGCCACCCAGTACTACAGGCAGACGACCCAGCGACGAAATGATGCGATCGCCGGTCAGACGCGCCACGGTCATCGCAATGGCAAAGCAGGTATAGCCCAGTCCGCCCAGTGATGCCGGCATGGCCCGGACGTCGGTCAGATAGACAGCACTCCAGTCCAGCACGGTGCCTTCGGTCAGGAAGACGGCAAAGCAGATGATGCCGATAATCAGTACGCTGCCGCGCGGAACAGCAAATACCGGGCCTTCAGCGGGGTTCGCGTAGGTCAGTAAACCCGGTGCGCTGACCAGCGTCATGATAATCACCGCCGCTACCGCCAGCAAACAGCCGGTGAGCACGCTAAAACCCATCGCCAGCAGCAGCGTCATAAAGCCCGCCCCGGCAATGCCGCCCACACTGTACATGCCGTGAAAGCCAGACATCACAGGCTTCGCCGCCTGCTTCTCCACCAGGATCGCCTGGATGTTCATGGCGCAGTCGGTCACGCCGATGCCGATGCCAAAAACCAGCAACGCCAGCGCCAGCAATAGCGGGTCGCTGAGCACCGACAGCCATGGCGTACTGATGATGACCAGCGCGACAGCGACCAGAATCACCCGGCGGCAGCCAAAGCGGCTGGTCAGCCAGCCCGTCACCGGCATCGCAATCAGCGCGCCGACGCCAAGACAAAGCAGCAAGGTGCCGAGTTGCGCCTCATTAACGCCGGTATTGCCGCGGGCGAAAGGCACAATCACCGCCCAGGTCGCGGTTATAAATCCAGCGATAAAAAAGATAATGCGTGTTGCCAGTGTGGAAGAGACGTTATTAGCCATTGCATTCCTTTGAGGGATGTCGTGAAGAGCTGACAGGACTGAGAGATCGCTATTGACTCCCTGCCCGGCAGTGAACGATTATGCTCACTATAGCTCGATTTTGAATTATTTGAGGTTTATATGCTCGATTATGCAGCTTTCCCGCAGCAGCGACAAGCGCTGATTCGTGAGATATTGAAGGACAAAGGACGTGTGGTCTGCGCTGACCTTGCAAGGCAACTGGCCGTGTCAGAGCACACTATCCGCCGCGATCTCCATGAACTCAGTAAAGAGGGTTTATGTAAAAAGGTCTATGGCGGTGCGGTGTTACAGCTGCAGGAGGCGGGCAGCTTTGTCAGCCGGAAAGCTCACGATCACGCAGCAAAAGCCCTGATTGCGCAGCGCTGTGCCAGCCTGGTGAAAGCCAATAGCTGCATCTTTGTTGATGCCGGTACGACCAATCTGGCGCTGGCACAGGCGCTATCACCAGATTTGAATATCACCGTCGTCACCAATGCGCCCGATATTGCTGCGCTACTGATCAACCATCCTGCTGCGGAGGTAATTATGCTGGGCGGGCAGATACAGAAGAGCACCGGCGGCGCGGTCGGGCAAACCGCGATCAACCAGATCCAGGGGATTCTGTTTGATCAGGCGTTTATTGGCGGCTGCGCCATGAGCCCGGAGGCCGGGCTGACCGGTTTTAACTATGCGGATTGCGAATTCAAGAAAGTCGCCATGGCGCAAAGCAATCAGGTCATTGTCGGGCTGACAGCGGATAAAATCCCCGCAGTAGCGCGATTCAGCGTGGCGAAATGCCGTGAAATCTCAACGCTCGTCGTGGAAGAGAAGCTCGATAAAGAACTGCTTGAGGCGTTTGAAGCGGAAGAGATGATGCTTATTACTGTCTGATACGGCGTGATGAAATAAATCATGTCGCAGGCGAACCCGATAAATGCACACTGCCCTGGCTATACTAATGGTCGACAAATCCGCACCCGATGCTGCCAAATCCTAGGCTTTGGCGTAGGCTGAAAGCTGGTTGGTTTCACTACACAGGAGATCAGGATGCAAAATGAAATGACAGCGCAATGCCACTGTGGCGCGGTGGCGTATCGGGTGACGCTGAAGGATGGATTTCATTCGGTGCGCCGCTGCAACTGTTCGTTTTGCCGGATGCGCGGCGCGGTGGTGGTATTTGCGACAAAGGTGGAGCTGATCCGGGGTGAAGCGCAGCTCACCGAATATCGATTCAACAGCAAAGAGGTGGGCCACTACTTCTGTTCGGTTTGTGGCATTTACACCTTTCATCAGAGCCGCTCACAGCCCGATCAGTTCGGGGTGAATGTCGCCTGCCTTGAGGGGGTTTCGCCGTTTGATTTCACCGATGTCCCGGTCTCCGATGGTATCAATCATCCAAAAGATGGCGGCGCGGGCGGTGTAGCCGGTCATCTGATCTACACCCCCACGCAATCCTGAACGAACGCAGGCTGAACTACTCCCGTGTGGGCTTGCCACTGAAGCGGGTAATCGGCTTCTGCTCTTCACGGTCAATCTGCTGTGAGAAGACCTCCAGCGCGGCGAAGATCGGGCGCAGTCCACGCCACAGATCTTCATCATTGAGCAACCGGATGATGCCGCGGATGCCTGGCGCGGCTTTTTCCTGACGCGCTTCATCGCGCGCCGGTTTAACCGCCATTGCGGCATCACGAACCGCCAGCAGCATATGATTAAAACTTTCTGGCGGCACACTGCCCAGCGTCATCATCAGTAGCGAGAGATTCTGTAGCGCGTTCTGCGTACCCGGCTGATTAAGGCCCGAAACCAGGATTTTCCCCACCTCGCTATTTGATTTAACCAGGTCGTTCGCCAGCCGCAGAAAACCGTGCTGGTGGAGATTTTCAATCAGCTCATCCATCGCTTCGCGTGCGGTTGGCTCAGTACGTGTCGGCGTGACCTGATATTTCATCCGTTCTGCCATTAAAATTTCTCCGGTTTGTCTACGTGTTCAGGCGGTTCACGGTAGCCTGCCTGCTGCCATTTTTGTTCAATCGGCAGGTGATCCAGCGGGGTCCGACTGCCGTAACGGAAGTTGTGTAACGGCAACGGATTGGGCTGCGTCCGCCGTTCGATTCGCTTCATGTTCACGGCAAGCTCTTTATAAGCCGGTGTGTTGACGTCGGGATCGTGATGTTCGCCGGTCAGCGCGTTGACGCCATCCTTACCATGATGAATTGGCATAAACATGACGTTGCCCGCCACGCGTTCGGTGATAACAACCGGCACATCCAGCGAGCCGCGCCGTGAGGTGATGCGCACCCATTCTCCTTCCGTCAGCGCGCGCGAGGCAGCCAGTTCCGGTGAGATCTCAACAAAGGCATTAGGTGACAGCGACATCATGCGGCCACCCTGACCGGTCTGGTTCATCGACTGAAAATGCTCCAGCATCCTGCCGTTATTCAGCAGGAGATTGTACTCTGCATCCTCCTGCTCGGCGGGTGGCTGCCAGCTCAGCGGATAAAGCCGGGCTTTGCCATCCGGGAAATTAAACCGTTCCGTGTAGAGACGCGGCGTGCTTTCACCTGCGGCATTGACCGGCCAGAGTTGCGACTGCCAGCCGACCAGTTGCTCATAGCTTACGCCGGCGAAAATATCTGCAATGCCCGCTGCTTCCGCCATGATCGCGCCCGGATTCGGGTAATGCCACGGGTGACCGAGGCGCGCGGCGAGTTCGGTGAAAATCTGCCAGTCGGGACGACAGTCGCCCAGGGGTTTCATGGCGGGCGAGAAGTGCTGGATGCGTCGCTCGGTGTTCACAAACGTCCCCTCTTTCTCCACGCTGGGCGCGCCGGGTAACACCACATCGGCAAACTCAGCCGTGCGCGACATGAAAATGTCCTGAACCACCATAAATTCCAGTTTGGTGAAGGCGGCATGCACAGAATCTGAGTCAGCATCCGCAAAGGCGGTCTCTTCGCCGGTGATATACATCGCGCGGATTTTACCTTCACCCGCCTCCTGCACCATTTTGAAGTTATCCGCGCCGGGCTGGTCGGAGAGTGCCTCAGGCGCGATGCCCCATGCTCGCGCCCATTTCTCCCGCACCGCCGCGTCAGTGACTTTTTCATAGCCGGGATAGAGATTGCTCAGGCAGCCGAAGTCGCTGGCGCCCTGCACATTGTTGTGTCCGCGCATCGGGTATCCGCCGGTGCCAGACCGGCCATAGTTGCCGGTGACCAGCAGCAGGTTCGACAGCGCCGTGCTGGTGTCGGCACCGTGGCTGTGCTGGGTAATCCCCATCGCCCACAATATGCAGGCGCTGCTCGCCTGGCCAATCATCTCCGCCGCCTCTGTGAGTTCGGCTTCGCTCAGGCCACAGATCTTGCTGGCATAGTCGAGCGTAAATGCATCGAGCGAAGCGCGGTACTCTTCGACTTGATTAACCCGCTGTGACAGAAACGCGTCATCGGCATAACCGTGATCGAACATATATTTCGCCATCGCTGAGGCCCAGACGAGATCGCTACCTGGCCGGATGCGCAGATAGCAGTCAGCCCGTTCCGCCATTTCGTGACGACGCGGATCGACAACCAGCAGTTTCTGTCCGCGATGTTTATGGCTCTGTTTGATGTGCGAAGCGATAACCGGATGGTTCTCGGAAAGGTTACTGCCGACCAGCACAATCAGATCGGTTTCCTGCAGATCTTTTATTGTTCCGGCATCGCCACCGTAGCCCACAGTCCGAAATAACCCTTCTGTGGCCGGGTTCTGACAATAGCGTGAAGAGTTATCGACATTGTTGGTGCCGAAGATTAAACGGGCGATTTTCTGGGTGAGATAGGCTTCTTCGTTACTCGCTTTACTGGAGCCAATAAAGCCTATCGCGTCACCGCCATAGTTCTGCGCAACACCACGTAATCCATCGGCAATCCGCTGTAATGCTTCATCCCAGCTGGCAGGCCGGAAGCGGCCATTCTCGCGAATCAGCGGCGTTGTCAGGCGTTCCGCGCTGTTGACGAAATCCCAGCCAAACTTGCCTTTAACACAGGTGGAAATACCATTGGCTGGCGCTTCGGCGACCGGCTGAATTTTCAGGATGTGACGATCGCGGGTCCAGATTTCGAAGCTGCAGCCCACGCCACAATATGTGCAGACTGTTTTGGTGCGTTTGATTTCAGACTGGCGCAGCGCCACGTCAATTTTTGACACACCGGTAATTGGCTCCATGCCGATACTGTTTTCCAGCGTTTTCACAAAGTCGATAAGCGGACGCTTCAGCCCTTCATCCATCGCGGTGAACGGGCCCGCATCGGGCTGCATCGTTTTTTCCAGCAGTGCATTGCACGGGCAGACCGTAACGCAGTGCCCACAGCTGACGCAACTGGAGCCGGCGATTTCCGTGCCGCCATCCCACAACACGCGTGGGTGCGCCTGGGTATAGTCAATCGAGAGCGTCTCGTTGACCTCTACATTCTGGCACGCCTCGACACAGCGACCACATAAGATGCACTGGTCAGGGTCATAGGTGTAAAACGGATTGGAGTGATCTTTCGCGTAAGGCTTGGGCTGATGAGGATAGTACTGAATCGGAATGTGCATATCGGCTACTGCGTTATGCAGCGTACAGTCGCCGGTGTTGTGTTCGCAGACGGTGCAGTAAAGCTCATGACGATTAAGCAGCCTATCCATACCCTCCTGCTGCGCGGCTTTCAGCACACTGCCCTCACTCCGGACCGACAAACCCTCTTCAGTACGAAGCGTACAACCGCGAACACGCTCGCCATTAGCATCGACCCAGCAGACATCACAGCTTTGTAGCGGCGTTAACGCCGGGTGATAACAGACATGAGGCAGTTTTTTCCCGTGAGCATCCAGAAAATCGATAAGCGGTTGATCAGCAAATCCTTCTAATCGTTCACCATTGAAAAGAATGGTGCAGTAATTTTCACTCATATGAGCCTCATGACGACATGGCGGATAGCGCTGGGCTGGAAAATGTCCCCAAATTTAAAGGGTTACTTCACAAGCTTAGTGAGGATTATCAGCCGTGCCATGAATACCGCTACGCTTATTGAGGTTAATCGCTGACAGGTAAGGCTTTTTTAAAATGTAATGACTTCTTACCGGATGAAATCAGGGGTTTTTTATGACAAAACCTTCGTGATAATGACAAAGGGAATCTGAATGCTGCTTAGCAATGATCACTCTGTTGCCTGATTCCTGATACATTTATCCGCCAAATGTATGTTGTAACTATAAACTGACTTTTTGTTGTGTATCGCGTGAATTGCGGCGCTGTTCAGTCTGAAGTGAGTTAACCACTGATTGTCAGTTACCGTGCCGCTTATTCCAGAGATGAATTACACACTGGCATAAACTTATTACGGCATTAAAAAAGCGAGGCAGATTTAATCCGGTGAGCAATTTTATGGACTATTTCAGCGTATGGCGATCACTATTCTGCTGGCCGCAAGTGAGCGCTCTGTTGATTACACAAATATGGCGCTCAGCTTATAGTCCAATACCCAGCAGACCGGAATGACGGCACACAGCCCACAGAATAACGCTCACGTTTTAATCATATCTATCAGTAATTTATCTGATTATTAACATGCTGTTAATTATAAGATGATAATGATAACTGTTATGGTAATATCCTGTTAACCCTGCCGGAGGCTCACTGTTCAGGGCCTCTTTACGCGTCATGTTTAATTTAATTATCAGTAAAACTCTGGCTGGAATGAGGTCCCTATGAATCCCATCGTATATATTGTTGACGACGACGCTGCTGTGACTTCAGCATTACGTAATCTGCTCACCGCCGACGATTACACAGTTATCACGTTTTCATCGGCAGATGATTTTCTGGCTCATGCATTCACTCCCCTTCCCTGTTGCCTGATTCTGGATATTAATCTTCCCGGCGCAGATGGATTCGATGTCGCACAGGCTTTGCTCGATCGCGGTTACACGATCCCCACCATCTTTTTAACCGGTTTCGGGACCATTCCGGTCACAGTGCGGGCGATGAAAACCGGCGCTTATGAGTTTCTGACTAAACCGGTTGATCCCGATCATATGTTGCAGGCAGTAGCGGAAGCGTTGCGCATCGCTGAACAGAATATGGCCGCCTCTGAGGAGCGGCGAGAAATATTCCAGCGGCACCAGACCCTGACGCCGCGTGAAAGCGAGGTGATGCTGCTGGCGATTAGTGGCCTGCTCAATAAGCAGATTGCCGCCGAAATGGGCGTCAGTGAAATTACGGCTAAAGTCCACAAGCGGCGAGTGATGGAGAAGATGCATGCGCGCTCGCTGACCGATCTGGTGCGTGCGGCTGAGCGGCTCAATATTGATCATACCCGCCGTCGCTAAAGCCACGATGTAAAGCTGGCCCACACGCTTATTCCAGTGGCAGCGTAAACCAGAAACGGCTGCCGCCTTCTGGCCGGTTCTCTGCGCCTAACTCTCCGCAGTGCTTTTTGATGATCCCTTTACTGATGGTTAATCCCATGCCCATGCCGCTTTTCTTGGTGGTGTAGAACGACTCAAAGATCCGGTCACGCACGCCATCAGGCAATCCGCAACCGCTATCCAGCACCTCAAATCGCAGCGTTTCAGCCGTGGGATTCTCTGAGGTGAGGCGCAGCAGGGCCGCGCGCGGTAAATCATCGGACATGGCATCGATAGCATTAATGACCAGATTGAGCAGCACCTGCTGAATCTGAACGCGGTCGCAGAAAATATCTGCCCTGGCCGCCTTGAGTTTCAGTTCCAGTGAAATGCCCCGCCGTTCCAGCTCGATCCGGGAGAGCGCCAGAATATCACGGGCAATCAGATGCAGGTTTTCTGGCGCAAAGCTCGGTTCATGATTGCGGGTCAGCGCCTGCAGACCGCGAATAATCTCTCCGGCACGTTTACCCTCTTTAATGATCTCGTTCAGACTGCTGCTGGCATTTTCCAGCATCAAGGGTTCACGCTTTAACCAGCGCAGGCTGGCACCCGCGTTAGCCACGATTGACATCAGAGGCTGGTTAATCTCATGGGCGATGGAAGCAGTAAGCTGCCCGACGGTGGTGGCGCGGCTAACCCGAGCCAGGTCCGCCTGCGCCATACGCGCGCTATCTTCTGCCTGACGCTGTAAAGTGATATCCGAAATGGTGCCGAAATACTCTTTCACCTCCGGGAAATTGTCCACCGGTTCTCCGATGCCTTTAATATAGCGGCATTCCCCGTCCGGCCTGAGTATACGGAACTCAGCCTGCATACTGCGCCCCTGGCTGACGCTAAGCGTGACCAGTTCACTGATGCACGCATGATCATCGGGATGAACGCGGGTGAGAAAGTCAGCCATCGACAGCCCTTTTTGTTCAGCTGGCAGGCCAAGAATGCGACCATATTCTTCAGAGACCATCATCATGTCCTCTGTCAATTCCCAGCGCCAGGTGCCGGTATGGCTGATCTTCTCGCCGAGCATCAGCGAGGTTTTACTGGCTCGCAACTGCTTCTCAACCCGCCGCCGATGAGCGTTCTCCTCCAGCAGCTCTGCGTAGAGCCGTGCGTTTTCCAGCGAAACGGCCGCCTGCGCACTCAGGGTTTTTACTATATGGGAGTGCTCAGCAGTAAACGCGTCGGGCATCAGGCGGTTCTCCAGATAGAGCACCCCGACCATGTTGGCCTGCCTGAACATCGGGACACACAACACCGCTGCGCCTGAAGCCACCAGATAGGGATCCTGGCTGAAGGGACTGAACGCCGCCGGTTTGCCGGTGCGTATCTCCTGGCCTGTTCGGATCACCGCTGACAGCACGGATAAAGGCAGGTCGGACGCGAGAGGTCGTTCTTTAACAATCTGCACACGCACCCCCTCTGCCATGCTCTCTGCCCAGGCCTGCGTCTCCGGCAGATTGCCATCCAGAATCCGGATGAGCCGACAGCGCTGAGCACCGGCCCGCTCCAGCAGCATGCGCATCAGGGTATGTATCAACCGATCAAGGTTGATCTCCTCCGTCAGGGCGCGCACGGCGGTCAGCACGCTCTCCATGTCATAGAATGCGGCATCCTGGGTAAACGGAATTGTCGCCAGTGCGCTGTTTTGCAGCGGCGCGGACAGATGCGGATAGCGCTGCTCCAGCTGGCGCACCATTGCCTGCGCGCCCCAGTTTTCCCAGCTTGCCATTGCCGCTTTAATCCAGGCATCTGCGGCGGTGTCCAGCTGTAAGGCTTTGCAGCAGCGACCCGCCAGCTGATTCGCCAGCGCATGGATGTGCAGATAGCCCGCCTGTCTGGAGAGACGAATGGCCTGTTCATACTGCTTCAGAGCGTCGCCCGTGTTGCCCGCCAGACGCGCGCACTCTGCCCTGAGCAGAGCATATTTGTCTGCAAACAGACCAGGATTGAGGTCAGCCCAGTCAGCAAACTTGTCGAGATGGCCACGCAGCACATTGCTGTCAGCCGCTTCAGGCTGGTGACTCAGTGATAATGCGCTGTAGAAATGAAAATCCATCAGATAGATATAAGCGGGCACTGCGCTAATCAGCGGACGAATATCCTCAAAACAGCGCAGCGCCTCCCGGTATTCAGCCGCAAAGAAATGCGCCATTCCCCGATAGAGACCGTCCCAGAACCGCACCATCGCTTTAGGGCCGGATATCGGCCCCGGCTCACTGCCCGCTACCAGCGGCAAAGAGGCGACGCGATCCTCTGCCCTGAATCCATTGCTATTACGCAGTTGCATCACCAGTTGCTTCTGCATAACGAGCACGTTCTCGACGTCGGGATAATACGATTTGCGGGTAAACGCCAGTCCACGCTCAATGGAGGTCAGCACCGACTCAAGGTGGTCGCCGCGTGTCAGCGTGTTCATGATCTGATGACGCAGCGAGAGGCAGGCAAAAGAGCGGTCGCCATGCATTACCGCCACGCGAAAGCTTTCGCGGGCACACTCCACGGCGACATCCAGCGGCTGTGTCCAGATCCCTACCTGATCCAGTGGCAGCAGCGTGCGTGCTTTGTAGCGGATAAAGTTATGCTCTTCCACCAGCGCACGCGCCACCCGGCCACAGTCATAGCTAAACTGCCAGGCCTGATAGCGGTCGCCAGTCAGCACGCTGAACCAGGCAAGGCCAAACGCAGAAGCCCCTGTCATGCCCTGGTCCAGCGTCATCTTCAGCATCCGGCAGACCAGCATCAGATGCAGCTGCGGGCAGTCGTAGGCGGAAACAAAAATTGTGCTGGCCATCAGGTTCAGCACCGACTCCGTTTCGGCATTGTTGTTCAGCGGCAGCCGTGAAAAAGCGGTCTGCGGGGAGTCACCAATCCGCGTTCTGAGCGACAGCCATTCGGCGTCGATCTCCGCGTCATTCGGATTACGGTTGAACTGCTCACCAAAAACCGCCAGCCAGGCGAGTGCGGTTTCCAGTGCCAGATGATTGTCAGACTGGCGCATATGAATTTCAGCAGAGAGACAGGCAGCCCTGGATTTTTCACTGAGCTTTCCCGGCTCACGCAGCAGTCGGGTGCAGAGCGATTGTGCGTTGCTGAGATTACCGTGCAGAAACTCGCACTCCGCCTCATCAAGACCCAGCATAAAGTCATTGCCGGTCACCATCCGCTGGCTAAGTCGCTGGGCGGTGCGCAGATAGCGCAGCGCCGAGAGATAGTCCCCCGCACGTTTCGCTCCCTGTGCAGCGCGCAGACAGAGCGGATAATACCGCTCACGCTCTGCGACACTCAGCGGCAGTTCAGCAATCATGCCAATGTGATAAACCGCGCGGAACAGTGTTTCACCGTTATCCGCCGTCACCACCGCGTCTGACAGCCAGGCCGCCGCCTGCTGGTGAAGATGCTGTTGCTGCCGGCGGTCGGGCAGCGAAAATGCCGCGTTGTGAACCCGATCGTGGGTAAAGGCGTAGTTACCGCCCGTCAGGGTGATAAAACGACCACTGACTGCCGGTTCAAGCTGCTGCTGAAGCCGTTTAACAGGGGTTCTGCTGATATGACTTATCAGGGAGAGTTCGCCGCTGGCGCCCAGGCAGGCCAGATCGCCCAGCAGCTGCCGCGTTATCTCCGGCATCCGTACCAGCTGATTCAGCACCAGCGTTGCCACATTGTCGGTGTACTGACGCGTACTCAGTGTCTGGCTGTCGTAATGCCATTTCAGCGGGTTCTGACGAAAGTAAATGACCCCATCGTCCACCGCCTGACGAAAGAACTCCTGCACAGAGAGTGGATTGCCGCCGGTTTTGTCGAAAATAATCTGTGCCAGTTCGCGATGGCCGCCGGGACGGGTATGCAGCCTCCCCGCCAGCCAGCGACCGATACTTTTCACGCTGAGCGGCTGTGGCGTCAGCGCCACGGCCCGCGCCGCGGATTCTCTGATCCGCAGTAGAAAACCGGCAATCATCGGACAGGGCATTGATTCACCCTCCCGGAAAGCGAGCACCAGCATAAAAGGCAGATGTTCACTACGAATAATCAGCGTTTCCAGCAGTTGCAGCGTGGCATTATCTGCCCAGTGAACATCATCAATCAGCATCACCAGCGGGCGACCCGGCGTGGCAAAAGCCTCAATCAGCGCACACGCCATCTGGTTAAACTGCTCGCGGGCGTCCGGAGCATGGCGCACCACGGGCGACAGTGTCCGGATATTCAGCAGCTGTTTTAATTCGGGTACCAGTTCAATGGCTAAATCGGTATACCCGCCCAGTAACCGCAACAGTCGCCCCCGCCATTTGCTGACTTCCGGGGCGGACAAACCCAGCAGATAGAGCGTGACCGTGCGAAAGGCGGAGGCGATTGAGGCATAGGGGGCGACTGGCGAATGCTGATCGGCCTTGCTGGCGGCCAGCAGAATCTGTCGGTGCTGCAGGTTTTTCAGTGCGGAGGCGATAATGGCAGACTTCCCGGAGCCGGGCGCACCGCTCAGCATCACCAGGCTCTGCGTGCCGCTGCGGTTGACCGCCTCAAGCGTGGTCAGTAACAGGCGCGCCTGCGGATGCTGCGTGAACAGCGTTTCGGGCCGGAAACTGCTGCTGAACCGCTCCTGCAAACCGGGCGTAAACGGCGCAATGGTGTTTTCCGCTGAGAGGGTTGCCTGACAACGGCGCAGATCGGCCATCAGTCCCTGCACGGTCTGATACCCCTCTGCGGGCGACTTTGCCAGCAGGCGCAACAGAATCACCGAGAGCATCGGCGGCACATCCTCTCTGACCTGATCGGCGGGACGGGGGGCGGTAGCAATGTGATGATGAATCCACTCTGCTTCACCCGCTTCTGCTGATCCAAACGGCAGTCTGCCGGTCAGGTACTCATACAGCACCACACCCAGGCTGTAGAGATCGCTGAGGCTGCTGACGGGATGCGGTGTGCGGCCGGTATGCTCAGGAGACATATAGGCCAGCGTACCGCCTGAGGCGCGCAGGCTGGTTTTGTCCGCCGACTGCGCTGCCAGCGAGGCCAGTCCAAACCCGCCCAGGCGGAAGCGCCCATCGTCAGTGACAAAAAAGTGACCCGGCTTGATATCCCCATGCACGATACCCTGATGATGCGCCTGACCGAGCGTGTGGCAGAGCTGCAATGCCACCTGCAGGAAGTCGGCGATGTTTTCAGGTGGAGTGGCGAGATTGTGAGCCAGAGTACGAAACGGAAAGCAAGGATAAATCAGGGCGTACCGATTGTGATAACGGGTGGTGCCGGTGGCGGTGATTGCCCAGCGCGGTGAAAGATAGCCCGCCAGCGCACGCTCATTTTTAAGTCGCTGCGTCGCCTGAAAGGTGACCTCGTCACTTTGACCCGTAGCGATAATCAGGGATTCACCAGAGTGGCAGCGCGCCAGTATCCAGAGCAGGCAGCCATCCTGCGCCAGCGGTGTCAGCGTGTCGAAGTGGTCAATCGCGATCCCTGCGTCGTCACCTTCCTGGACATTAACCGAAAGCATGCTCATCAGCGGGCTTCTCCCCTGGATAACTCGCAACGGATCAGTGTCAGCAGCGTATCAACATCAATAGGCTTTCGCAAAAACGTGACCGCCCCCAGGGCGATGGCATACCACAGTGTTGTTTCTTCCAGATCTGCTGAGATAAAGATGACCGGGGGCAGCTCTGTCTGCTGTTTCAGGAGGACAAATAGCTCAAAACCGGACATGCCCTTGAGTCCGACATCAATAATCAGCAAGCCCGCCTCTGAAAGGGCATTGTCATCGCTCAGGAGCGCCTCACCGGACTCATATAAGCGCGTCGGGTAGCCGTCTGAGTGCAACAGATTGCTCAGTCCACTGCGGACCGCGCGTTCATCATCAACAATGATAATACGCTGTGACAGCGCCATGCAGTTATTCTCCGGAACGCCTCACTGAGCGGTACGCGAGGATTTAAGGGGTGTTATCGCCATCGGGTGGCGATGTCCCACTGATTTTTGGCACACACTCATGGCGAAACCACTTCAGCGTCACCGGCTGACGGCGAAGCAGACGCTTAGCCAGCCGAATGATCTGTTCCCCCACCAGCATGCCGAACAGCCCCACCAGTGCAATAATCGGCGGAGCCGGAGAGTTGACGTTAATCAGCGCATAGATTACCCCGGCAAGCAGGCCCACCGCGAGAGAAATGATGTAGGATTTCAACATGTTCAGCTTGTCCGCAACAGGTATGTTTCAGGCTGAGCGTTGAGCGGCTGAAGGACGGTCGCATGCGCTGCTGGAATAACCGCCTGCATCAGCGCCCCGCCCAGTAACATTCCCAGCAGGCCCACCAGCGCAATCGCGGGCGGAGCGGGTGAACGTACTTTAAGCAGGCCATAAAACAGGCCAATCAACACCCCTGCTGCCAGGGAAAGAAGTAAAGGATTCATGACCGGACTCCTGTGCTGCCCGTCTGCTGACCGGCAGCGCGTGCCGATCAGCAGAGCGACCCTTAGCGGACCGGCGCGTGAACCGGTGCCAGAGTACGGTGTTCGCTTTTCTGACGTGATGGCGCTTTATGCACCATGGTGTAGGCGTAATCCACACCAATGCCATAGGCACCTGAATGCTCTTTGGCAATATTCATCACCGCATCGTAAGTGTCACGGTTAGCCCAGTCACGCTGCCACTCCAGCATCACCTGTTGCCAGGTCACCGGCACGACACCCGCCTGAATCATGCGCTGCATTGCGTAGTCGTGCGCTTCTTTGGTGGTGCCGCCTGACGCGTCGGCCACCATATAGATTTCGTAGTCGCCTTCCAGCATCGCGCACAGGGCAAAGCTATTGTTGCACACTTCCGTCCAGAGACCGGACACCACCACTTTTTTCTTGCCGTTCGCTGCCAGCGCGTCACGCACTTTCTGGTCATCCCAGGAGTTCATTGAGCTGCGCTCCAGAATGTCCTGACCAGGAAAGACATCCAGCAGTTCCGGATAAGTGTGACCCGAGAAGCTTTCGGTTTCGACCGTGGTGATGATGGTCGGGATGTTGAAGACTTTTGCCGCCTTCGCCAGCGCAACGGTGTTGTTTTTCAGCACCTGACGGTCAATCGACTGCACGCCAAAGGCCATCTGCGGCTGCTGGTCGATGAAGATAATCTGGCTGTTATGTGGCGTGAGGACTTCAAGCTTTGCGTTGGACATGCGTTCACCCATAGAGGTTAAGTAACGGAATTTCCGCCAACTGGCGCGGAGCAAAAAGACGGTCAGGACAGGTTTATTAATCCTGCTGCTGACTTGTCTGGTCGCAGTGTAGGGCGAGGTGACACGGCAAACTATTATCTCTGCGTATAACTATACGAAGGTATAGGTATCCCTCTGTATAACTAGACGACCCATCAGCCCGCTCACCATAATCCGGCTTATTCGTGCCCTGCTTATTGCGGCACTTCCTGTCCCGCGCTGAGTCGGACAACCCCGTTGAGGAGGATCTATGGTTACGCTGGGTAAAGCAGAACTGATACTGACCCATGGCAAATTTCATACTGTTGACCGCAGCAATCCGGTCGCAGAAGCCGTGGCAATTCGTGATGGCAAATTTGTTGCGGTAGGTACGCTGGCAGAGGCAATGGAGTATCACTGTGACGGCACCAAAGTGATCGATCTGAAAGGTCACACCGCCGTGCCGGGCCTGAACGATTCACACCTGCACCTGATTCGTGGTGGTCTGAACTACAACCTTGAACTGCGATGGGAAGGCGTTCCGTCGGTTGCCGATGCGCTGCGGATGCTGAAAGAGCAGGCGCTGCGCACGCCGTCACCGCAGTGGGTGCGTGTGGTAGGCGGCTGGACCGAGTTCCAGTTTGCCGAGCGCCGGATGCCGACACTGGATGAGATCAACGAGGCTGCCCCCGATACGCCAGTCTTCGTGCTGCATCTTTATGACCGCGCCCTGCTCAACCGCGCCGCACTGAAAGTCGTCGGCTATACCAAAGAGACGCCGAACCCGCCGGGTGGTGAAATCCAGCGAGACAGTAACGGTAATCCCACCGGTCTGCTGATCGCCCGTCCCAATGCGATGATCCTCTACGCCACGCTGGCGAAAGGCCCGAAACTGCCGCTGGAACAGCAGATCAACTCGACCCGCCAGTTTATGCGCGAGCTGAATCGACTGGGCCTGACCAGCGCCATTGATGCGGGCGGTGGCTTCCAGAACTATCCCGAAGATTACGAAGTGATCGCTGAACTGCATCAGAAAAAGCAGATGACGCTGCGTATCGCCTACAACCTCTTCACGCAGCGTCCGGGTCATGAACTGGAAGATTTTGAGAAGTGGACGGACATGCTGACGCCAGGCCTGGGCAGCGACTATTTCCGTCACAACGGCGCAGGCGAAATGCTGGTGTTCTCGGCCGCCGACTTCGAAGATTTTCTGGAGCCACGTCCGGACTTAGCGCCTGGCATGGAGGATGAACTGGAGCGCGTGGTGCGTCATCTGGTGGAACATCGCTGGCCTTTCCGTCTGCATGCAACTTATGACGAGTCGATCAGCCGGATGCTGGATGTCTTTGAGAAGGTCAACCGCGATATCCCGTTTAATGGTCTGCACTGGTTCTTTGACCACGCGGAAACGGTCACTCAGCGCAATATCGATCGTATCAAAGCGCTGGGCGGTGGCATTGCGGTGCAGCATCGCATGGCATTCCAGGGCGAATACTTTGCTGAACGCTACGGCATTGAAGCCACCCGCCACACCCCGCCGGTACAGAAAATGCTGGAAACCGGCGTCCCGGTCGGACTCGGCACCGACGCAACCCGCGTCGCCAGCTACAACCCCTGGACCGCGCTCTACTGGCTGGTTTCTGGTCGCACCGTGGGCGGCATGCAGATGTATGACGTCAATGCCCGCCTTGACCGTGAAACGGCGCTGATGCTCTGGACACAGGGCAGCGCCTGGTTCTCCAGCGAACAAAATAAAAAAGGTCGGATTCAGGTAGGTCTTCTGGCGGATCTGGCCGTGCTGAGCAAAGATTTCTTCAGCGTGCCGGAAGAGGAAATTAAAGGCATTGAGTCGGTGCTGACGGTGGTGGATGGCAATATTGTCTATGCCGCCGGTTCGTTCAGCGCGGATGCACCGCCCGCGATTCCGGTCCTGCCTGAGTGGTCGCCAGTGGTAAACGTGCCGGGTCACTATCGCAGCGCCCCGCCAGTTGTGCAGAGCCGTGCAGGCATGATGCCCGCCTTCCACCACTGCAGCGGCCCGTGCGGGGTTCATCAACACTCGCATGAGATCGCCCGGGGTTCCAGTGTACCGGTCGCCGAAGATAACGCCTTCTGGGGCGCGCTCGGCTGCAGCTGCTTCGCGTTTTAATCATGAATAACGCTAGGGATCTGTCGCCCCGTATCAATGCGGGGCTGTTCTTCCTGCGCCTGACCGGCAGCCTGCTGCTGTTGCAGGTGCATGGGCTGCCGAAAATTCTGCATTTCAGCGAAGAACTGACGCGTATAGAAGACCCGTTTGGTCTGGGACCGATGATGAGCCTGCTGCCAGCGATAGTGGCAGAAGTCATCTGCCCGATCTTTATTATTCTCGGCTGGGGTAGCCGGATTGCCTGCCTGCCGATCATCGCGGTGCTACTGGTCGCGATGCTGGTGGTACACCCTGGCTGGTCACTGGCGGAAGGCCAGTTCGGCTGGCTGCTGCTCATTATCTTTACCACGCTGGCGCTGACCGGGCCTGGCGGCTGGCGAATCGGCGCGGTGAAACATCAGGGGGTTCGTCATGGCACAGGTTAATGATATCCACCAGCTCGAGCAGGAACAGCCTGCGGCAACGCCCACGGGTGAGGTTTCACCGCTACAGCCGCTGCGTCAGCCGGTGTTCCGCATGCTGTGGATCGCCACCGTCGTCTCCAATATCGGTTCATGGATGAACGATGTGGGTGTGAACTGGAGCATGCTGACGCTGAGTGCCGACCCGCTGGCCGTGGCGCTGGTGCAGGCGGCCAGCAGCCTGCCGATGTTTCTGTTCGCGCTGCCCTCAGGCGTAATGGCGGATATCGTTGACCGCCGCAAATATCTGCTGTTTTCCCAGCTCTGGACCTTTATCGCCGCGGCCGGGCTGACGGTGCTGGCCTGGACCGGCCATGTAACCCCTGAAGTACTGCTGGGCGCTGCCTTTTTGCTGAGCGCGGGTGCCGCCATGAGTTCGCCGCCCTTCCAGGCGATCGTGCCGGATCTGGTGACTAAACAGGAACTGGGTCCAGCCATTGCCCTTAACTCGCTCGGCATTAATATCAGTCGCGCCATCGGTCCGGCGCTGGGCGGCCTGATCCTCTCATTCACCGGGCCCTGGATGGTTTTCCTGCTCAATGCGTTGTCCGTGCTGGGCGTGACCTGGGTGCTCTGGCGCTGGAAAGCAGAACCCAGCGTGCAGCGCCTCCCGCCCGAGCACTTCTTCCCGGCGGTGCGTGCCGGCCTGCGCTATGTGCATGCGGCACCAGTGTTGCGTAACGTGCTTGTGCGGACCTTCGCGTTCTTCCTGTTTGGCAGCGCAGGCTGGGCTTTGCTGCCATTGGTGGCGCGTCGTGAACTCGGCCTCGGCCCTGGCGGCTACGGCATTATGCTGGCCTGCATCGGTGTCGGCGCGATAACCGGCGCCGTCCTGCTGCCGCGTCTGCGTCGTCGCCTGAGTTCCGATCGCCTGATGGTGCTTGCCAGTCTGATCTTTGCCCTGACTATGCTGGCGCTGGCCTTTGTGCGGCACTTCTGGCTGCTGAATGCGTTTGAGTTCTTCACCGGCTTTGCCTGGATCGCGGTGCTGTCGACGCTGAATCTTGGCGCACAGCGCAGCGCCGCGAAGTGGGTGAAAGCGCGTGCGCTGGCGGTTTATCTGACGGTGTTCTTTGGTTCGATGACCGCAGGCAGCGCCCTCTGGGGACAGCTCGCCTCGCACTTCGGCATTCCGCTGTCGCTCTGCATCGCCGCGCTGGGCATGGTACTGGCCAGCAGTACCGTCTGGCGCTGGCGGCTCGATCAGGATCCCGATCTCAATCTCGATATGATTGGTGACGGCGTCAATGCGCCTGCGCTGGATATTCGTCACGAACGCGGGCCGGTTATGGTGAATTACGAATACCGGATTACTATTGATGATGTACATGCTTTTACAGTCTGCATGCAGGATATGCGGCGGGTCAGACGCCGCGGTGGCGCCATCAACTGGTCACTGTATGAAGATATTCTGCAGCCCGGCATTTTCGTTGAAACGTTTGTGGTCGGTTCCTGGGTCGAACATCTGCGTCAGAAAGAGCGCTACACCATCAACGACAAAAAAATAGAGCGGCGGGTTTTCGCTTTTCATCAGGGCGAACGCTCACCCGAGGTACGCTATCTGGTGGCGCCAGTGTAACTGGCGCAGTACCAACTTCTCATCTATCACGTCATACAGAGGGCAATACTATGAGCACTTTTAAAACGACCGACGGCACACAGATTTACTTCAAGGACTGGGGAACCGGTAAGCCTGTATTATTCAGCCACGGCTGGCCGCTGGATGCCGACATGTGGGACAGCCAGATGAAATTCCTGGCCGATAACGGCTATCGGGTGATTGCGTTTGACCGTCGTGGCTTTGGCCGCTCTGACCAGCCCTGGACCGGCAATAACTACGATACCTTTGCTTCAGATATTAACGATTTGATCACCCATCTTGACCTGCAGAACGTGACGCTGGTGGGCTTCTCCATGGGTGGCGGCGACGTTACGCGCTACATCGGCAGCTACGGCAGCGATCGCGTCGCGGCGCTGGTGCTGCTCGGTGCCGTTACGCCTATCTTTGGCAAAACGGCAGACTACCCGCAGGGTGTCGATATGTCGGTATTCGAGGGGATTCGTGATGGCCTGCTCAAAGATCGCGCGCAGTTTATCAAAGAGTTCGCCACGCCGTTCTACGGCACCAACGCCGGGCAGACTGTTTCAGATGGCGTGATGACGCAGACGCTGAATATCGCGTTGCTGGCTTCGCTAAAAAGTACCGTGGACTGCGTTACCGCGTTTGCGGAAACCGATTTCCGTGCCGACGTAGCGAAAGTCAATGTGCCAACGCTGGTGATCCATGGCAGCAACGACCAGATCGTGCCGTTTGAATCCACCGGCAAAGTGGCGGCGGAGATGATTGAGGGTGCTGAACTCAAGGTTTATGACAATGCGCCGCATGGTTTCGCGGTGACGCATCAGGATCAACTGAACCAGGATCTGCTGGCGTTTCTTAACGCGCAGTGATGCAAAAAAAACTGCGCGGTGAAAGCCGCGCAGTTTTCATTTTAACGGGTTGGATGATTCACTTCGTTGGGACGCAGATCGAATAACAACACCTCCGCTCCTTCACCGTGACTGAACGACAGCGTTTTCTCATTGCGAACCCGCGCACCGTCTCCGGCATTAAATTGCAGGCCATTTACCCTGACACTGCCGCGCGCCACATGAATATACGCATAGCGGTCGTCCGGCAGCGTGATCGTCTGCTGCTCATCGCCCTGGAACAGTCCCGCATAGATGCGAATATCCTGGCGTACCCGTAATGCCCCGTTTTCACCTTCCGGCGAAATAATCAGTCGCAAATTACCGCGTTTATCCGCTTCGGTGACGGAGATCTGCTGGTAGCCTGGCGGCGTGTTCTTCTCAGCAGGAACTACCCAAATCTGCAGGAAATGCACGCCCTCAGTACCAGAGTGGTTAAACTCACTGTGGGTCACACCACTGCCCGCACTCATCAACTGCACGTCGCCGGGAACAATCACCGAGCCGGTGCCCATTGAGTCTTTGTGCTCCAGCGCGCCTTCCAGCACATAAGAGATAATCTCCATGTTGCTGTGCGGATGAGCACCAAAACCACGCCCTTTAGCGACGCGATCATCGTTGATCACCAGCAGATCAGAGAAGCCCGCCTGTTTTGGGTCCCAGTAGTTTGCAAAAGAGAAGGTGTGACGTGAATTCAGCCAGCCGTGATCGCCCACACCGCGTTGCTCTGACAATCTTTGCTCAATCATATTCTGCCCCTTCGTTGATTCGGGAAGTGCGAATGCCCTTCGATGGAAACAGCATATAAGTAAACAAGAGAGTCACACAATGGTGTGAACGGGCAATCACTGTCGCTTTTTAGTGGACAATAGAGGCGTCGTTAAATTGGGAAAAGGCTGGCGGGTCATGCTTTCAGCTGCTGCACCGCACCACCAGCTCACCCTGCATGATCACACATTGTGAAGGCGCATCGGGCCGGGTGATTTTCTGCAACACCAGTTCACAGGCCCGGCGACCTATTTCCTTTGAGGGTTGCGCCAGGGTGGTCAGTGGCGGCGATACCATTTCAGCCAGTTCGCTGCCGTCAAACCCTACTACGCCGATATCGTCAGGTATCCGCAACCCCGCCTGCTGAATTGCCGTCATGGCGCCAGCGGCAAGCGTATCAGACACGGCAAACACCGCATCAGGAATGGTTTTGTCCGCCAGCAACTGCTCCATCGCCGCTTTTCCGGCGCTAAAGCTTAACTCGCTGGCGTAGGCAATCGCCTCCCAGGTCAGGTGCTGTTCTTTGATCTGGCGGGTATAGCCCTGCTGACGCAGTCGGGCATATCGATAGCCGAGGTCGTGATTAATTAACGCGATGCGCTGCCGTCCCCGTGCCGCAAGGAACTGCACCACTGACTGCGCAGCGACGTCATCATCAATACCGACGCAGGAGACCTGCCCGGTGTCATCATGTTCGGCACACTGAACCCAGGGGGCCGCGCCTATCAGCTGGCTCAGCTCCGGCAGCTTGCTGAAGGCATCCATCGTAATGATGCCATCCACCATTTTGCCGGAAAGCAGTTGCAGACTGGATCGCGAACGTTCTATCTCCGCGCCCGAGTTGCACAGCAGGATGCGATAGCCATTTTTCTCGGCGTGCGCCTCTATGCCTTTAACCACTTCGGCGCAGAACGGGTTGGAGATATCTGAAACCAGCACCAGAATCATCGCGCTGCGCGCCGTGCGTAGCTGGCGTGCCAGCAGGTTAGGCTGATAATGGCTTTCTTCGATGGCCGCCAGGACTTTCTGGCGATTAGCTGGTTTTACGCTGTCGCTGTTATTCAACACCCGGGAAACCGTAGCAACTGAAACACCCGCCATCCGGGCGATTTTCTGAACAGACATAACGATCCTTCTGTTTTAATGCGTGTAAAGCCGACTCACCGCTCATCCGCTGAATCCACATGGCCACCTCAGACGTCGCGATCCAGCCCCAGCTGGTGGCGTATCGATGGGGCGTTCTCTGCTAAAGCAAAATCATCAAACGCGCGGTCAGCCACGGGAATAATATGGCGACGGATAAACTCTGCACCTTCACGCGCCCCGGTTTCGCCCTCTTTCAGGCAGCACTCCCACTCCAGCACCGCCCAGCCATCATAGTCATACTGTGCCAGCTTGCTGAAAATACGACCAAAGTCGATCTGGCCATCGCCCGGCGAGCGAAAGCGTCCGGTCCGTGCCAGCCAGGGCTGATAACCGCCATAGACGCCGCTGCGTCCGTTAAGCTGATATTCAGCATCCTTAACGTGAAAGGCTTTGATACGCGGATGGTAGAGGTCGATAAACTGCAGATAGTCGATGTGTTGCAACAGCAGATGGCTGGGGTCGAACAGAATATTGCAGCGCGGATGGTGATTCACCTCCGCCAGAAAACGCTCAAACGTGACACCGTCATGCAGGTCTTCGCCGGGATGAATCTCATAGCAGAGGTCAATGCCATGCTGGTCAAATACATCCATCACCGGTAGCCAGCGCCTTGCCAGCTCAGCAAACGCCTCATCAAACAGCGCTTCATGATGCGGCGGCCAGGGATAGAACCAGGGCCAGGCGAGTGAGCCGGAAAAGGTGGCGTGGGCGCGCAAACCTAACTTCTCAGAGGCCGCGGCCGCCTTTTTCAGGGTGGCGATAGCCCAGTCAGTGCGCCGGACGGGATCGCCGCGCAATGCCGCTGGGGCAAAATTATCAAAAGCCATGTCATAGGCGGGGTTAACGGCAACCAGTTGCCCTTCGAGATGGGTAGACAGCTCGCTGATCTCCAGCCCAAAACCGGCCAGCAATCCCCGTACCTCATCGCAATAGGTCTGGCTAACCGCTGCCTGTTCAAGGTCGAAAATAGCGGGCTGGTGACAGGGGATCTGCAGCGCCCGGTATCCCAGCGCGGCGGCCCACTCCGCCAGACCCGCCAGGGAATTAAATGGCGGCTGCGAGGTGATGAACTGTGACAGGAAGATGCCCGGTCCCTTAACTGTTTTCATTAGTAACTCCTGTTTTTGCTACCGCCTCATCACGATATTTAAACGAGAAGAAGAAAATAATCGCGATCAGCGCGGCGGCAACGGCGGGGATCCACCAGAAGAGTGCCCAGCTCTGCGCGCTGACGTTACCTGCAACCAGATGGTTGTAGAGCGCGCCAGAGATTTGCGATCCCAGCAGCATGCCGATGCCGTAGGTGAACATCACCACCATGCTCTGCGCCTGCCCTTTTACCTTTTCACCGGCAATCCGATCGGTATAGATGAAGCCCACCACGAAGAAGAAGTCATAGCAGATGCCATGTAGCAGAATGCCGAGGTAGATCAGCGTGCGCGTCTCATCACTCATGCCCAGCGCAAACAGGGCATAGCGGACAAACCACGCCGTCATCCCAATCAGCAGCATGTACTTCACACCCAGGCGACGAAATAGCAGCGGGATGATCAGCATGAAGGCAATTTCAGACATCTGCCCCAGTGACATTAGCGTGCTGACTTCGCGGATACCGGCATCCGCCAGCCAGGAAGCAGTAAACGCGTAGTAGGTGCCAAGTGGAATGGAGATCAGGGTGGCACACAGTGCAAAGACCATGAAATGCCGCAGCCGCAGCAAGGCGAAGGCGTCGGCGCAGAAGAGATCGCGGACTTTTAACGGTAAACCTTTAGCCGGTGCCGGTGTGTGAGGCAACGTCAGGCTATAAATGGCCAGCAGGACTGAACAGAGTGCCGCCAGCTGGAACACCGCCACGCTGTCTGCAATGCCGGTCACGCCGATAAAGATCCCCGCCACGATCCAGCCGATAGTGCCGAAGACCCTGACGATGGGGAAACTCTTCTCACTGCTGGCGAGACTGTGAAAGGCGATGTTATTCGAGAGCGCCAGCGTCGGCATAAAGCAGAGCGTATAGCCAAATAACAGGGCGATCAGCAACGCGCCGTTCTCTGCGATCAGTGCCTGCGGCACGAACCAGAGAATCGCTGCGCCCGCCAGATTCATGACGGCCATCACTTTCTGCGAGGGAAAGAAGCGATCCACCAGCATACCGAGCACAAACGGTGAGAGAATCGACGCGATAGGCCCGGCCGAAAACGCATCCCCAATCAGCAACGGCATATTGTGACGGGTCATCACCAGCCCCAGCGTTACCGACCAGCTGCCCCAGATAAAGAACTGCATAAACATCATCAGTGAAAGACGCGGCACCAGCAGCTTATGCTGCACCCGCTGACCTTCACTCTCCTGCACCGTTGCAATCATGAGAACCTCACGAATAAGTAATCGATTACTTTATGCCGGATTTAAAAGTAATCGATTACAACCGTTCATTCTTTCGCCGCGCTCACAAATTGTTAACTGTACGTTATTATCCTTTTGTTATTCAGCATTCTGATGCGTGCTCTGCTCAGGTCGTAATATCCGCTACCCGCGCTTTACGAAAGCGGTAGCGCTCATACAGCACTGAATAGAGGCCGCCGCACACCACCAGAACCGCACCGATGACCGTGGTGGTAGTCGGCAGGTTACCCAGCAACAGATACCCCACCGCGACGGACCAGAGCAGCGTGGTGTAGTCGAACGGAGCCAGCAGGGAGGCTTCTGCGTACCGCAGGCTCAGGGTCATCAGAATCTGCGTGATTCCGCCCAGCAGCCCGCATCCTATCAGTAGCGCTACCTGATTACCGTGCGGCACTTTCCAGCCGCCCGGCAGCGTGACCAGCGACGTTATCGCTGTGGTGACGGCGAACCAGAAGGCGATGGCGCCCGGTTTCTCTTTGCCGTTAAGAAACCGAATCTGGACCAGTGCACAGGCGGTACAGAAGGCTGCCATCAGCGCCAGCAGAATGCCCGCCGACGCGGAGAGCGAGAATGCTGCCGACTGCGTCAGCGAAAGATGCCCGGAAAACATCACCAGAATGCCGCTGAAACCGGTAAAGACCGCCACCCAGCGATGGTGGCGCACTTTTTCACGCAGCAGCAATGCCGCCAGCAGCACGGTAAATAGCGGTGCGGCATAGTTAATCGCGGTAGCGTCGGTCAGGGAAATATAGAGCAGCGACAGGTAGCTGAAATAGAGACCACCGGTTCCGGCCAGCCCGCGCACAAAATGCCCGCGAATATTACGGGTGCGGATGCCCTCCAGCACGCTGCCCTGAACGCGTAGCCAGATGAGCAGTGGAACCAGTGCCAGCAGCGAGCGGAAAAATATCACTTCGCCGACCGGTATTGCGCCATCCAGCCCTTTTACACAGGCCAGCATCAGCGTTGAGCTCAACGCAGCTGTGATTTTCATCGCGATGCCAGCGGACGCGTTCATAAGTTTTTTAATCTCATCGGGGAAAATAAGCAGTAAAATCAGCAGACTCAGACAATATACTGGCACAATGTTCTACAGCAATCTGCCGTGATTGCGCCGCAGACGGCATTTTATCTTTTTTTGCCGCAGCATCACGGCATGAAGAGGCATGTGAGTCCGCGTCCGTGCTGGTAGACTCTGCGTTCTGCCTGCTTTACGGGCCGCTTCTCATAAGGATCGGGAGTTACTGATGTCCACGCTGCGTTTACTGTTATCTGAATCCAATGATCCCTGGTTTAATCTGGCGGTCGAAGAGTGCATTTTCCGGCAGATGCCTGCCACCCAGCGGGTGCTGTTCCTGTGGCGGAATGCGGAAACGGTGGTGATTGGACGGGCGCAGAACCCGTGGAAAGAGTGCAATACCCGGCGCATGACGGAAGATGGCATCCGTCTGGCGCGTCGCAGCAGCGGCGGTGGCGCGGTGTTTCACGACCTCGGTAACTGCTGTTTTACCTTTATGGCCGGCAAGCCGGAGTACGATAAAAGCGTTTCAACTGCCATTATCCTGCGCGCACTGAACGCGCTGGGTGTTCCGGCGGAAGCGTCCGGCCGTAACGATTTAGTGGTGAACACCGCTGACGGACTGCGCAAAATCTCCGGGTCTGCGTATCGTGAAACGCCGGATCGCGGTTTTCATCACGGCACTATTCTGATGGATGCCGATCTTTCCCGGCTGGCAGATTACCTTAATCCTGATGTGAAGAAACTGCAGGCTAAAGGGATTACGTCAGTGCGCGCCAGGGTTGCTAATCTGACGGAGTTAACGCCCGGTATCAGCTATCAGGCGATCTGCTCAGCCGTGACAGACGCCTTTTTTGCACATTTCGGCGAGCAGTGTGAGCCGGAGATGATCTCTCCCGATGCCCTGCCCGACCTGCCTGGATTCACTGAGCAGTTCGCAAAGCAGAGTAGCTGGGCATGGAATTTCGGTCAGGCACCTGCCTTCTCGCATCTGCTGGACCAGCGTTTTATCTGGGGCGGTGTGGAGATTCACTTCGATGTCGAACGCGGCGTGATCAGCCGCTGTCAGATTTTCAGCGACAGCCTCAATCCCGCGCCGCTCGAAGCGCTGGCCCAGCGGATGCAGAACGTCACATACCGGCCCGATGCACTGGACCAGGTCCTGAATCTGCTGATAGCCGATTTCCCGGCACAACAGGCGGAGCTGACAGAATTGCGGCAATGGCTGATCGCAAGCTTAAGGTGAACAGGCTCAGTCTGATACTGGCCCGCGCGAAACGCTGTTGTGGGCAAAAACTTCGCGAAAGTTTTCAGCCAGACATAAACGCAAAAAACCCGCACAAGGCGGGTTTTTTTATTATCAATTCAGGCTTATCTGCTCGGGCTATTGCCGTCATCGCGATTGTAAGCGTTATTGATAACAGAGGCTTACATAGGGACTACGTTTGCCGCTGAAGGACCTTTAGCGCCGTTTTCAATAGTGAATTCGACCTGCTGGCCTTCGTCCAGAGTTTTATAGTCGTTGCTCTGGATTGCAGAGAAATGTACGAATACATCTTTGCTGCCGTCCTGAGGAGAGATAAAACCGAAACCTTTACCCGCGTCAAACCATTTTACTAAACCAGTCATTTTATTAGACATCGATAATTCCTTAATTTATGAGCCACTAAGTGGCGAAGATGGCCTGTCTTTCAGAAGGTAACTTACCAGGCTTTTAGGAGGAGACTCATGAATAAGGGTATCTTGTGATATCGCTTGCACTGAGGACTGCTTTACTAAAACTGCTTTGATAAGGTCTGTGTTCCAAACCGAGGTCGCCATTAAGCCATCCCTTAACGACTTTAGCAAACATTATTTTAATTTAATTTTAACATCCAGACGTCCGGAACGCCATTATTGATTTTTCAAGCCTTTTTAAATTCCCGCGCTTTCAGAATGATAATTTTCATTAAACGGTCAGCCAGTAAAAAGCCTTGCGGTTAATCACTGCGGAAAAGTTATACGTCGGCGCTGTACACATTAAGCGCAGCGATAATCGGTATCGCTGCGCCCTCTTCTTTTATATCAGGCCAGTTGCGTCTGCTGACGCGCAGCATGGCGCGCCGTCATCACAAACACCATCAGACCGGCCACGCCCAGCGCAACACCCACCCACGCGGTGGAGATCCAGCCATAGCCCAGCGACACGGTCAGGCCACCCAGATACGCGCCCATCGCATTGGCGATGTTCAGCGCTGAATGGTTCATCGCGGCTGCCAGGGTTTGCGACTCATTGGCGACATCCATCAGGCGAATCTGCAGTGACGGCAGCAGCACCGAGCAGGTGCCAATCAGGAAGGTCGCCAGCAGTCCGGTGGCCACATGCTGAACCAGCACCGGGAAGGCCAGCATCACCAGCACGTTCCATAACAGCGTCCAGCCAATAATATTCAGCACCGGGCCATCAGCCAGACGGCCCCCCACCAGATTACCGATGATCATTCCCAGCCCAAACGCCACCATCGCCCAGGGGATCAGCGAAGGAGAGATGCCAGTGATATTAATCAGCGTTGGCGCGATATAACTGAAGATCGCGAACATGCCGCCAAAGCCTACCGCGCCCACCAGCAGGGTCAGCAGCACCTGTGTGTTTTTCAGCGCACCCAGTTCACGCAGCGGATGTGCATCCGCATCGCCTGGCGTGTAAGGCACGTAGCGACCAATCAGCAGGCAGGTCAGGAGACCAACCGCGCCCACAAAGGTGAACACCACGTGCCAGCTGAATAGCTGCCCAATCCATGAGCCTAGCGGTACGCCAATCAGGGTCGCCACCGTCAGTCCCAGCATCAGTGACGCCAGCGCACGACCGCGCCGTTCAAGCGGGACCAGTGAAGCTGCCACCAGTGAGGCAACACCAAAGTAAGCCCCGTGCGGCAGGCCGGTCAGAAAGCGCGCCACCAGCAGGCCGTGATAGCTGTCGGCCATCGCACTGGCGACATTGCCGACGCTGAACAGCGCCATCAGGATCAGCAGCAGCGATTTACGTGCCATCCGCGCTGCCAGTACGGCAATAAACGGTGCGCCCACCACCACACCCAGCGCGTAACTGGCGATAGCGTTGCCCGCCTGCGGTTCGGTGATCGTCAGAGAGCGTGAAACATCGGGCAGCAGGCCCATCATGATGAACTCACCGGTTCCGATACCAAAGCCGCCCAGTGCCAGAGCGAGTAATGCCCAGCGGACAAAACCGGCATCGTCGGTTTTATGATTTTTTCTTAACAAAATGGATTCCCAATGACCTGAACTGAAAAGCTGACGTGAGTCGGCGGGAGAAAGCAGAACGTTATCCCGTCCGGATGAAGCGGCTTGACTATAGAAAGTGAGGCCGCGCTAAGCAACCCATTTTGTGATCTGACGCACAGTTAAGGCTGTTCCAGGATTACGCTTCCACTGTGCGGGTCTGGCGCGAATCGCGCTAAGCCAGCTTACAATCCGGAGAGGTCAGGCAGGCTTAGATCGGGGATGTCTGCTTTACTGACCGATTAACGCGTCTTTATTTAACAGGTTACTGAACAGGAATCAGCAGATGACGACCAGAGTGATCCTTCTTACCGGCGCCAGCGGACGCATCGGCCGGACCTTCTTCGCAGCCAGCCAGGATCGTTACCGCTTTATCCTGACGGATGTGCGGCAGCCCGACTACGCGATCCCCGCCCCGCATCGGTTTATCGCGGCGGATTTATCGCAACCGGATGCGGCAGAGAACTTACTGTCAGATGAACCTGTCGATACCGTTATCCACCTCGCCGGTATCCCTGATGCACAGGCCAGCTTCGACGATCTACTGCCCGCAAACATTCTCTCCACCACCTGGTTACTGAAGGCAGCCGCAGATCATCGCTGTCGTCGTCTGGTGTTTGCCAGCAGTGCGCAGACTATCGAGGGTTATCCGACAGATATTCAGGTACATCCCGGCATGGCTGTCTGTCCTGCGAATCTGTATGGCGTCACCAAATGTTATGGGGAAGCACTTTGCGCTTTCTACGCCAGCCAGCACGATCTGAGCTGCGTGGCGCTGAGAATCGGGGCGTTTGAACCGGCACTGGATAATAGCCAGCACACTGCGCGGGATTACAGCGCCTGGCTGAGTCCGGATGATGCCGTCAGACTGCTGAACGGCGCTGTCGAAGCGGAGAAGATCACTTTCTTTATTGGTTACGGCATTTCCGATAACCGCTTTAAACGGTTTGATCTGACGCAGACGCGTGAGGTGCTGGGCTATACGCCGTCCGATAACGCATTCAGGGCATTTACGCCGGGCGAACTGGATTATTAATCCTGCACCAAAGAGGTCAACGCGGTCGTAGTTTTGCCGTGTTGTGGCGCTTTATCTCAACAGCCGCCGGAAAGTCCGGCGGTTGCTTCAGGAATGTGGCAGAGATCGTCAAAATCAGTGCGTACCGGTATTCACCCGCCGGCCAATGTCTTTGAGCTGTGAATATTTCTCCAGCAACTGAGGACCATCATCCAGACTCATGGCAAACATCCACATATAGGTCATTACCGAATAGATATGACCCGCATTGGTGCCGCCACGGCCCGACATTAGCGCGATAGTGACCGCAAACAGCAGTGCCGCCACGCTACCGATGGCCAGATAACCGCACGCTTCCCGATCCGAGAGGCGGATCCGCAGACTGGCCAGCACGCCATAGTGGCGGCCCAGTGACGCGGCGTTCGCGTTGCTGACAAAGCTCACTTCTTTCTCCAGCCGGTTGTTAAGACGGCCAAACAGCGCATCGTTCTTGCGGGTAAATCCCGGCAGGAAACAGGCGAAGAACAGCAGGATCGCCAGACAGCCTGCGCCGGTCCAGAACTCGATAGCCAGCAGCATCACTGCCGCACCGGTCATCGACGCCAGCGAAGTAATCAGCACCGGCAGATGCTTCTCGAAAAAGTCGACAAACTCGCGAGACAACGCCACCCGCGCAGCAATCGTCGACGCGCTCTGTTTTTCGCTGCGCTGTGCCACAATCACCGGCACGGCCAGCTCAGCATAGATGCGGGCAAAAGTCCGGGTATCGACACTGCGCCGCGCTGCACCGATGGCCCACATGGTAAAGACCATCGCCGCATAGAGCACCGCATGCCAGGTCCTGCCGGAGAGTATGGCGTTGATAGCGAAGCCCGCCAGCAGCGGATAAAGCAGATACATGACGTTTTCCGCCACCACCAGCAGCAGCGTGAGGAATAGCTTACGGCTATGGCGGCGGCCAAGCATTTTTAATGTCAGAATAGCGCTGCGGGGAGCCGCAACCGGCAGGATCGTTTTTGAGGAAGACATAGTTTCTTTTTCTGATAGCGTCACTCTTGAGCGGTTGCTCAAGTACAAAAAGCAGTCTATTTGAGCAGTTGCTCAAAGTCAACGTGGCAATGATAGAGAGAATAATGAAAGAGTCGGCTGAGGTATTGAGAACCAAAATCCTGGATGCAGCGATAGTGCTGTTTATTGAGAAAGGGATCGAAAAAGTGACCACCCGTGAACTCACCGAGTCGGTAGGTATTTCACGCAGTCATATTTACCACTATTTCAGCAACTGGCAGACACTCTGCCTGGCGGCGCTGGAACGCTTTATGCGGGTCGATGTTGAAAATTTTGCCGACACACTGGCCTTGCTCACACCGCGTCAGCGGCTGCATACCCTGTTTGAAAGCCATCTGCCGAGTGCGCCGGATGCCACCTGGCAGCTCTATGCCTCTTTCTGGCAGATGGCTGCGCACAATGATGCATATGCTGCACTGGCTGAAGAGATGACTGAAGTGTGGCAGGCACTAATGGAGGGGATTATCCGTGACGGCGTCACCGACGGCACACTACGGTGTGATGATGTTCCCCGCACCGCCAGGCAAATCAGCGCCATGCTGAACGGCTATGCGGATTTGCTGACGATCAATCCTTCAGAATCTAAAGCTCGCGAAGCTATGGCAGACCTCGACCAGTTTGTTGAATTTGCCCTGGGGCCATGCCGTTAATCCCGGTTAATACGGTTTACCTTTCGCCATATATTAATTAAATGTTAAATAAAGGTTTATTATTTTAATTAGCCTGCAGTTTTAAGCGTCTATAAATGCGTATTCGTCAGTTGAGCGGACTTATGCTTTTTACGTCTGAAAAGCTGCCTTTTTGATAGCGTTTTTTACCGGAAACAGCTGTTTACACAGATTATTATCATTGACTTAGCGCCTTGTGAACCGGGTAAGCTGGTGTTTTTACGCCATTTATTAGCAAGCCGTTAGCGTAGCGGCAATAATGCATGCGGTCATAAACCCACCAACTGATTGATTCCTATAACAAAGAATCCGTTATCTGACGATAAAATTAATCATTGAGTCGGACCTGAAAAACACCTATATTGGCCGCGCTTTACACATAGCCACCCATTTTAATTCATTTATTCAACTGTGACGCTACGCCCGTCCCGGTTGTAGGAGAGATATGATGACGGATAAAGTCCGTATTGATAGTTTGAATGCACAGAACTTAAACGCAACCAACGAAACCTATTTAGTCCGTCAGGCTGAATTTGAATCAAACGTTCGAAGTTATCCTCGCAAATTGCCGTTCGCGATTGCGAAAGCTCAGGGTGTCTGGATCACCGACGTCGAGAATAATCAGTATCTCGACTGTCTTGCCGGTGCCGGAACGCTGGCGTTGGGTCATAACCATCCAGACGTTCTGCAGAGCATTCAACATGTCATTACCAGCGGCTTGCCGTTACATACTCTCGATTTAACTACGCCGTTAAAGGATGAGTTCTCTGAGTACCTGCTCTCGTTATTACCGGGTCAGGGCAAAGAGTACTGCCTGCAGTTTACCGGCCCGTCCGGCGCAGATGCCGTTGAAGCGGCGCTGAAACTGGCGAAAAAGCACACCGGTCGTTCCGGGATCATCAGCTTCTCGGGTGCGTATCACGGTATGACCCACGGCGCGCTGTCGGTCACCGGCAACCTGTCACCGAAAGAAGCCGTAGATGGCATGATGCCGGAAGTGCAGTTCATGCCTTATCCGCACCTTTATCGCTGCCCGCTGGGCATTGGCGGTGAAGCAGGCGTGAAAGCACTGACTTACTACTTTGAAAACCTGATCAATGACGTTGAAAGCGGCGTTCGCAAACCTGCGGCGGTGATTCTTGAAGCAGTTCAGGGTGAAGGCGGGGTTAACCCGGCTCCGGCTGAGTGGCTGCAGCGCATCCGCAAAGTGACCAAAGAGCACGGCATTCTGCTGATCATCGACGAAGTCCAGGCGGGTATTGCCCGTACCGGTAAATTCTTCGCCTTTGAGCACGCGGGTATCGAACCAGACATCATCGTAATGTCCAAAGCGGTCGGCGGCGGTCTGCCACTGGCGGTACTGGGCATTAAGAAAGAGTTCGACGCCTGGTCTCCGGGTCACCACACCGGTACCTTCCGTGGCAACCAGCTGGCGATGGCGACCGGCCTGACCACGCTGAAGCTGCTGAAAGATAACAACATCGCTGACAAAGTTGCGGCACAGGGTGAATGGCTGAAAGGCAAACTGGGCGAGCTGCAGCAGCGCTACCCGGTAATCGGCAACGTGCGTGGTCTGGGTCTGATGATCGGCATTGAGCTGGTGAAACCCGACGAACCTGCTGACCATATGGGCAGCTTCCCGGCTGACGGCGAACTGTCTGCACTGGTACAGAAAAAATGTTTTGAGAACGGCCTGATTCTGGAGCGTGGCGGACGTCACGGCAGCGTATTACGTCTGCTGCCTTCCCTGCTGATCACAGATGCAGAACTGGACGTATTCATGGATAAATTTGAAAACGCCCTGCTGTCCGCTGGCGTGAAAGCAGTTTAAGTGGAGTGAATGCAATGTCCCGGTTAAACCCGATTCTGGCGGCCTCAGCACAGAGTACCGAGGCCTACCAGCAGGCGATTGCCCAGAGTAGCGCGGCCGTCGTTAAGTGGCTGGAACAACCTGAGATGTATCAGGGAAAAACCGTCGCAGAGCTGCGCGAGCGCATTACGCTGGACTTCAATCCTCAGGGCCTGGGTAACCAGGCCGCGATTGAACGCGCCATTGAGTACTTCCTCAAAGACAGCCTGTCGGTGCATCACCCGCAATGTGTGGCGCACCTGCACTGTCCAAGCCTGGTCATCAGCCAGGCGGCGGAAGTGCTGATCAACGCCACCAACCAGAGCATGGATTCATGGGATCAGGCACCGTCTGCCACCCTGATTGAGATGAAGCTGATTGAGTGGCTGCGCACCCAGGTCGGTTATCAGCCTGGCGACGCGGGCGTCTTCACCAGCGGCGGCACCCAGAGCAACCTGATGGGTCTGATGCTGGCGCGTGACGCCTGGTTTGCGCGTCAGGGTCATTCTGTTCAGCAGGATGGCTTAACCGGCGATCTGAAGAAGATTAAAGTCTTCTGCTCAGAGAACGCGCACTTCTCCGTACAGAAGAATATGGCGCTGCTGGGTCTGGGCTATCAGTCCGTCACGCAGGTGAAATGTGATCGCTTTGCCCGCATGGATATGGATGATCTGCGTCAGAAGCTGGCCGCATCCAAAGCTAACGGCGAAAACATTCTGGCGATCGTTGCCACGGCGGGAACTACCGATGCCGGTGCAATCGATCCCCTGCGTGAAATCGCGGCGCTGGCGGCGGAAGAGAACATCTGGGTGCACGTCGATGCGGCCTGGGGCGGCGCGCTGCTGCTGTCAGAGAAGTATCGTGACTATCTGGATGGCATTGAGCTGGTCGACTCCATTACGCTGGACTTCCACAAGCAGTTCTTCCAGACCATTAGCTGTGGTGCCTTCCTGCTGAAGGAAGCGCGTCACTATGAGCTGATGCGCTACCAGGCGGCCTATCTGAACTCGGAGTTTGATGAAGCACAGGGCGTGCCGAATCTGGTCTCCAAATCGCTGCAGACTACCCGTCGTTTTGATGCACTGAAACTGTGGATGGGTCTGGAAGCGCTGGGTCAGAAGCAGTATGCCGAAATCATCGATCACGGTGTGACGCTGGCACAGCAGGTGGCACAGTACGTTGAAGAGCAGCCTGCTCTGGAGCTGGTGATGAAACCGCAACTGGCCAGCGTGCTGTTCCGCTATCGTCCGGCGCATCTGGCGCACCTCAGCAGTGCGGATATCGCCCTGCTGAACCAGCGCATCGGGGATGCCCTGCTGGAGTCAGGCCGCGCCAACGTCGGTGTGACCGAGCATGATGGCGTTACCTGCCTTAAGATGACCCTTCTGAACCCAACAGTAACGCTGGAAGATATCAAAGTGTTGCTGACGCTGGTGGAAAAAACGGCACAGCAGCTGGTGTAATTCATCACATCGGTTCACACCACAGAGGCGCCTTCGGGCGCCTTTTTATTTTTCTGCCGCTCTCTTTGCGTTGATGACCTGTTCATCCCTGCCCCCTCCGATCCGTAACCTGGCCTCTTCATCTCAGGTCTTGTACTGGCTGATTCATTCGGTGCAAAAATCGAGGTACACGAGCGTAGTGGCCTGAATGTCTGGCATAATGCCGTGCCCTAATCACGCATCGACGCGCTGGAACGCATGCTGGATAACATTCAAAAAACGAAGCGGCTGATATGCTAATTGATGAGCAGATTGAGCCGGGTTTAATTATTGCGCTTATCGATCCCGGAATAGTCAACGTTAAAGCAGCACCGCATTAAACTCATTTGTAGAAAATTGCCTGCACCGGAATCAGCTCGTCGCCGCCGGCCAGCCAGATTCCGGTCTCCGGCATCTCTTTTTTTTAGCAATGCCCTCACGGCGTACGCCTGTATATTCAATTCTTATTGACCAAACGCACGGAAGCGTAACCGGCGAATTTAATGAGCCTGTTTAGCCCGTGTTTAATATTCAACCCGCATAACGTTTTTATTTTATCTGATATTGATAAACCGCATCGCGATCAAAAAATAAAGCTTATCTTTCAGCCATAATAGATCAATATTCAAATTAACTCTCTGATTAACCGAAAATAATGACTGTTCGTCTGGGTTAGTTAATTCAACAGGAGTAATGACTTATGCTGCTGCGTAAATTAATCATCATTATTATGGGCCTGATTATGGCGGCTGTGATTATCATTGCCGATAACCACGCTGATAAAGTCCGTTCGCGTGATCAGGTTTTCAGTTTATCGTCATCGCATGATCGCTAATCTGTTCTGAATAACCAACGCCTGCCCCCTTACGGGCGTTCATGCTAACGGGCTGCCTGATGCACAGGCAGCCTGCCGGATTATCCTTTACCGCTCAAACCACCATCCAGAACTTAGCGCGACGGCGGCTCATCCAGCCGTCGCAGATGATCATCTTTATTCAGCGTCATCAGCGCCACAATACTCACCAGCGCCGTCGCCATCACATACCAGGCGGGAATATCGGGATTACCGGTCTCTTTAATCAGCCCGGTGATGATTAGTCCCGCGCAGCCGGAAAAGACTGCATTGGAAAGTGAATAGGCCAGCCCCAGCCCGGTGTAGCGTACCCGCGTCGGAAACATCTCGGCGAGCATCGCGGGGCCGGGTCCTGCCAGCAAACCGACCACGCCACCTGCGATAAAGACCACCAGCGCTTTCAACAGCAGTCCGGTACTCTCTGCCTGCAAAACGTTTAACAGCGGCAGAGAGAGCACCAGCAGCAGCACCGCAGCTGAGACCATCACGGCGCGGCGGCCAATCCTGTCGCTCAGCATCCCGGCCGGGATGATGGTGGCGGCAAAACCGAGGTTCGATATCACCGCAATCAGCAGTGCCTGGTTAAAGCCGGTGTGCAGCGATGCCTGCAGATAAGTCGGCATAATCACCAGCCAGGTGTAACCGGCCGCTGACCACACCATCAGCCGGCAGATACCGAGCAGAATCGTTTTCAGCGTGTCGCCCAGGCTGGCGTTCACTTTTGCATGGGGCTGTGCCTGCTGCTGAACAAATGCGGGCGTCTCTTCCATCTGCACCCGCAGCCAGAGTGCCAGCCCCCCCAGCGGCAGTGCGATAAAGAATGGGATGCGCCAGCCCCAGCTCAGCATATGCTCTGGCGTCAGCAACACTGAGAGCAATGCCACTATGCCTGCGCCCGCCAGTAATCCCAGCGCCACGGTAAAGGATTGCCACGCGCCATACAGACCGCGCTTTCTGCGTGGTGCAAACTCGGTCATCAGCGACACCGCCCCACCATACTCGCCTCCTGCGAACAGGCCCTGCAGGATACGCAGGCCGGTCACGATCAGCGGCGCCAGGATACCCAGTTGGGCATAAGTCGGAACCAGACCGATGGCAGCTGTCGCCAGCGTCATCATAATCAATACAAAAATCAGTGTGGGTTTTCGCCCGATGCGATCGCCCATCCGGCCAAAAACAATCGCACCCAGTGGACGGAAGAAAAAAGCGATGGCGAACGACGCGTAGGTCAGCAGCAGTCCGGTCAGCGCAGACTCGCCTTCCAGCCGGAAAAAGTTCTGCGCAATCACCGTGGCCAGAAAGCCATAGACCGCGAACTCATACCATTCAATGAAATTACCGACCGAACCGGCAAGCAGAGCACGTTTTCGGCTGGCGGAGGAGAGCAGATTATCAGCAGGGGCAGACATGACAGGCGATCCTTTTTAAAGCATCATCAGTCGTTTATGATTAGCACAATCGCTGCTGATCTGCGCAAACTTCTGCCCGTCGCGTTAGCGCAGACACATAAATCTGCAGGTACCCCCCCCACACGCTCTTTTTCACCTTCAGTCCTTGCACAACCGCTTTACGGTTGTCAGGATGTGCGGCATTGAATGAATCAGGCGGATAGATGATGAACGCACACACCTCAAAAGATCCTCTTCACGGCATCACACTGGAGATGCAGATAAACAGTCTGGTCGCGCAGTATGGCTGGGCTGAAATGGCAAAACGGATCAACATTAACTGCTTTAAAAGCGATCCCAGCGTTAAATCGAGCCTGAAATTTTTACGCCGTACGCCGTGGGCGCGGGCTGAAGTCGAAGCGCTTTATCTGGCCTCGTTAAACGCGCAACCGGCAGCACGCGACGAACCGGCTGAAGAAGCCGATCAGGCACCCGCTGAAGATCCGTGGGGCAAGTGGCGCGGTAACACGCCGGAGTAACACTGACAACGAAGCAGTAAAAAAGCCCGCGCAGGTAAACCTGGGCGGGCTTTTTTCACGTCAGGCTGCTATTACAGCGCCATGTCGTGTTTCGCTGACGGCGCAGCTTGCTGAGGCTGTGCTGCCGGCGCGTCTGCGGTTTTGCCTTCCATGTTGATCACGGGCGGCGTGGTCAGTTGCAGGGTCGCTGCGGTCTCATTCCAGACCTGCTGCAGCAACGGCACGTTGTCATTCAGTTTCTGACCGTAACCTGGGATCATTTTGTGGATCTTCGCCTGCCATTCCGGTGATTTGAACTCTTCCGGGAACAGTTTCTGCATCACGCTCAGAGAGATTGGCGCTGCGGTTGATGCACCAGGAGAAGCACCCAGCAGAGCCGCCACGGTTTTCTGCTGATCGGTCACAATTTCTGTACCCAGTTTCAGCACGCCACCTTTATCAGCATCTTTCTTGATAATCTGCACACGCTGACCGGCCTGAATCAGTTTCCAGTCCTCTTTCTTCGCGTCCGGGTAGTACTCTTTCAGCGACTCAAAGCGATCTTCATCACTCAGCATCACCTGTCCAATCAGGTATTTTACCAGGTCGAAGTTATCCATACCCACATCGGTCATTGGCACGATGTTATGGGTAGTGGTGGTGCTCAGCAGATCAAACAGCGAACCGTTTTTCAGGAACTTGGTTGAGAAGGTCGCAAACGGTCCAAACAGCACGACGCGTTTGCCATCCAGATAACGGGTATCCAGATGCGGAACGGACATCGGCGGTGCACCGGTTGAAGCCTGGCCGTAAACTTTCGCCAGATGGCGATCGGCAATGGCACTGTTTTCGGTGACCAGGAATGAACCACCGACCGGGAAGCCTGCATAGTTATCTGCTTCCGGGATGCCGGTCTTCTGCAGTAATTTCAGCGCGCCGCCGCCTGCACCGATAAAGACATATTTTGCGTCAACCGCACGTTCGTTGCCGTTTTTGGCATCTTTAATCGTGACGTGCCAGGAGTTGTCGCCGTTACGTTTGAAATCGGTAACTTCAGAAGAGGTTTCCAGACGGAAGTTGTCATTCTTCTTCAGGCTGCCGATCAACTGACGGGTAATTTCACCGTAGTTAACGTCGGTGCCGACTGGCGTCCAGGTGGCGGCCACTTTCTGCTGGGGATCACGGCCTTCCATCACCAGCGGTGCCCACTGCGCGATCTGTTTGTGATCGGTAGAGAACTTCATCCCCTGGAACAGCGCCGTTTTCTGCAATGCCGCATAGCGTTTGGTCAGGAAGTCAACATTGTCGCCCCAGACAAAGCTCATGTGTGGCGTTGAGTTGATGAAAGAGCGCGGGTCGTGCATGACGCCCTCTTTAATCTGTGAACTCCAGAACTGGCGAGAGACCATGAAGGCTTCGTTGATTTCCAGCGCTTTGGACACGTCAATCGAGCCGTCTTTACGCTCAGGCGTATAGTTCAGCTCCATGTTGGCAGAGTGACCGGTACCGGCATTATTCCAGCCGTTAGAGGATTCCAGCGCCACGCCATCCAGCTTCTCGACCATGATCTGTTTCCAGCCAGGCTGCAGCTCTTCCAGCATGGTGCCCATAGAGGCGCTCATAATGCCGCCGCCAATTAACAGGACGTCGGTTTTCTCTGGTGAGGTTTCAGCATGGAGGGCTGAAGAAACTAACAAGGCCGCGAGGGAAAGGGTGGGGATTACTTTCTTTGAATTCATCATTTTAATCGACAGCTCGGACGGTACTGGTTAAAAAAAGTCCTTAAAGTTTAAAATAATGTTATTTGTGAGTTAATGTGAAAATAGTTATAAAATTAAAAATAGCAATTTAGCCTTAATTTAATTACAAAAGGCTTACTGAATTGCTCACATATTTTAACCACACATTAAGGGTGTCCTTTGAATTATACAATCCCCTAACCCAAATATTGTTATTGCTCTGTCGCCCGCGCGCAGACCGCTAAAACTGTACTGATGCGGTGAGTTAGCGTATGTTTCAAGCCGATCCCCTACCCGTGCTGAACATCGATGACAAGCCAACCACAGAACCGACATGCCGTGACTAAACGACCCATGAAACTCAGTACCCTGACCACCCTGATGATGACTGCGGTGATCGTTACCGTGCTGCTCGCTGTCCATCTGCTCTATTTCGTTCAGATTGATAACTTTGCGCAGTCGCATCTTAAAGATAAAGCGATGGCGGTGGCGCGAACGCTGGCAGACAGCCCGGAAGTGCAGCGCGGGTTACTGTTGCCAGACGGCAGCAGCCAGATTCAGCCGCTGGCGGAAGCCGCGCGCAAACGCAACGGCCTGCTGTTTGTGGTGGTGACGGATATGCACGGCATCCGCTTTTCACATCCGAATGCCGCAGTGATCGGAAAACATTTTGTCGGCAATGACATCTATCCCACGCTCGGCGGCCGGGAAAATGTCGCGGTCAATCATGGGGTGCTGGTGGAGGCACTGCGGGTCTTTACGCCGGTTTATAACGCCCAGCATCAGCAGATTGGCGTGGTGGCAATCGGCATTGCACTGAATGATGTGGCGGCTCAGATTGCGAAGAGCCGCTGGAATATCGTCTGGACCGTCCTGTTTGGCGGTGTGGTTGGCCTGCTGGGTATTCTCATTCTGGTCAGGCGACTCAAGAACATACTGCTGGGGCTGGAGCCGCACGAAATCTCCAGCCTGTTTGAACAGCGCCAGGCGATCCTGAATTCCATTAAAGAAGGGGTGATTGCGGTCGATGATCAGTCACGCGTCAGCCTGATTAACCATGCGGCTCAGCAGCTACTGCATGAGACCACCCGCAGGATGCCGTTAAGCGGTGATCTGATTGCTGAGGAGAGCGTCATGCACCGTCATCAGCAGGATGCGCTGCATGCGGGCAAAGCCTGGCACGATCAGGAGCTGACGCTGGGTAATCGCATCCTGATCAGCAACACCGTTCCGGTGCGCAGTCGTGACCGCATTATCGGCGCGGTAACCACCTTCAGGGATAAGACCGAAATCAGCCAGCTGATGCAGCGTCTGGACGGCATGGTAAACTATGTAGATGCGTTACGTGAGCGGTCTCATGAGTTCATGAACAAGCTGCATGTGATTCTGGGCCTGCTGCATATGAAAAATTATGCACAGATGGAAGAGTACATCTTGAAAACCGCTAATGCCTATCAGACGGAGATCGGTTCGCTGCTGCAAAAGATCAAATCGCCGATCATTGCCGGTTTCCTGCTCAGCAAAATCAACCGGGTAACCGATGAAGGTCATCAGCTGATTATCGATGAGGCGAGTTTTCTGCCTGACTGCGGCAGCGAGGAGCAGAGCGCGGTTCTGATTACCGTGCTGGGCAATTTAATTGAAAATGCCCTGGAGGCGCTGGACCCGGAAACCGAAGGGGAAATTCACCTCATGCTGCATTATCAGAATGGCTGGCTGGCCTGTGAAGTGAGTGATGACGGCCCAGGTATCGACAGCTCGCAGCTCAGCGCCATTTTTGAGCGCGGCGTCTCGTCAAAAGGTGACGATCGCGGTGTCGGACTGTTTCTGGTTAAGCAGCAGACCGAAAGCCTGGGCGGCAACGTCAGTGTCGAGTCGGAACCCGGTGTATTTACCCAATTTTTAGTGCAACTTCCGTGGGAGAGAGGAATGATTACCCAATGATCAATGTGTTAGTTGTCGATGATGACGCCATGGTAGCCGAGCTGAATCGCTGTTATATCGGGCAGATCCCTGGCTTCACCTGCTGCGGCACGGCCTCAACCTTACAGCAGGCCAAAGAGCGGCTGGCCGAGGCTGAACCACAGGTTGATCTGATCCTGCTTGATATCTATATGCAGCAGGAAAACGGTCTCGATCTGCTGCCAGAACTGCGCAGCGCAGGGCGGCCAGTTGACGTGATTATTATCTCATCAGCGGCGGATGCCGCCACCATCAAGACTTCGCTCAACTATGGCGTGGTGGATTATCTGATTAAGCCTTTCCAGTTTGCCCGCTTTGAAGAGGCGCTGACCGGCTGGCGTCAGAAAAAATCGCTCATGGATAATCATCAGTTCTATCAGCAGTCGGACGTTGATCAGCTGTTGCATGGTAATCCGCCTGGTGCCAGCGAACAGAAACGCCTGCCGAAAGGGTTAACGCCGCAGACGCTACGTACACTGTGCCTGTGGATCGACGCCCATCCCGGCACGGAATTTTCTACCGACGAACTGGCGACGGAAGTCAATATCTCGCGCGTCTCGTGCCGCAAATACCTGATCTGGCTGGCGCAGATTAATATTCTGTTCACCAGCATTCATTATGGGGTTACGGGCCGTCCGGTTTACCGCTATCGCCTGCAGCCGGAGTATCACACCTTACTCAAACAATACTGTCAGTGAACCAGCCGGTAGTCCGTGTCGAGTAACTGAAACGAAAAGTGACGTTGTGACGAGCAGATTATCTGCCTGTCACGGGTCACAAAGATAGCTTCAATGCCCGGTTTGTCAGTCAGGCAGGCGATGCCTTTTTCAACGCCCAGTCCGTACAGCAGCGTCGTATAGATGTCGCCATCCAGCGAGCGATCGGAAATAACGGTTACACTCAACAGCTCGTTATCCAGCGGATAACCGGTCTGTGGATTCAGGATGTGGTGATAACAGACCTCATCCAGCTCGAAGTAGCGCTCATAGATACCGGACGTCACGACCGAGCGGTTGTTCACACCGATGACACCGATCAGCGCATCGGCCTCACCAAACGGCTTTTTCAGACCGATTGCCCAGCCCGCGGATTCTGGTGGCGCGCCCACCGTCTGAACGTTGCCGCCCAGATTGATCAGCGCACTGCTGACCTGCTGCTGACGCAAAAAAGCCTGGACTACGTCGGCGATATAGCCCTTGGCGATGGCACCCAGGTCAATCTCCATTCCTGGCCGTGCCAGCATCACGCTGCGGGTGGCAGCATCAAGGATAACGTCCTGTGGATTGATCAGCGTCATGCGCGCCTGAAGATCGGCTTCTGACGGAACGCTGTGGCCCTGAAAGCCAATTTTCCAGCACTTCACCAGCGGACCGATGGCCAGATTAAACAGGCTGTCGGGCAACAGGCTCACCGCATGCGCACAGGCGATCACATCAAACACGGGCTGACTGACGACCACCGTATGCTCTCCTGCCGCGTGGTTAATCGCCATGACTTCCGACGCCGCGCGATTTACCGTGAAGAGATTCTCCTGCTGTTTGATCAGGCGAAAAACCTGCCTGGCCAGCGTCTGGTTGTCTTCGAAGAGTTTGAGCAGGATGGGCGAACCCATTAATACAGCGGAATAAGCATAGACACGCGCATCAGTTAACATAGGCGACTCTGCTTTAAAGGGGAAAACCGGCACCCGCAGGATGCGGATGCCGGAGACTGCCGTTAACGTCGGGCGTAGGCGGCGGCGTTACCGCCGGCCAGGATACCGAAGATAATGATATCTGCAACGGCGTTACCGCCAATACGGTTCGCGCCATGAATGCCGCCAACCACCTCGCCACATGCCCAGGCACCGTTAATCACCTGTTTCTGGCTGTCCAGCACCGCGGTGGTGGTATCAATGGTGACACCGCCCATGGTGTGGTGCACGCCTGGTGCAACACGAATCGCATAGAATGGCGCTTCGCTCAGCGGATGACGCAGCGCGGTCTGGCGACCAAAGTCTTCGTCTTTCTGCATTATTACGAAGTTATTGTAACGTGCCAGCGTCGCTTCCAGCGTGTGATGCTCACTCATGTTGAGTTTCACCGCCAGTTCCGCCACGGTTGGCGCGCTGACCACAAAGCCCTTGGCGATGTACTCGTCAGCCGCTTTGTTATTCATGCGCACCTGCTCGTCAAACACAATCCAGGCACTCTTCTCTGGCAGGGCAATAATCTGCGCTGAGACTTTGTCGCGGGTCTCCATCTCGTTGTAGAAACGCTTGCCGGCCTGACTGACCAGGATAGCGCCGCCGCCGCGAATCGATTCAGAGACCAGATAAGACGTGGTCTGCTCAACAGTCGGGTGAATCTGAATTTCCCCCATATCCACCGTTCCGGCACCAATTTTCTCCAGCATCGCAATACCGCTACCGGTCGCACCTTTGTGGTTGGTGGTGACAAAGCCATCAAGTTCAGGGCGATATTTCACCACCAGCTCACGGTTCGCACTGAATCCGCCGGTCGCTACAATGACGCTTCTGGCGTTAAGGATACGGCTGTCGTTGTATTCATCGACCACTTTCACACCCGTTACAGCACCGTTCTCATAAAGAATTTCTGCAACAGAGGTTTCCAGCAGCACTTCGATGTTGCGGCTGTTGATATTTTTCACCAGGCCGCTGATCAGGAAGCCACCTACCGCTGAACGGTCAGCCGGACGGTGAGTACGGTCGATGCTCATCCCACCGGTAATAGTGATGTCATTCAGTTCAATGCCGTGATTCGCCAGCCACTCAATCGCCTCAGGCGCCAGGTCCACAAACTCGCGCAGCAATACCGGGTTGTTTTTGAACTGGCCGCCTTTGAGCGTCTCCTCGTAGAACAGCTCTTTGCTGTCTTCGATGCCTTTGAGTTTCTGGAAACGGGTTTCGGCGGCGTTCATACCCACAGACGCTTTGATGGTATTGCCGCCAATGGTCGGCATCTTCTCGATGATAACCACACGTGCGCCTTCATCGTGCGCCTGAATCGCCGCCGCCAGACCGGCACCGCCGCTGCCCACAATCACCACATCGTAATTCTGTGGGGCATTAGGGTTACCGCCCTCTTCAATCACATGCTCTTTGCTGGAGGTGGTCAGCGCACGGGAAACCGCTTTTTTCAGCGCTTCACTCTGGGTGGTCGCGCCGGTAATCGCATCAACGTGTGGGCTGTTCGCCACCAGAATACGGTTACGCAGGCTTTCAAAGGTGGTGGTGAAGTCCACATCCAGTGTATCGTCCGGCACCAGCGAGATGTCGGTAATACGGTCGGTATCCAGTGTGACGTTGATTTTCAGCTTCAGCGCTTCGGCTTCCACTTTCTCCTGATAAACACCCGCTTTGTATTTACGGCCCGATTCGCTCATGTCGCGGATCATCGCGTCGACCAGCGAGAAGCGCCACAGCGGTTCCGGGATCTGCAGCTCTTCGCGTTTATTGCTGTCGATGTAGAGTTCGAGATGTTCGTTATTGATGATGCGGTCAGCCCAGTTCGGATAGGCGATACAGGCTTTACCAATGGCCACCAGGTCATAGCCTTTTTCCAGCGCCAGTTCGGCGTCGGCTTTATTCACCACGCCGCCGACACCAATCACCGGCACTTTTGCCAGCACTGGCGAGCGCATCGCAACGAATTTCTCGATCAGCGGCGTCGGGTCCTGCGTATCGACAATGGACGGGCGCAGCAGCTGGCCGACAGAGAAGTGAACATAATCGAGTCCGCGCGCGGCCAGTTTTTCCAGCAGATAGAGGGTGTCGTCAAAGCGGATGCCGGGCACTTCGATCTCTTCTGGCGAGAAGCGATAGCCGATGATGAACGAGTTATGGGCGAAGCGCTCCGCCATTTTGTGAGTGATTTCCAGCACTTCCAGCGGGAAGCGCGCGCGGTTATCGCGGCTGCCGCCCCACTTATCATCGCGCTGGTTAGAATTCGGAGAATAGAACTGCTGAATCAGATAGGTGTTCGCACCATGAATTTCGACGCCGTCGAAACCGGCCTTGATAGCACGGTTCACCGCATCACCAAATTTGGTGATCATGGTTTCGACTTCTTCAGCGCTCAGCGCCAGCGGTTGAGTGGCACCTTCGCGTGGTGCGGCAATGGCGCTCGGCGCAACCGGTGTTTTCCCGCCGATGAGTTCCGGCTCGACCATGCGGCCACCGTGATAGATCTGCAGAATGGCCGTGGAGCCTTCCGATTTAATCGCGTCCGCGATGCGTTTCAGACCAGGAATTTTGTTGTCACTGTCGATAGCAATGGCACCCGGAAACGCCGGGCCGCGGTTATCAATAAAGCAGCACTCAACGATCACAGTTCCGATGCTGCCTGCACGTGCGCGGTAATACTCGACCAGTTCGCTGGTGACCGTTCCGTCATAAAAACCGGTACAGGTGGTCATGGGGGCCATCACCAGTCGGTTTTTTAACACAGCGCCGCCAGGCAGGGTAAGTGGATTAAGGATGGGGGTGAGAGATTTCATTGCGATAAACTCCAAGATTTAAAAGTCTGGAAATTTTTTAGCGGACGCAAATTATCGCTTTATTAAGTGGTCCGATGTCATGCGTCTAATATACCCTTATCTTTGCTTTCATAAGTGATAAATTTACTTTTTTAACTTTTAAACGATTCAGAGTTTTTATTTGCTGAATTCAGGAAGTGTAGTTATATTAATTGTTAACCATGGGTAACTAAAAATCAACCATTGATTTACATAAATAATTTAACCTTTATGATCATAGTGTTAAGATGAATGGGTCGACCGGGGCCTTCCCAGGATTTGTCGATCAGCTTCACAAAACTGTCAGAATATCGATGTCAAAAATATAAATAAAAAATAAATGTTAAAAACGGGGGAATAATGAATAAATTTCTTTGATCTGGATCAAAATCTATATTTGCAAAAATCGCATCATATTTACATGGATTTAAAAATGCTGCTCAATAGTCCAGCAGCAGATTGATAAAATTATTGCATCGCGGTTTATTCACACTATTAAGAATAAATAAGAAAGTCATCAGTGAAGGTCCGGGGCGCAAATCGCATTCTTCTCAACGTGCAGATAAAATACTATGAAACCACTCTCAGCTGTAACTGAACCCCCTAAAGCTGCCCCTGCGGCGGCGGGTAAAAAGAAAGCTATCATGCTGGCTCTGCCAGTCATCGTTGCTGTGTTGCTGTTGCTGGTGCCAACACCGGCCGGTCTCGAACCCTATGCCTGGCACTTCTTCGCCATCTTTGTCGGCGTGATTGTCGGATTGATCTTTGAGCCGCTGCCCGGTGCCGTTATCGGCCTGACCGGCGTCGTGGCCATCGCGCTGTTCAGTCAGTTTGTCCTCTTCAGCCCGGAGGAACTGGCTAACCCGAAATTCAAAGTCGCCAGTGAGTCCTTTAAGTGGGCGGTCAGCGGTTTCGGTAACTCCACGGTCTGGCTCATCTTCGGTGCCTTTATGTTCGCCGCCGGGTATGACAAGACGCAGTTTGGTCGTCGTCTGGCCCTGATTCTGGTGAAATATCTGGGTCGCCGCAGCCTGACGCTGGGCTATGCCATTACCTTCGCTGACCTGCTTCTGGCACCGTTTACCCCCTCAAACACCGCGCGCAGTGGCGGTACTATCTATCCGATTATTGCTAACCTGCCTCCGCTTTACGGCTCTAAACCCAACGACCCGAGCGCCCGTAAGATCGGTTCGTATCTGATGTGGGTCGCGATCACCGCAGCCTGTATCACCAGTTCGATGTTCCTCTCAGCGCTGGCACCTAACCTGCTGGCACTGGCGCTGGTGAAAAGCATCATCGGTTTTGATATCTCATGGGGTATGTGGTTCCTGGCCTTCCTGCCGCTGGGCGTGCTGCTGATTCTGACCATGCCGCTGCTGGCTTACTGGTTCTATCCGCCAGAAGTCAAAATCAATGATGAAGTGCCGAAATGGGCTATCGCTGAACTGGAGAAACTGGGCCGCCTGACACGCAATGAAATCCTGCTGCTGGTGTTTGTAGTCTGTGCCCTGCTGATGTGGATCTTCGCCACCTCGTGGATTGAGCCTGCGATGGCTGCGCTGCTGGTGGTGGTACTGATGCTGTGGACCGGCGTCCTGAACTGGAACGACATTACCAGCAACAAGCCGGCCTGGAATACATTCGCCTGGTTCGCAACGCTGGTGGCGCTGGCTGATGGCCTGGCCCGCGTCGGCTTCATCGCCTGGCTAGGTAAAGAGGGAGGCATGCTGCTGCAGGGCTATGACCCACAGATTTCAGCCGTGGTGCTATTAATCGCCTTCTTCCTGCTCCACTACCTGTTTGCCAGTACCACGGCACATACTACTGCCCTGTTACCGGCCATGCTGACCATTGCAGCGTCAATCCCGGGCATCAATATGCCAGTCTTCTGCCTGATGCTGTGTACCTCTCTGGGTGTGATGGGCATCATCACGCCCTACGGTACTGGCCCAAGCCCGATTTATTACGGCAGCGGTTATCTGCCGACAAAAGATTACTGGCGTCTGGGTACCATCTTCGGTGCCATCTTCCTGGTCTCTATGATGGTGATTGCTTATCCGTGGATGGTGTGGATGTTCTGACGGATACAACATGCAGATCAACGCGTTATAAGATACCATTCCTTCACTTCCCCGCTGCACCCGCAGCGGGGAAGCATAATAAACAATGAATTCGCCTATGATGTTGCGCCCCGCAGCCTGCCCGCGGAGGTTCAGCCGGTCATTAAGTGAGAAAAAATGTCGAACAAACCTTTTGTCTATCAGAACCCTTTTCCGCTGTCCCACGAAGATACTGAATACTACTTGCTGACTCGGGAGCATGTCTCGGTCGCCGAGTTTGAGGGTCAGGAGATCCTTAAAGTCGACCCGCAGGCGCTGACCTTGCTGAGCCAGCAGGCGTTCCACGACGCCTCTTTCATGCTGCGTCCGGCCCACCAGCAGCAGGTGGCTTCTATCCTTAATGACCCGGAAGCCAGCGACAATGACAAATATGTCGCCCTGCAGTTTTTAAGAAACTCTGAAATTGCCGCCAAAGGCGTGCTGCCGACCTGTCAGGATACCGGCACCGCGATCATCATGGGCAAAAAGGGCCAGCGCGTCTGGACCGGCGGTGGCGACGAGGCCGCGCTGTCACAGGGTATCTACAACACCTACATCGAAGATAACCTGCGCTATTCACAGAATGCCGCGCTGGATATGTACAAAGAGGTGAACACCGGCACTAACCTGCCGGCGCAGATCGACCTCTACAGCGTCGATGGCGATGAGTATAAATTCCTCTGTATCGCCAAAGGTGGCGGCTCCGCTAACAAAACCTATCTCTATCAGGAAACCAAAGCGCTGCTGAGCCCCGGCAAGCTGAAAAATTACCTGGTGGATAAGATGCGTACCCTCGGCACCGCAGCCTGCCCGCCTTACCATATTGCGTTTGTTATCGGCGGCACCTCGGCTGAAAGCACCCTGAAAACCGTTAAGCTCGCCTCGACGCACTATTACGACGGCTTACCGACTGAAGGCAACGAGCACGGTCAGGCTTTCCGTGACGTTCAGCTTGAGCAGGAGCTGCTGGAAGCGGCGCAGCAGCTCGGCCTTGGCGCGCAGTTTGGCGGCAAATATTTCGCGCACGACATCCGCGTGGTGCGTCTGCCGCGTCACGGCGCGTCATGCCCGATCGGCATGGGCGTCTCCTGCTCGGCTGACCGTAATATTAAAGCGAAGATTAACCGCGAAGGTATCTGGATTGAAAAGCTGGAAGCCAACCCAGGTCGCCTGATCCCGGAAGCGCTGCGTCAGCAGGGTGAAGGTGAGGTGTTGCAGGTTGATCTTAACCGTCCAATGGAGCAGATTCTGGCGCAGCTTTCTGCGTATCCGGTCTCTACCCGCCTGTCACTGACCGGCACCATTATCGTGGCGCGTGACATTGCTCATGCCAAACTCAAAGAGCGCATCGATAACGGCGAAGGATTACCGCAGTACATAAAGGATCATCCGGTCTATTACGCCGGTCCGGCCAAAACGCCCGAAGGTTATGCGTCTGGTTCACTCGGCCCGACCACCGCAGGCCGCATGGACTCCTACGTCGATCTGCTGCAGGCTCACGGCGGCAGCAAAATCATGCTGGCAAAAGGCAACCGCAGCCAGCAGGTGACGGATGCCTGTCATAAACATGGCGGCTTCTATCTGGGCAGCATCGGTGGCCCGGCCGCGGTGCTGGCGCAGCAGAGCATCAAAAGTCTGGAATGCGTGGAGTATCCGGAGCTGGGAATGGAAGCGATCTGGAAAATCGAGGTGGAGAACTTCCCTGCCTTTATCCTGGTCGATGACAAAGGTAACGACTTCTTCCAGCACATTGAGCGCGCGCACTGCGCGAAATGCGTGAAGTAAAAGCTGCGTCAGATAAGAAAAAAGCCCCGGTCTCGGGGCTTTTTTGTGATGCGGACTGACAGATTTAAGGAGCGGATGGCTGTAAGAGTAAGCATGCGCAGGGAACGGAATCCCGACTCAATATAAATCCAGCAGCAACTTTTTAGCCCGGCGCATAGCGACAATGAAAGCAGCATAAATCTGACAGCAACACCTTAGCTTAACGCGCAGGAAACACGGTCAGAGGAGGAAAGCGTCCCGCGCCAGGACGGCGCGGGCCGAGCGTGCCATGGATGGCGGCTTTTGCGTCTTTCCGATCTGACCGCGTTTCCTGAGCAGCCTCGATCAAAGCGCTAACCCAGCCCTACCTTCCCAGGTAAACTAAAGCGCCGCTATCGGACCCTGTTAACCGCGCTGCAACCGCTGCAACGCCATATCGATCTGCACCTCACCTTTGGTGAGTTCGATAATCTGATACTTAATCGCCGGATTCTCAATCAGACCGACCAGCGTCGCTGCCACATCTTCGCGCGGGATCTCACCATAGGGGATCGCCAGATCTGCATGCACCCGACCCGTACCAGCCTCATCGGTCAGCGTGCCAGGCCGCAGGATCACCCACTCCAGCTTGCTCGCCACCAGTTCCACATCCGCCAGGCGTTTCACCCGCATATAGTTCTCAAATCCCTCAGACGGCGTTTTACCGCGGCCCGCATCCGGAAAAGCGGATACCAGCATAAAGCGTGACACGCCAGCCTGCTCTGCGGCGGCGACCGCCAGCTTCAGCCCTTCACCGTCAATGGCATTGGTCAGCGCGATACCGGCACCGCCCGCACCCGCTGTAAAGACCGCCACGTCGTGACCGGCCATCAACTCTGCCAGCGCCGTCACGCTCAGCTGCTGAATATCGCCCGCGACAGGCTTAGCGCCTGCGGCCTGCAGGGACTCAGCCTGTTCCGGCTTGCGGTGCATTGCCGTGACAGTGTGGCCTTTGTTGCTCAGCTGACGGGTCAGCTTTTGGCCAACCTTACCTGCCGCCCCGATAATGAAACATGTCGCCATAGGATTCACTCCTCCATTCACTGATTAGGTGTCAGAGTATAGCTATCTGCCAGAAACGAAACAGGCGCCTGATGCGGCGCCTGCTGGGTTTATTTCGGGATGACTTTTTCCGCTTTCAGCTTATCAAACAGCTGTGTAAAGGAGTCCAGCGTACTGCGATAGCCGGTAAAGCCCGCTTTGCGGCTCTTACTCATGTCGGTAAAGGCTTCCATCGGACGACCCAGGTCGGCATCGGTATGCCACCACGAGGCCAGCTTAGTCACATCGGCCTCACGCAGCTGATGCTGCTCTGCTATTGCCCGCCATGCGCTCTCAGCTTCCTGCATGCGATCTTCCAGCGGCATCATCTTCGCCGGGTAGTCTGCAGCTTCGATACCGAAATAGTCAGCCAGTTTTGGCCACATCCAGTTCCAGCGGAACACATCGCCATTTACCGCGTTGAAATCCTGATTAGCGGCGTTTGGTGACGTTGCCGCCCAATGCAATTGCTCGGCCAGCAGACCCGCATCGGTCATATCAGCGACACCATTCCACTGCTCTGGCGAACCCGGGAAGATAAACGGCCAGCCCTTCTCTTTGCACAGCGTCGCATAAACCGCCAGCGTCTGTCCCATGTTCATCGCATTGCCTACGGCATAGCCGATGATGGTATGCGGACGGTGCACGCTCCAGCGATAGTCATACTTATCTGCGCCCGCGAACACTTCATCTTCCTGCGCATAATAAAAGTTATCGACCGGCTGACGCCCCTGCTCTTCACGGAACGGCGTAACCGGCACGGCGCCTTTACCGTAGGCTTCAAACGGACCCAGATAGTGCTTCAGTCCGGTCACCAGCGCGACGTGCGAACCTTTGAGGCGTTCACCGAGTGCTTCAATCACATTGCGAACCATGCCGCCGTTGACGCGGATATTCTCTTTCTCATTTTCCTGACGCGCCCAGACGCTGAAAAACAGCGCATCCGGTTTTACCTCTTTCAGTGCTTCACGGACAGCCTCTGCATCGGTCAGATCGGCTGTCAGGCTGGTTGCGCCTTCAGGTACGGCACCACGTCCGCGTGACAGGCCACTGACCTGCCAGCCTTCCTGCTGTAATTTATCTGCCAGTGCGCGACCAATAACGCCGCTGATGCCCACAATTAAAGCGTGCTTTTTCATTTGATTTCTCCTCGTTTTGCGTAATGCTAAGCCTAATAGAGAATTCAGTTCTTATCTCTGGCATTTATTCACAGCATTCTCAACCTGAGTTCACTAATCGATGCACGATCATCGCCTTAAAGATATTCTCCCGTTTGTCGCCAGCGTGGAGTGTGGCAGCTTTACCGCCGCGGCTGAACGTCTGCACGTGACCGGCTCGGCGGTCAGCAAGAGCATCAGCCGACTGGAAGCGCGCTTAGGCTCGCGGCTGCTGGAGCGCACCACGCGTAGCCTGAATCTGACCGACGCGGGCAGCGCCTATTATCAGACCTGTCTGCGGGTGCTGGAGGATCTGGCCGAAGCCGAGGCGGTACTGGCGGCTCAGCGCACCATTCCTTCCGGCCGGCTGCGTCTGGCGGTGCCCACCACCTATGGCCGCCTCAACGTCATGCCGCTGCTGATGCCCTTCTGCCAGCAAAATCCAGAGCTGGCACTGAGCCTGAGTTTGTCCGATCGCTTTGTTGACCTGTTTGAGGAAGGCGTGGATGTGGCGGTGCGGATCGGCGGTGCACCCGACCTTCCCGCGTCGCTGGGCTGGCGTAACATGGGTCGCGAGAAGATGCAGTTCTGTGCCTCTCCCGCTTATCTGGCCCGGGAAGGCCGTCCTGAAAATGAAGCAGCGCTGCTGAACCATCCCGCCATTCTTTATGAGCGTGTGGATGGCACAACCAAACCCTGGCTATTTACCACCGAAGATGGACAGCCCCACTGGCGCGACGTGCCCTACCGGCTGGCGCTGGGCGACGTCGATGCACAGCTTCAGGCAGTCATTGCCGGGCTGGGTGTCGCGCAGATGCCCTCATGGTTGATTCAGCGCGCCGTGGCCGCCAGTGAACTGGAAATTATTATGCCGCAGTTACAGCCCGACGGGCTGACGCTGAGCGTGGTGTGGCCACGCCGCAAACAGTTCCTGCCAAAAGTGGACGCGCTATTATCAGCGCTAAACGCCCTGGCCATTCGCTGACACCGGCCTGTTTTTTTGACTGCGGTTGGGATGTTTCATCCTGACCCTTTTTATTTTCTTTTTGCCGCCGTGCATTCCTGACTGTTCTGCCCCGTCTGAAATACCCCCAATCTGTTATTCCCCCAAATAATCCCTTTAACTTCAAAGGGCTTATTTGGGATTTGATGGAATCCCATCAAAATAAAAAACGCGAAAGGCTTGAGCTCACATAATGAAAACTAAGTTTCAAATATAATTTAACCCGAAATAAAAATATCAGTAGGGTGATGGCTTCTTCATGTTCTGACGTTTTGTCTTTGTTGTTATTGCCAGGAGTATTCATGGAAAAAGAACTTTATATCTCGTCGAACCCGGCCTCCGGTCCAAATAGCGCCACCCGCACCGAGCCTTTTGTGAAGATTATTGCGCTGGTTGCTACCCTGGGTGGATTGCTGTTTGGTTATGACACCGGCGTGGTTTCGGGCGCGTTACTGTTTATGCGCGGCGATTTGCATCTTACCCCGTTTACCACCGGGCTGGTCACCAGCTCCCTGCTGTTTGGTGCCGCCTTCGGCGCGCTGGCAGCCGGTCATCTGGCGGATGGTCTGGGCAGACGCCGCATCATCATTGCGCTGGCGCTGATCTTCGCCTTTGGCGCTGTCGGCTCTGCGCTGGCGCCTGATGTCACCTGGATGATCGCTTCTCGCCTGTTCCTGGGCTTTGCCGTGGGGGGGGCTGCCGCGACCGTGCCGGTCTACATCGCAGAAATCGCCCCCGCCAATAAACGTGGCCAGCTGGTCACCCTGCAGGAACTGATGATCGTCAGCGGTCAGCTGCTGGCGTATATCTCCAACGCCACCTTTAACGATATCTGGGGCGGCGAAAATACCTGGCGCTGGATGCTGGCGCTGTCGATTGTCCCCGCCGCTCTGCTCTGGATCGGCATGATATTTATGCCTGAAACCCCGCGCTGGCACGTAATGAAAGGCCGCAGTCAGGCAGCGCGTGAGGTGCTGGAAAAAACCCGCGCCGCTGAAGATGTGGAGTGGGAACTGGAAGAGATTGAAGAAACCATCGAAGAGAACCGGCAGCGAGGTAAAGGCCGCCTGCGCGATCTCGCGACGCCATGGCTGATGAAAATCTTCCTGCTGGGCGTGGGCATCGCTGCGATTCAGCAGCTGACTGGCGTCAATACCATTATGTATTACGCACCTACTATGCTGACCGCAGCCGGACTCAGCAACGATGCCGCGCTGTTTGCCACCATTGCGAATGGTGTGATTTCGGTAGTGATGACACTGGTGGGTATCTGGTTAATCGGCAAAACGGGACGTCGCCCGCTGGTATTAATCGGTCAGATGGGCTGCACCTGCTGCCTGTTCTTTATCGGGCTGGTCTGCTGGCTGATGCCGGAATACCTCAACGGCACGGTCAACCTGCTGCGGGCTTATCTGGTGCTGGCGGGCATGTTGATGTTTCTCTGCTTCCAGCAGGGCGCATTGTCACCGGTCACCTGGCTGTTGCTGTCGGAAATCTTCCCCGCCCGGATGCGTGGCATCTGTATGGGTGGCGCGGTCTTCTCACTGTGGATCGCCAATTTCGCCATCTCCATGGCCTTCCCGCTGTTATTAGCCGCGTTTGGTCTGGCGGGTGCCTTCTTTATATTCGCCCTGATTGGCATCGGCGGCTCTGTATTTGTTGTGAAGTTTATTCCCGAGACCCGGGGAAGAAGTCTTGAGCAGGTCGAGCACTATTTCTATGCGCTTTATAACGGCAAAAAATAACCTTTGCATGCTCTGTGTTAAATAAATAACGGCCCGTGTCATGAGGCATGACGACCCGACCGCCCTTAGCACCTCACCAATAATTTAAGGAAATCGTTATGAGCCTGAATATTCCCAATGCGCGCTTTTGCGTTAATCGTAAAATAGCGCCCAGCCTGAGTATCCCGCAGTTTTTTAAACTGGTCAGCCAGCTCGGTATTCATAATGTCGAACTGCGCAATGATATGCCCAGCGGACGCGTTACCGACGATCTCAGCGGCGATGAGGTAAAAGCGCTGGCGCATGAGTCAGGCATCCGGATTGTTACCATCAATGCGCTCTACCCGTTCAACCAGCTGAATGAAGAGGTGCTGCAACGCGCCCGCCAGCTGTTAAGCGATGCGCAGGCCGTCGGCGCCGAATCGCTGGTGCTCTGCCCGCTCAACGACGGCACGCCCATCAGCGCTGCCGACACCGTAAGCGCGCTGAAAACCCTGGCCCCGCTGTTCGCTGAGGCAGGCATTCAGGGGCTGGTGGAACCGCTGGGTTTCCCGCAAAGCTCGCTGCGTTCGGCGACTCAGGCGCAGACGCTGATCCGCGAGGCGGCCGTGCCTTTCCGCTTGCTGATCGACACTTTTCATCATCATCTGTTTGAAGAGGCCGAACAGACTTTTGAGCAGGGAATCGACATTCAGCAAATCGGTCTGGTGCACCTCTCCGGTGTCACCGACCCGCGCCCGGTCAGCGAACTCACCGACGAAGAACGCATCATGCTCAGCGCAGATGACAGATTGCGCAGTAAACAGCAGGTCGAACGCCTGGAGAAGATGGGCTACACCGGCCTTTACGCCTTTGAGCCGTTCTCCTCCGTGATGAATAGCTGGCAGGAAGCGGACATCACCCGCGAAATTCGCAACAGCATCCAGCTGTTAAACCACTCAGCGTAAGGAATCATTATGACCATTAATATTGGTGTTATCGGCACCGGCGCAATCGGCCGCGAACATATCCGCCGTTGCAGTACCGTTTTACAGAATGCGCGCGTGGTGGCACTCAACGATATCAACCGTGACAACTGCCAGCAGATTATTGACGAACTGACGCCGGAAGCGCGCATTTATGACAATGCGATTGATCTGATCAACGACCCACAGGTTAACGCGGTGCTGGTTACCTCCTGGGGCCCGACGCATGAAGCCTTTGTGCTGGCCTGTATTGAGGCGGGTAAAGCAGTATTCTGCGAAAAACCGCTGGCGGTCACCGCGCAGGGCTGTATAAACATTGTGGAAGCAGAAATTAAGGCAGGACGTCAGCTGGTGCAGGTCGGGTTTATGCGCCCTTACGACAGCGGCTATCGCGCACTAAAAGCGGTGATCGACAGCGGCGAGATTGGTGAGCCGCTGATGCTGCACTGCGCGCACCGTAATCCGGAAGTGGGCGACAGCTACACCACCGACATGGCGATCACTGACACGCTGATCCACGAACTCGATGTGCTGCGCTGGCTGCTGAATGATGACTATGCCAGCGTGCAGGTGATCTTCCCGCGTAAAACCCGTAAGGCGTCGTCCCACCTGCGTGACCCGCAGATCGTGCTGCTTGAGACCACCAAAGGCGCACGCATTGATGTCGAAATTTTCGTGAACTGTGAATATGGTTACGACATTCAGTGTGAAGTAGTGGGTGAAAGCGGCATTGCCCGCCTGCCGGAGCCGGTCTCTGTGCAGCTACGCAGCGCGGCTAAGCTCTCCACCACCATTCTGACGGACTGGAAAAAGCGCTTTATCGATGCGTATGACGTGGAGTTGCAGGCCTTTATCAACAACGTCATCAGCGGCGAGATGACCGGTCCCTCCGCGTGGGATGGCTATGCCGCTGCCGTCGCCGCCGATGCCTGCGTCGTGGCGCAAACGTCTGGCGGGATCGTGCCGGTAACTATGCCAGCCAGACCAGCCTTTTATCGCTGACAGGCAAAATGCACGGTGGATCCCACCGTGCACGTCCCTATCCCGCCCCCCTTTTCAGCGACGCTTCCCGCTATAGGTAATCAGGCGATCCGCTATGTTTAATGCGGGCCGCAAAATTACGCGGCCGCTGAATAATTACGGCGCGGTGATGACAATAGCCACGCGCCGGTTCTGCGCACGTCCCTGCGCGCTATTGTTGCTGGCAACCGGTGCACTCATGCCCAGGCCACGCGTCATAACATTTTCACGCGGTATCGCCGCGCCTTCCGCCCACTGAGCCGCGACCGCGTTTGCTCTTTTCAACGACAGCTGCTGATTATAATCCGGCTTGCCGTAATTATCGGTATGCCCGTCGATGCGCACATGCTCAATACCGGTCGACGCCAGACTTTTCGCCATTCCCCGAATGGTGAGCTTACTCGAGGGTGTCAGCTCTGATTCATTTACACCAAACAGGATCTTATCAGATAAGCCTAATCCCCAGCCTTCCAGGTTCTGCGTGAATCCGGCGCTTTTCATCGCTGCGATTTGCGCGTCGCTAAAACGCGCTTTCGACTGACAACCGACCAGCGCCAGAGTAACCAATAGCAGGGAAAGGTTTTTCTTCATATTTACGCCCTATTTATTCGCTTGTTTTTGTACATATTCATATCGGCACGTTCGAGGATCGATTCAACCGTATCGCCAGGTCGTGACCAGGCGTAGCCAATAGTCACCGAAGTTGTAACCGGCATGTCATCCGTAATAAGGATGCGTTCCCCAATGGTGTCATTAATGCGCTGCATGAGCTGCTGTAACTGCGCTTCACTCGTCCGGCTGTTGACCAGCATGGCAAATTCATCGCCCCCTAATCGTGCGACTACATCCTGTTCAGTCGCCAGCGATAAAAGACGCGATCCTATCGCTTTTAATACCTCATCCCCGGCGGCATGGCCCCAGTTATCATTGATGCTCTTGAAGCGATCGCCATCCAGAAACAACAGCGCAAAGCGCTCGTGATCGTCTGGCTGGTCAAGGCGCTGTGTCAGGCGAGCAGAGAAGGCGCTGCGGTTGGCAAGACCGGTCAGCGGATCGGACAGGGCTTTAGCTGCCAGCGAGCGATTGTCACGCATCAGCGACGCCTTCAGTGATTGCATTTCCATCAGCAGGGAGTTGAGGTCATCTGAAAAGAGCTGAAATTCTCTGATTGGGCCACCCGGAATACGCAGGGAAAAATCACCCGAATGAATGACATAGTGAATCGAACTGGTAATGGTACGCAGTGTCGCAATCATACCCCGATGCAGAAACTCACTCAGCATCAGCGAGATAATCAGTACGCAGAGCATCCCTATGGAGAGAATCATGAATGAGTATTGAAGGAAACTCACCGCGCCGGTTACGGTCCCTTCCAGCATTAGCGTACCAACAGCCACGTCAGCATGAAGAATCTCGACGTTAAGTGGTTTGTGATAAATCCACTCACGCAGCAACCGCGAAAACCAGCCCGTCTGTTCCCGCTGTGCATTCCACTGGACCAGAACCAGCTGATCCCGTGTAACCAGCTTCGCAGAAGCGTACATGCCTTCATTGCCAAGCCGTTCGATTTTATTACGTGCATCGTAGCTATCGGCAAAAACGGTTGCCGCGGTGAGCGTGGTACTTAGCGTCGAGCCGATTAATTCGAGGTTTCGTTTCTCATAATTTTTAATAAAAAGCAGCGACGTCGATGAGAGCAACAGCCAGCACAACAGTAATATCACCGCCGAATTGATGGTGCTTATTTTGCGCAGTTTATTGCGGATGGATGATTTATCGTGCTTTAGTTTATCGAATTTCATTTCATTCACTTCCCTCGCGGGAGAGCAAAAGCACATCCGGATTCACTCTGACACCGCTTCTGGCAAGTGAATCGAGGTTAACGGAAAAATGCGTATGGTCCGGTTGAAAAATCAGACAAAAAGCGGCGCCCAGCGTGCATTCCGCATTGTTCTCTGCAAGGGTAAGCACCGCTCTTCCCTTCAGCTTCTCAATAATGTCCACCTGCTGCTGCGGTGTCTGATCGCCGAAATAAATGGCATCGCATCGATGCATTGCAGAATCACCTGCACCCGCAAGATAGAGAACGGTGAATGTCGCGGCCGCAGCGGCGCTGTTTTCCGGCAAAGAGAGATGGCGTGCTGAAGTAAAAACACATAATTCAGGCGGCCTGTTTAAATTTTGCCAGTGAGTGAAACTGATGATGCCGCTAACAATACGATTAGCTTTGTCATCTTTTGTCCCGGCCAGCGCAATAGGGGGATGAAGAAACAGCAGAATAAGTAGCGCCAGGGCGAGCTGGCAGATGCGGCGCAGCAGAAGCAGCACATCGACATTATGATGCAGGTGATATTTATGGGTCATACTGCGTTCCGGTAATACTACGCACGGCAGGAGAGCTGAATAAGCGCGCAAATATTAACATAGCGCTGGTTACGCTTGCACACAGAATTTTCTTAGCTATAGATCATTCTGCTTATACTTTCAGACAGGTTCATTCGCGGAATATTCGTTGGTCGTAACAGCTTCGGATAACGAACGCCGACAGAGGATTACCTTACTTCACCGGCTTTTTCTGGTGGGTGATAACGTCTCTCTTTTGGTTAAGCAATTCGCCAGGCTTTTCGTTTCAAGGCGCAGACTGGATAAAGACGCCTGTAATAACGTGATGCTGATAATGCATCGCCAGCGATATTGCGCAATTAACCTGTCCAACCAATACCCTCAAACATACCCCATCATTTTCAGAAGCGACTGCACCTGATTCATCGCTTCGCTGCGATGTGACACGCCCAGTTTCTGATAGAGATTACGGATATGGGTTTTGATCGTGGTAGACGCTACCGCCAGCTCACCGGCAATTTGATCGTTGCTGTAGCCCGAATAGATTAACCCCAGCACCTGCCATTCGCGCTGCGTCAGCGGGCTGGTGCGAATCAGCTCCGGCACGTCAGGATGGTTAAGCAACCGGCTGACAAAGCCTTCATCGAAATGGGCGAACTTGTGACGGTGATATTTGTTGATCTCCAGCAGGATGCGGCGGGCGCGGTGGTTGTCCAGCTCATTCAGGGTATTAAGCTGTATCAGCTGCCGCAGTTGCTGCGCCATCATCTCGCCTTCAATGACAAAATGGCTGATAAAGCCCGTGCTGCGCGCCAGTTTCAGCGCCTCAATCAGCACGCGCTGCGCCTCCGCTTTGCGGTCAGTCTGCCAGTAGATCTGATTGAGCAGCAGCAGATTACGGTTTAAATCGCTCATCAGGCGCAGGGCGCGGGCATTCTCATTCAGCTCCTCCAGCACCACTTCCGCCTGGCTGACATCACCCAGCAGAATCTGCGCGCGGGCGATGTTACGCCACTGTCCCTGCAGAAAATGGTTGTTGGCGAAGGCGGGTTTAGGTGTCTGCCGCATCCAGTCGCGGGCGTTCTGACTGTCGCCCGTCATCTGCCAGTAAATCACCCGGACTTTATCGGCATTGGCGATCCAGTCGCTGTGCCAGTTGCCGTTGTTCAGCAGGTTTTCCAGCCGGTTCAGATAGCTGCGGGCATTATCAATATTGCCGCGCGCCAGCGAGCACTGCACCAGCAATCCCAGACACTGAATCTGCTGCTGCGGCTGGTAACCATTCAGCACCTTGATGCCTTCGCGCGCCGCCTGTTCCGCCTCTTCCAGACGGCCCCAGGCCCACAGCAGCTGAGCGCGAATGCGCAGCAGAAACTCATGCAGCGGGAACTGTGCCAGATGCTGCTCTTCCACCAGCACAAAGGCGCGGCTCTGGATCTCCCAGGCGGCCTGCAAAAAGCCCTGCGCAAACAGGATTTCGCTCTGCTGAATCAGGCTCCAGAGCGCGTAGTGCCATATTTCATCGCGACGCGCCATCTGTTCGGTCTGCCGCATCAGCTTGAGTGAGTCGTCCAGTTCGCCTTTGCAGTGCATCACCTCGCCATGCACCGAAGTTGCCACAATGCGGCTGTAGTGACGGCTGGTGGGCAGAGTATCGAGCGCCACTTTCGCCAGCCGCTCCGCTTCATCGGTATTGCCATCGTTGATCGCCACCTGAGCGCGCAATGCATTAAATTCACCGCGCAGTGCCGCATCTATCTCGCAGTGGCTGGCCTGCTCAAAACGCGCCAGCAGGCTGTCGACTTCTGAAAAGCGATGCTGAGTCTGCATCAGCCACGCCTGCAATAGCACCAGCATCGGGTTGTCGAGCATCATCTCCCACGGCAGCGCTTTTAAAGAGTTCTCCAGCAGCGGCAGCTCGCTCTGATTAAACAGCGTCCAGGCGTGCTTCAGCAGCACGTCCCGCAGCATGGTAGCGTCGCCTGAGGCAAGCGCATGGTGAATCGCCTCGCCCGGAAAGCCCTGCGCCATCCAGCTCTCGGCTGCGGCTCGATGCAGCGCAGGCAGCTCCGCCGCCAGTTCCCACTGACAGCGCTGACGCAGGAAGTTGCCGAACAGCGGATGGTAGCTGAACCAGCAGCCGGAATCGTCCATACGCTGCAGAAACAGTCCCTGTCGCTCAATCTCCTCCAGCCGCATCTGACCGTTCTCTTCACGGGTCACGCAGGCGATCAGTTCATCATTCATTGAGCGCAGCAGCGCGGTTTTCAGTAAAAAATGGCGGGTCGGCAGATCGACGTTATCCAGCACCTCTTCCACCAGATAGTCGGCGAGATGGCTGGCATTAATGCCCGAGAGACGTCGGGCGGAATGCTGAGCCGAACTGGCTCCCTGACGTGCCGACAAGACAATCAGCTGCAGCGCCGTTGCCCAGCCTGCGACATCATCACAGAGGCGACTGCTCTCTTCGCTTTCAAGCGGGGCCGCCAGACGGCAGTCAAAAAACTGGCGCGCTTCCTGATGGGTAAACGCCAGCTGCTGGCTGCCCAGTTCGATCAATTGCTCACGAACCCGCAGGTTCGCGATACCGAGCTGCGGCAGGTTACGTGACATCAGAATCAGGGTCAGATTTTCAGGCTGATGACGCAGGAAAAAGCGCATCGCGTCGTGAATGACCGGGTTGGTGATCAGATGGTAGTCATCAACAATCAGCCAAAGCGGCTGCTGCCACTCCACCAGCTCGATAAAGAGCTGTGAAAACAGCGCATTGAGATTCACATATTGCCGCTTCTGCGCCAGCAGCTCACTGCGGGGACAGCCGCCGTGCGTCGCCTGTTGCAGTGCCGCGATCAGGTAATCGGCGAAGCGTTCCGGCTGATTATCGCCCTCATCCAGAGAAACCCAGCCCAGGTCGCTTTTCCCCGCCGCCCATTGCGATACCAGTGTGGTTTTACCGTAGCCCGCCGGACTGGTCACCAGCACCAGCCGATAGTTACCGGCAGCGGTGAGCTTTTGCAGCAATCTCTCGCGGATTACGGTGCCTTCAAGACGCACCGGGCGACTGAGTTTGGCGGGTATTAACATGGGCGCACGTTTCTCCATTTGTCGAGCGCATCATTATTTTACGCTTCGTAATTATTCCTTACACAGGTTCAGCATTTCGTCAGATGAATGCAAGCAAACCCATTAATTAAACTTTACAAAAGCGTGCGCAATCACACTCCTGCGATGATTTCGGATTAGCCTCATCCTCTCCACCCTCCCTATCCTCCTGCCCTAATTCTTTTCAGGAGGATGAGCAATGATTTCCGCCTGGGCAGACTGTCGGCACATTGATCCATTTTCTGTTTTTACAGGACATCAACCATGACACAGCCCGATTTCAACCCGACTCAGTTCAACGCTGCCCTGACCCGTCAGTGGCAGCGTTTTGGCCTGCGCAATGCGCAGGAGATGATCCACGCACAATGGTGGCAGGCTCTCAGCGGTGCGCTGGCCGATATGCTGGCCGCACAACCCGCTCGCCCGGCCCCGACAGATCTCCGCCATGTTAACTACCTGTCGATGGAGTTTCTGATCGGTCGCCTGACCGGCAACAACCTGCTGAACCTGGGCTGGTATGACGCGGTTAACGACGCGCTGTCGGCCTGGAACATTTCACTGACCGACGTGCTGGAAAACGAAACGGATCCGGCGCTGGGCAACGGCGGACTCGGTCGTCTGGCCGCCTGCTTCCTGGATTCCATGGCGAATGTGGGGCAGCCTGCGACAGGCTATGGTCTGAACTATCAGTACGGACTGTTCCGCCAGCGCTTTGAACAGGGCGCACAGATTGAAGGCCCGGATGACTGGCAACGCGATTGCTACCCGTGGTTTAACCATAATGCTGCGCTCAACGTCAGCGTTGGACTGGGCGGTAAAGTGGTGACCGCTGCGGGGCAGCAGCAGTGGCAGCCGGCGTTTGAACTGGTTGGTGAAGCCTGGGATCTGCCGGTCGTTGGTTTTGAGAATGGCATCAGTCAGCCACTGCGTTTGTGGCAGGCGAAACATGCGCAGCCGTTTAATCTTAGTCGCTTCAATGACGGTGACTTTCTGCGCGCGGAGCAACAGGGCATTGATGCAGAAAAACTGACCAAAGTGCTCTATCCCAATGACAATCACCAGAACGGTAAAAAGCTGCGTCTGATGCAGCAATATTTCCAGTGCGCCTGCGCGCTGGCTGATATTCTGCGTCGTCATCATCGGGCCGGACGCAGCATCGAAACCCTGGCCGATTACGAAGTGATCCAGCTGAACGACACTCATCCGACGCTGGCAATCCCGGAACTGATGCGTCTGCTGCTGGATGAGCATCAGCTGAGCTGGGATCGCGCGTGGCAGATTACGCAACAGACCTTCGCCTATACCAACCATACCCTGATGCCGGAAGCACTGGAGTGCTGGGATGTCCGGCTGGTGCGCAGCCTGCTGCCGCGCCATATGATGATTATCAACACCCTGAACGCGCAGCTGAAAACAGCTGTCACGGCGCGCTGGCCGGATGATGAAGCAAAATGGGCGAAACTGGCGCTGGTGCATAATAACCAGTTGCGGATGGCTAACCTCTGCGTTACCAGCGGCTTTGCAGTTAACGGCGTGGCGGCGCTGCACTCGAAACTGGTGGTGCAGGATCTCTTCCCGGAATATCACCAGCTGTGGCCGGAGAAATTCCATAACGTGACCAACGGCATCACACCGCGCCGCTGGATCAATCAGTGCAACCCGGCGCTAAGTGCGCTGATCACCCGAACGCTCAACAAGCCGTGGCTGAACGATCTTGATGCCCTGCAGGGACTGGAAGCCTTTGCGGATGACGCCGCCTTCCGCGCGGAATATCGCGCCATCAAGCAGCAGAATAAGCAGGCGCTGGTCGGCTGGATCAAAAACCGTACCGATATCGAAATCGACCCCACTGCGCTGTTTGATGTGCAGATCAAACGCCTGCATGAGTACAAACGTCAGCATCTGAGCCTGCTGCACATCATTGCGCTGTGGCAGACGCTGGTCACCGATCCGCAGGCAAACCGTGCGCCGCGTGTGGTGCTGTTTGGTGCCAAAGCAGCGCCCGGTTATGCGCTGGCGAAAAACATCATCTACGCCATCAATAAAGTGGCCGGGGTGATCAATCAGGACCCGCGCATCGGCAACCGCCTGAAAGTGGTGTTTATTCCCGATTACAACGTCTCCGTTGCCGAGCGACTGATTCCCGCCGCCGATCTCTCCGAACAGATTTCTACCGCCGGTAAAGAGGCCTCCGGCACCGGTAACATGAAGCTGGCGCTTAACGGAGCGCTGACCATCGGCACACTGGATGGGGCGAATGTTGAGATCGCTGAGCAGGTCGGCAGCGAGAACATTTTTATCTTCGGACATACCGTGGAACAGGTGAAGGCGTTAAAAGCCGATGGCTATGCCCCGGCGCAGTGGCGCAAAAAAGATCCGCAGCTCAATCGGGTTTTACAGACGCTGGAAGATGGCACCTTCAGCCAGGGTGACCTCCACGCCTTTGACGCGATGCTGCACAGCCTCGGTCCGGAAGGCGGCGATCCTTATCTGGTGCTGGCTGACTTCCAGCCCTATCTGAACGCGCAGGCGCAGGTGGAACTGCTGTGGAGCGATCAGGAGGCCTGGACCCGTGCCACCATCCTCAATACCGCGCGCTGTGGCATGTTCAGCTCCGATCGTGCGATCCGCGATTACCAGCAGCGCATCTGGCAAGCGAAACGCTAAGGAACGTGATGAAAGTTTTGGACGATTTTTCGCTGGCAGGCATCGCCGCAGAGTATATCAATGCGCACGGTAAGCCGCAGGCGATCCCGACCCTGACCCGCCAGCGTTTGCTGGCGGTGATGCAGCCTCCCCATCCGCTGAGCACGCCGCTGCCGCCAGGAGTCATTTTTCACAGCGGCGACCTGCTGAGTCTGTCGCCACAGCTGAGCGACGATGCCCACTGGCATCTTACCAGCGAGGCGGGTGAGATCAGCTCAGGTCGCTGCCAGCCCGCCCAGCCGCTGCATCTGCCGCCGCTGCCCGAAGGCTATCACCAGCTGACGCTGCAGCAGGGCGCACAGCAGTGGTCGTGCCGGGTGATTATTGCTCCGGCCCGCTGTTATGAACCCCCTGCACTGCTGGCGGGTGAGTCGTTGTGGGGCGCCTGCGTGCAGCTCTATACCCTGCGCTCGGCGGAAAACTGGGGCATTGGCGACTTTGGCGATCTGCGCAGGATGCTGCCAGAGGTGTCCGCACGCGGCGGCGCGTTTATCGGTCTTAATCCTGTCCATGCGCTCTTTCCTTCCTGCCCCGAGAGCGCAAGCCCTTACAGCCCGTCGTCCCGACGCTGGCTCAATGTACTCTACATCGATGTAGGCGCGGTCACTGACTTCCGGCAGAGCGCCACCGCGCAGGAATGGTGGCAGTTGCCGGAGACGCAGCAGGCGCTGGAGCAGGCTCGCGCGGCCGAATGGGTCGATTATGCGGCGGTAACCCGGCTGAAGATTCAGGCACTGAGCCTGGCGTGGTCGCAGTTCACCCAGCGTGACGCCGCCGATTCAGAGGTACAGGCGTTTAATGTGTTTATCCGGGAGGGTGGCGAAAGCCTGCAGCATCAGGCGCTGTTTGATGCGCTGCACGCCGACCAGATGGCACAGGATAGCGGGCGCTGGGGCTGGCCAGTCTGGCCGGAGGCGTTGCAGAATCCCGGTACCCCGGCTGTGCAGGCATTTTTGAAACAACATCAGGATCAGGTGCGCTTCTGGCTCTGGCTGCAGTGGCTGGCCGCGAAGCAGTTTGCCGACTGCTGGGACATCTGCCAGCAGCAGCAGATGCCGATTGGCCTTTACCGCGATCTGGCGGTGGGTGTTGCGCAGGGTGGCGCAGAGACCTGGAGCGAGCGCGATCTCTACTGTATGGAGGCCAGCATCGGTGCGCCACCCGATATTCTCGGTCCGCGCGGCCAGGACTGGGGGTTGCCGCCCATGGATCCGCAGGTGATGCGGCAGCGCGCCTGGGAGCCGTGGATCGCCCTGCTGCGCGCCAGTATGCGCCACTGCGGCGCGCTGCGTATTGACCATGTGATGGCGCTGATGCGGTTGTGGTGGATCCCGGCTGGTGAGGGCGCGATGCACGGGGCTTATGTGCACTATCCCATCGACGATCTGCTGGCGATTCTGGCGCTGGAAAGTCAGCGTCACCGCTGCATGGTAATTGGCGAAGATCTCGGCACCGTGCCGGAGGCGATTGTCGATAAGCTGAGGGACGGCGGGGTCTACTCCTATAAGGTGCTCTATTTTGAGCAGGAGTCAGCCCATGGTTTTCGTCCGCCCGCCGAATGGCCACGGCAGGCAATGGCGGTCGCGACCACTCACGATCTTCCGACGCTGCGTGGCTGGTGGCAGAGCGATGATTTGACCACCGGCGCACAACTCGGCCTCTATCCCGACAAGGTGATGCTGGCCGGGCTATATCAGGATAGGCTGCGGGCGAAGCAGGCACTGCTGCAGAGTCTGCATCGCGTTGGTGCCCTGCCGAAACGTGCCGGACGCGATGCACGTCGCACCGGCATGAGCAAGGCATTAAACCGGGCGATGCAGCACTATCTGGCTGACAGTCACAGCGCCCTGTTGGGACTGCAACCGGAGGACTGGCTGGATATGGCGGCGCCGGTCAATATACCGGGCACCCGCGATGAATATCCGAACTGGCGACGCAAACTGAGCGTACCGCTGGAAACGTTGTTCAGCGATCCTGCCACTGACACGCTGCTGCGTGATCTGACGGCACGACGTAAGCGGCTACTGCGCGACTGAAGGTTAACGCGCGACGCAGACTCGTGACTGACGCAGACTGTTTTACATAATTTTCAGTTATTACAGCGTGCGGGCCGGCAACGGCTCGCACGCTGCTACTGTAATCAGCGCCTCTCAACAGTGATAAGATCACCCTGAGCACGAGCATCTGAAAAACACACCGGATGCTGTTCAGGATTTAATCAACTTAAGAATTTGTATTCGCCCAATCCTGAGATTGCTTTAACAGCCATGTCATGCAATCAGGATCTCTGCAACAAAAAAAAGGTGCGCCGCAGCGCACCAGATGGAACAACATCAGTATTGTCGGGGCAGCTTCACCCCTTGCCTTTAACACTACTGATAAAGGTTTGCCGCGCAGAAGTGGAACCCAGCCGCTCGGCTTCATCCAGCAGTTTCAGCGCCTTGTCGATATTGCCGCTGTTCACCGCCTCGGTGATCTTCTGATTAAAGTAACGCTCGGTGTCGCTCATGATCGGTTCCGCGCGGGCTTTGGGCGCGGGCGCTGCGGCGGGTGCCGGTGCTGCGCTGTACGCTGCCGCAGGTGCGGTATTGCCGACGGTCACCGCGCTCGGGCCGGATGAACCAAACAGCGGCCCGACCAGAATGGATGAGCCGGAGCTGGTCTGCATCTTCAGCTTGATCGTGCCTTCCCGGCTGTGGCGGGCGACGGGATCGGGGATATCCGGTACCGCATGACCGGTGCCCTGGGCGTAGGCCTTGGCCGGGTCAAGCAGCGTGGTGGTTTGCGTCAGATCGCTGTCGGTGGTGAACACCAGCAGGTAGATTTTTTGCTGACCCAGCGCCGGGGTTAGCTTCATCACCCCTTCCAGTCGATCTGCCGCCATCACGCCCGGCTTCTGATAGGTAAAGTAGCGGCTGGGGAACCAGGCCGCGGGACGCAGGTTTTCATCCAGCACCAGCACGTTCGGCGCGAAAACCTGACCGTTCGCCACTTCACTGCTCAGCGTCAGCGTCAGTTCGCCGATATTGGCGGGCAGACTGTAGGCCGCGACCGACCCGGCAATGTGTGGCGCGTTCAGCGTCTGGCCGCTGTTCGAAAGTGTCGTGGTCTGGGTCTGAGAGGCCGCCAGCGGTTGCCAGCTCAGACGTTGTAGCGATTCAGGTGCCACGACGGGTGCAGCGGAGAGATCCTGTGGCACCAGATTAACATCGGCCAGGGCAGGCAGAGTGTGCCCTGTCAGCAGCGCCGCACTCAGACAGAGTGCAGCCAGTTTTTTCATTTTCATTATGCGTACCTTATTACAGGTCGCGATGTGAACCAGGCAATGGCACACCACGACCAAAGAGATCCCTCAGGCGCGACGCCGCGCCTGTCAGAAAAGGGTTACCACCAGATTTCCATCTGCGCGCCGAAGGTGACTTCGTCGTTGTTGCCACGGCTGTTAGTCAGGATGCCGTTGCCGCTGGTGTCCGCAGAGGCGAAGGTGGTGAGATCGCCTGAGTTATCTTTGTTGTAACCCCACTTTTCATCCCATTTGGCGTAGGTCGCGAACAGACGCAGTGCCGGACGAGACCAGATGCTGTCGCCCGCCTGCCACTGCTGCGCCAGCGTCACTTTGTACTGGCCGTTGCGCTCGTTAGCCTGCTGCGATTTGACGTTGTCGTAGCCCAGTTCCAGCAACGTGCTCATAATCGGCGTCCATTTGTACATCGGGCGCACACCCACGGTGTACCACTCGGTGCCGCGGTTGTTGTCCAGATCGATGTTCTGATACATGGCGACGTACATCAGGTCCCAGCGTTCCGCCAGCGAGATCGCGCCGTGATCGAGAATACGATACATGTCACCATTGTTATTCAGACTGGTACCCTGCGGCACGCCTTTGCCCTGCGAGGTCAGCGCATCAGTGGCGTACTGCAGCACGAACTTGTTGTAACCCTTCAGCATGCTCTGGGTATGTTCAGCCGTGAACATCCAGCCATCTTTCGACGCGCCATCCTCCAGACGGTAGTCGTCACGGACATTGGCACGACCGTAATCGACACCCAGTTCCAGCACGCCATCCGTATTAGTTTCCAGACCGGCCAGACGCACATCAAACACGTCGTTGGCAGTGCTGGTGGCGAAGTCACGGATACGATCGCTGGAGAAGGTATAAGAGCCGCCGGCTTCAGACGAACGGGTTGCCGCGAAAGAGAGCTTACCAAAGCCCAAATCGACATCTTCCAGACCCGCGCCCGGACCGGAGATATCCCAGTAGTAGAAGTCGATCATATGAACGTCGTGACGCTGATAGAACCGCTTACCGGCCCAGATGGTTGAACCTGGCAGCGCATCAATCAGGTTTTTACCTTTGACGTTGGCTTCGCGGAAAGCGGGGGATGTCGCTTCCCAGTCATTCTGCTGTGCCACGGAGTAAGCCACGTTGGTGTCGAAATAGAAGCTTTTGTCGCCCTCTTTCCACACTTCCTGGCCTAATTTCAGTTCGGCGTAGGTTTCACACTCGTTACCCAGACGGTACTTACTTTGAGCGCCGGTCGCCTGAAAACATTGCTGCTCGCCACCGCTGCCGGTCCAGCCAATGCCGGAACGGGCGTAACCGGTAAAATCAACCGCCATCGTCGGGGCGGAGAGGGTGCCCACCGCGACGGCAACGGCAATGGGAAGTTTGCGCAGAGTTAACATTTTCTATCTCCTGAGGTCATTGCTTTTATTGTTTTTGGCAGGGCTATACACCCGGCTCCTGATACAGCCTGCGGCACGCGCTCCCGTCCTCGCGGAACAGGTGACAACGCTCGGGCGGCAGGCCAATACCGAGGATGGCGCCCTCTTTTACCAGCACGACGTCCTCCTGGCGGTAGACCAGGTTCTGACGGATAGCGGGAATCTCGATGTGAATCTGTGTTTCATGCCCCAGCTGTTCCACCACCTGCACTTCCCCTTCCAGGGTGACGTCGGCGATATCGCTGGAGAGCAGATGTTCCGGGCGAATACCCAGTGACATATTGCTGCCGACCTGGACGCCAGCACTGTCCACCGGCAGCCAGACCAGCTGCTGATTCGGCAGCCGCACCTGGACCTGATCAATGGCGGTGGCGGTCACTTTTACCGGCAGGAAATTCATTTTGGGTGAGCCAATAAACCCGGCGACAAAGCGGTTGGCGGGATAGTGATACAACTCAAGCGGCCTGCCGACCTGCGCAATGCGCCCGGCATCCAGCACCACGATCTTGTCTGCCAGCGTCATCGCTTCGATCTGATCGTGGGTGACGTAAATCATGGTGCGCTTCAGGCGCTTATGCAGACGGGAGATCTCAATGCGCATCTGAACGCGCAGTGCCGCGTCGAGGTTCGACAGCGGTTCATCAAGCAGAAAGACGCGGGGTTCCGCCACCAGCGTGCGACCAATCGCCACGCGCTGACGCTGGCCGCCAGAGAGGGCTTTGGGACGGCGATCAAGCAGGTGAGCCAGTTGCAGAATCTCAGCGACCTGATTGACGCGCTGATGGATCTCCGCTTTTTTCACCCCGGCCAGCTTCAGGCCGAAAGACATATTCTCCGCCACCGACAGATGGGGATAGAGCGCATAAGACTGAAACACCATGCCGATGCCACGTTCGGCGGGCGGCACCTCATTCATGCGCCGGTCGCCGATTAACAGTTCGCCGCTGGTGATGGTTTCCAGTCCGGCAATCATGCGCAGCAGCGTCGATTTGCCACAGCCCGACGGGCCGACGAAAACAACAAATTCCCCTTCACGAATAGTGAGATCAATATCTTTCGACACCACCGTATCGCCCCAGGCTTTTGTGACATTGCGTAGCACAACGCTCGCCATGATCCCTTCCCTCTTAGCTGCACATTCGTGTCTGCCGGGCGGCAGACGGGTTCCGGGGCTCACTATGCGAGAGGAAACAGGGAGTAACATCCTCCGCCGCGACGCAATCTGATGGGGGAGGAGGCGGGAGGAGGAGAAATGCGGGCTGACTCGGCAGGCCGCGCGCTGCTGCGCTTTTTTGTGATCGCTGACGCAGACCTGCAGGATTTTTTACCGCTTCAGCACGCGCTTAAGGCGCTTTTTGCCTGTGCGATCACAGCGATTACGCCAGGGGCGTAGAGCGCAGGAGGATGAGATGCCGGTGTGGATCCGCACAATGATGCCGACAGAGCATTCACCACTTCCGCTAACAGGATGGATTTATGACGATGAAAACCGGAGCACGAATTCTGGCCCTTTCTGCCCTCTCTGCTGTGCTCTTTTCAGCAAGCGCGATGGCAAAAATCGAGGAAGGTAAACTGGTCATCTGGATCAACGGTGACAAGGGGTATAACGGCCTTGCCGAAGTGGGTAAGAAATTTGAGCAGGAGACCGGTATCAAAGTCACGGTCGAACATCCTGACAAAATGGAAGAGAAGTATCCGCAGGTCGCGGCGACCGGCGATGGCCCGGACATTATCTTCTGGGCGCATGACCGTTTTGGCGGCTACGCGCAGTCGGGCCTGCTGGCTGAGGTGACACCGGATGCCAGCTTCCGCGAAAAAATCTTCCCTTTCACCTGGGACGCGGTGCGCTTTGACGGCAAGCTGATCGGCTATCCGATTTCAGTGGAGTCGCTGTCACTGATCTACAACAAAAAGCTGCTGCCAACTCCGCCAAAAACCTGGGAAGAGATGGCCGCGCTCGACAAGCAACTGCGCGCCAAAGGCAAAAGTGCCATGATGTTTAACCTGCAGGAGCCTTACTTCACCTGGCCGTTGCTGGCCGCTGGCGGAGCTTACGCCTTTAAGCTGAGCGATGGGCACTATGATGTGAAGGATGTCGGCGTCGATAACGCCGGGGCGAAAGCGGGCATGCAGTTCCTGGTCGATCAGGTCAAAGCCAAAACGCTGAATGCGGATACCGATTACTCCATTGCCGAAGCCGCCTTCAACAAAGGTGAGACTGCCATGACCATCAATGGTCCGTGGGCATGGGGCAATCTGGATAAGAGCGGCATCGACTATGGCGTCACAGAATTGCCTGCCTTGAAGGGAAAACCGTCTAAAGCCTTTGTCGGCGTACTGAGCGCCGGGATCAATGCCGCCAGTCCAAACAAGGAACTGGCGAAGGAATTCCTGGAGAACTATCTGCTGACCGATTCCGGACTGGAAACGGTCAACAAAGACAAGCCGCTGGGTGCCGTGGCGCTGAAATCTTATCAGCAGACGCTGGAGAAAGATCCACGTATCGCCGCCACCATGAGCAACGCGAAACAGGGCGACATCATGCCGAACATCCCGCAGATGGCGGCCTTCTGGTACGCGATGCGCACAGCGACCCTGAATGCGCTGGGCGGTCGTCAGAGCGTTGACGCCGCACTAAAAGATGCCCAGGCCCGTCTGAAGAAGTAATTCTCCCTTTTGCAGCCGGGGCAACCCGGCTTGAGTGATCGTTAAGGAAAACCGCATCATGTCAGGAAAACCGAAAACGCGCAGTCTGCTGCTGAAAAGCGTTCTCATCGCGCTCTGCTGTCTGCTGGTCGGCTATCTGCTGGTGCTGATGTACGCGCAGGGCGAATATCTTTTTGCGCTGCTGACGCTCATCCTCAGCGCGACCGGACTGTGGATTTTTGCCAACCGTCGCGCCTATGCGTGGCGCTATGTCTATCCTGGTGTCGCCGGAATGGCGCTGTTTGTGTTGTTCCCCCTCGCCTGCACTATCGCCATCGCTTTTACCAACTACAGCAGCAGTAACCAGCTTACCTTTGAGCGGGCGCAGCAGGTGCTGCTGGGCCGCACGTTCCAGTCGGGTGAGGCGGTGAATTTTTCACTCTTCCCGGCGGGTGATCGCTGGCAGCTGGTGCTGAACGATGGCAAAGATAATTTTGTCTCCCCTCCCTTTGCATTTGGCGCAGATCAGACGCTGAAAATGGCTCCCGCGGCACTCCCTGCAGCCGAACGTGCCACCTTCAGGGTGATCACCACCCACCGTCAGGCGCTGAGCCAGATCCGCGCCGAGCTGCCGGATGGCCGTCAGCTGCGGATGAGTTCGCTGCGTCAGTACTCTGGTACCCAGCCGCTTTATCGGGTTGGCGCGCAGGATGAGCTGATTAATCAGCAGAGCGGCACGCATTACCGCGCCAATCCGCAGACCGGTTTTTATCAGGCCATCAACGCAGACGATAACTGGGGCAACGAAACCCTGAGTCCCGGCTTTACCGTGAATACCGGCTGGAAAAACTTCGTACGGGTCTTTACCGATGAAGGGATTCAGAAGCCGTTCCTGGCGATATTTGGCTGGACGCTGCTCTTCTCGCTGATCACAGTGGTGCTGACCGTGGCTGTGGGCATGGTGCTGGCCTGTCTGGTGCAGTGGGAAGCGCTGCGCGGCAAAGCGGTCTATCGGGTGATGCTGATTCTTCCCTATGCCGTGCCGGCCTTTATCTCGATCCTGATTTTCAAGGGGCTGTTTAACCAGAGCTTTGGCGAGATCAACGTGATGCTGAGCGTGCTGTTTGGTGTAAAACCCGCCTGGTTCAGCGATCCGACGCTGGCACGCACCATGCTGATTATCGTCAACACCTGGCTCGGCTATCCCTACATGATGATCCTCTGCATGGGGCTGCTGAAAGCCATTCCTGACGACCTCTATGAAGCCTCGGCGATGGACGGTGCCGGCCCGCTACAGAACTTCTTCCTGATTACGCTGCCGCTGCTGCTGAAACCGCTGATGCCGCTGATGATTGCCAGCTTTGCCTTTAACTTTAATAACTTTGTGCTGGTGCAGCTGCTGACCAACGGCGGGCCGGATCGCCTGGGCACTACCACACCAGCCGGTTATACCGACCTGCTGGTGAACTACACCTGGCGTATCGCCTTTGAAGGCGGTGGCGGGCAGGACTTTGGTCTGGCCGCCGCTATTGCCACGCTGATCTTCCTGCTGGTGGGTGCGCTGGCGGTGATCAACCTGAAAGCCTCGCGGATGAAATTCGATTAATAGCCTGTTGGACCAGGCGCTAAGGAGTTGTTATGGCTATGGTACAACCCAAATCGCAACGGCTGCGTCTGCTGACCACGCATCTGCTGCTGCTGCTGTTTATCGCGGCGATTCTCTTTCCGCTGCTGATGGTGATCGCGATTTCCCTGCGTGCCGGGAACTTCGCCACCGGCAGCCTGATCCTGGAGCAGATCTCGTGGGAGCACTGGCGGCTGGCGCTGGGCTTTAGCGTTGAACATGCCGACGGACGGGTTACACCGCCGCCCTTCCCGGTGCTGCTGTGGTTATGGAATTCGATCAAGATTGCGGCAATCAGCGCGCTGGGCATCGTGGCGCTCTCCACCACCTGCGCCTATGCGTTTGCCCGTATGCGCTTTACCGGTCGCGCCAGCCTGCTGAAAGGGATGCTGATTTTCCAGATGTTCCCGGCGGTGCTGTCGCTGGTAGCGCTCTATGCGCTGTTTGATCGTCTCGGCCAGTATCTGCCCTTTATCGGGCTGAATACCCACGGTGGAGTGATCTTCGCCTATCTGGGCGGCATTGCGCTGCATGTCTGGACGATTAAGGGCTATTTCGAAACCATCGATGGGTCACTGGAAGAGGCCGCCGCGCTGGATGGCGCAACGCCGTGGCAAGCGTTCCGGCTGGTGCTGCTGCCGCTGTCGGTGCCGATTCTGGCGGTGGTGTTTATTCTGGCGTTTATCGCTGCAGTAACTGAAGTGCCGGTGGCCTCGCTGCTGCTGCGCGACGTCAACAGCTATACCCTGGCGGTGGGGATGCAGCAGTACCTCAATCCGCAGAACTACCTGTGGGGGGATTTTGCCGCGGCGGCGGTGCTCTCCGCGATTCCGATCACCCTGGTTTTCCTGCTGGCACAGCGCTGGCTGGTCAGCGGATTAACCGCGGGCGGGGTGAAAGGCTAAACGATCATCATTGTACGTTGCCACTGCTTACACAACGCCTGTTGTGGTTGAATGATTCGGCGGCCTGCGGGCCGCCTTTTTTATCCTAATCCGCTTCTGACGCCAGACTGCCCGCCACTAGCGCCATCACCATAGCCGCTATCGCCTGCTGACCTTCAGGCTTGCTGATATCGCCGCGTGCCACCGCGCCTGCGATGGCATCCGCGCCCCCCAGCAGCCCCCACATGCCGGCTTCCGCAATACCGCTGCTGCCAGCAAAAGGCGCAAGCCAGCGCTGACAGCGGGCAATAAAATCGAGCTGATAGTGGCGTTTGACGGCGGCCAGTTCCGGTGAGGTACTGAGCGCGGACAGCAGTTCGGGTATTTCGCGCCCCTCCGTCATCACACAATCGACATAACAGGCCGCGAGCACGTCCGCTTTTTCTGGTAATTGCATCGGCGCGGCATCCATCGCCGCATTCATCCGCTCGCTCTGGCGGCGATCAAAATCGTCATACAACGCCGCCAGCAGCCCATGACGGGTAGTGAAATGGTCATACACCACCGGTTTACTGACGCCTGCCGCGTCGCCGACCCGCGCCAGCGTCAGCGCCTCGCTGCCTTCCGTCTGCATTATCTGCCACGCGACGTCTGACAACTGCCTGCGTCGGGCCTCACGTGACAGACGCTTACGGGGTGTTTTTTCTACGGTCATGTTTTTCCTGATGGGCGAACAGACGCTGGCCCAGAGCCTGCGCCAGCTGATAGTGCGACTCAGGATAACCTTCATCGCCGATCAGTAACAGCTCACTGGTCACCACCGGCGCACCGCAGTAGTCAAAGATGCCGTTTTCAATCTGATTACGCATGCTGGTGAAATAGCCGCGCCGCACAAAGGTTCGGGTGTCCGCCGCGCCAATGGCCAGCAGATGCACAGGCAGATGGCCAAGGCGTTTAATTACCCGGCCATCCTGTTCGCTGAAGGCCCAGTCCTGGATAAACACCCGGTCGATCCAGCCTTTGAGCTGTGCCGGGAATGACCACCAGTAAATCGGATAGACCAGTACCAGCGCATCGGCGCGGTCCAGTCGCTGCTGTTCCGCCAGCACTTCGGGCGATGCCATAGCCTGGCCGTTGAAACGTCGATGATCATCGAGCGTGAAGCGTGGATCAAACCCTTCTGCCGCCAGATCGGCCTTTTCAACCGTGTGGTGCCCTGTCGAGATTATGCCCTGCGCCAGCTGGTCCGCCACGTGGTGGGAATGCGCATCCTGATTAGGATGGGAAGTCACTATGAGTGCATGCATCGTTGTCACCTTACCTGATTAGCCATTAAGCTACTAAAGGTAAGTTACTATTGGTAGGTTATCAAGCGGCAACGTCTGTTCTTCTGACTCACCGCATTTACGGTTTAAACGCGGCCGTCGCCAGCAGAGCCTTCTCCAGTTGATGAGGGTCAAACGTAAAGGGAAGATGCGCCAGGCTGGCGGCGGGAAAGTGGATTTGCTGCGCGATTTGATGCACGGTGTCGGCGTCGATAGCCGCAGGTAGCGTCAGGGGCGAGTGGAAACGGCGCAGCAGCGACAGCAGTTCCGGCTCGACCTGTTTGCCCTGCTGTTCAATCCAGGACTGGATCAGCAGGCTGAAACCGACCTTTTCGCCGTGCAGCCAGTGATGCAGTTCTGGCTGGTGCGTCAGACGGTCGTGGATAACATGGGCAAAGCCGGGCGTCGCCATTGCGTCCTGAATACTGTTCGCCAGCCCTGCCAGTACAATATTGGCTTCAATCACCTTCTCCAGCGCCGGGGTGACCTGTTGCGCTAAGTTATCGGCCACCGCCGTTTCACCCCACTGTCTCAGCACCGTCACCGCCTGCCAGGCGGCGACGACTTTAAGATCCAGCGCCATCCGGTGCGGCGTCTGTCGCTGATAAGGTTCAAACTCAAACCATTTCGCCAGCGCGTCCACAATACCGGATCGCAGGTAGCGGACGTCGCTATGGGCAATCACTTCACTGTCCACCAGAATCCATTCCGGCATGGCGTTAAGTGGCTGACTGCGAAGATGCCCGCCCTGCTTGTTATAAATAATTGCCAGCGGAGACCAGGCTGCGCAGGTGGCAGCCAGCGTAGCGAAGTTGACCAGCCGCACATCCGGCAGGGCATCATTGACCGCTTTGGCACAGTCCAGCACCCGCCCGCCCCCGACGGCCAGAATCAGGGTGGCTCCGTGCGTCTGCACCCGCTGTTGCAGTGAAGCTATCGCCGCATCGGTGCATTCACCGGTCAGCATGTCGAGCTGCCAGCGAATGCCTGCCTGTTCCAGGCTGATGGTCAGTGCCGGATTCACCGCCTGCCAGGCGTGCGGCGAGGTGAGGATATGTATATGCGAGGTCAGCGGCCGGATAATCTCACCCACTTCAGACCGGAGTCCTGGCCGTTGCAGATAGCCTTTTGGCGACATTACACGAAACATCGCTGCCCCTTAACGCCGATAAGCCAGCGAACGCACCAGGCGGTCACCGAGTTTCTGAATCAGCATCACCAGCGCCAGCAGCACCACAATGGTGGCCGCCATGATCTGGTTATCGAAGCGCTGATAGCCGTAGCGAATCGCCAGATCGCCCAGTCCGCCGCCGCCGACCACACCCGCCATCGCCGAGAAGCCAATCAGCATCACAATAGTCAGGGTAATGCCCGCCACCAGCGCAGGAAGTGCTTCCGGCAGCAATACGCGGCTGACGATATGCCACAACGTGCCGCCCATTGAGACTACCGCCTCAATGCGGCCGCGATCGACCTCATCCAGCGCGTTCTCCACGATGCGGGCAAAAAAGGGAAAGGCGCCCAGCGTAATCGGGACAATCGCGGCGGTACTGCCGAGCGTGGTGCCGACCAGCAGGCGGGTAAAAGGGATCAGTGCGATCAGCAGCACCACAAACGGCAGCGCGCGCCCAGTATTGACCAGCGCATTGAGCAGTAGTGAAATCGCGCGGTTAGGCAGAATGCCCTGGGGACGGGTCAGGAACAGCAGCACGCCCACCGGTAAACCTATCGCAACCGTAAAGAGTGCCGCCAGCAGCACCATATATAACGTTTCGCCTGTGGCGTTCAACAGCAGTTCCTGAAACCGATCGCTACTCATGCTACGCATCGGGTTAATGCCTCTCGCTGATATTTTTCAATAAACGCCCGGTCCGCTTCGCCATCCTTCAGCAGCATTTTGCGCAGGCGTCCCTCTTCGCGTCCCATAATCTGGCTCAGCGTTCCGCTCTCGACCAGCTGGCCATTCTCCAGCAGCGCCGCACCGTCACAGATACGCTTTACTACCGCCATTTCATGGGTAATCAACACAACTGTGATATTGAGCTGCTGCTGAATATCGGCCAGCAGATCGAGAATCGAGGTGGTGGTTTCGGGGTCCAGCGCGCTGGTCGCCTCATCGCACAGCAGATAACGCGGTCGGGCGGCCAGCGCGCGGGCAATGCCGACGCGCTGTTTCTGTCCACCTGAGAGCTGCGACGGCCAGGCGGCCGCAAAGGACTCCAGCCCCACCAGTTTCAGCAGCGAGGTGACCCGCTGGCGGCGCGCCGCCTTAGGCACACCCGCAATCTCCAGCGCCAGATCGACATTGTCCTGCACGTTACGGGAATGCAGCAGATTGAAGTGCTGGAAGATCATCCCCATCTGCTGGCGCTGCTGACGCAGCTGCGCCAGGCTCAATGTGGCGAGATCCTGACCATCTATCTCAATCCGCCCGCTGGAAGGACTCTCCAGCCGGTTCAGGCAGCGCAGCAGCGTACTTTTGCCCGCCCCGCTCCGGCCCAGGATACCAAAGATGGTGCCCTCTTCGATGGTCAGAGAGATATCGTCTAACGCTGGCGCAGGTGCGCCAGCGTAGTGTTTGCTGAGATGACTGAGCTTAATCATGCTGCTGGTCCGCAACCGGAATCACAGAGCCCTGATAGGTTTTACGGATGAACTCTGCCACCTGCGGCGAGCGCAGATCTTTCGCCAGCTGAATCACTCGCGGATCTTTCGCCAGTTCAGGCGTGGTCACCAGCAGGTTGGCGTAAGGGTTATGCGCCACGGACTCCAGCCCCAGCGCATCTTTTGCCGGATTCAGACCCGCTTCCAGGGCATAGTTGCCGTTGATAATGGCGGCATCAACGTCATCCAGTGACCGTGGCAGCTGCGGTGATTCGATCTCAACAATTTTAATTTTCTTCGGGTTTTCACTGATATCTTTCGGCGTCACCAGCGTCGAACCCGCCTCGCCCTGCGCGTTAAGTTTAATCACCCCTTTGTCCTGCAACAGCCAGAGTGCGCGGCTCAGGTTGGTGGTGTTGTTCGGCACGGCAATGCTTGCGCCCTCTGGCAACGCTGCCAGCGATTTCACCTTACGCGAGTAGATCCCCAGCGGCTCAATATGCACACTGGCGACCACGGCAAAGGTTTTTCCCAGCGCTTTCTCCTGATCTTTTAAATAAGGCAGATGCTGGAAGTAGTTGGCATCGACATCCCCGGATGCCAGCAGTTCATTGGCATTCACGCCCCCGCTCAGCTCAACAATTTTGATATCCAGTTTCGGATCCAGAGTTTTGACATACTCAAGGATTTCCGCATGCGGCAGCGGATCGGCCGCCACGCGCAGCGGTGCCGCCTGTAAACTTTGAGCAATCAGCAGTGAAAGACCAGCCAGAACCAGAAAGCGCTTTTTAATCATCATCATTTATCTCTTATCGTTATCAGTCGTAGTTTTTAGTGGGTGTTGTGTTCGGGATAGAAACGCTGGGCAACTTCCGGATGCGAACGCAGCCGGCCTTTAAGGTAATTCCAGCCAACTTCTCGCAGGAGCGGGTTAAGCGGATCGCTGCTCGGTCCCTGCGCCAGCTCAGCCAGCTGCGGGGGAAGCTGATAGATTGGCACGACGGCGTCGAGCTGTGCGCCAAGGAAGAAGGCGATGGATAAGCGCTCATTGTTCTGCTGCGGCGACACCACGCGGTGTACCGTCGCGCGCAGATAGCCGTTGGTCGCCAGCTCCAGCAGTTCGCCAATGTTGACCACAAACGCGCCCGGCAAAGGTGAGGCATCAATCCAGTTGCCCGGCGTCACTTCAACCTGCAAGCCCGGCTGGTCGTCCTGTAATAACATGGTCAGGAAACCCGAATCCTTGTGTGCACCTACACCCTGGCGTGATTCACCCTCGGTGCGGCCCGGATAGCGGATCAGTTTGATGTGTTCGTTGGGATAGTCGCCGTAAAGGTTATCGAAGGCGTTACGTGGCAGGTTCAGCGCTTCGGCAAAGGCGCGCAGCAGCTCCAGCGCCACGGCAGTCATCTGCTGCTGCCAGCGGGTCACCACCGTCTGCAATTCAGGCAAGGCTTCAGGCCACTGGTTCGGCCCCTGCATGCGTTGCCAGGTCGGGGAATCGGCGGTGACGGGCAGCGCTTCGCGCTCTGCGCCAATATCGAACTGCTCACGATAGTCGGGCTGGCTGCGGGTGATTTCCACGCCCGCCAGGTTGTAACCACGAAAATGCGGTGAGTTGGCCATCGCGACCGCCGTTTTGTCCGCCTGCGGCAGAG